>JAHJOG010000012.1 GCA_018820395.1 Gammaproteobacteria bacterium | reverse complement strand
GGGTGGAGGCGGCGGCGGCGGAGGGGGTGGTGGCGGGGGAGCGACGACCTGCGAACGCAGGTACCAGTTCTCGCCCGCGCCGGCCGCATCGGCCGCGAACAACCGGTATTCGAATGCTCCGGCATCGACGTGCGTGCCGGCCAGCGCGAACGCGGACTGGGTCGTCTGCGCCGTCGTGGTCGCGCCGTTCTGCGCGGTGATCACCTCGATGCCGTTGCCCGCCGTCTGGCCGCCGAGGCCGCCCAGATTCGTGATCTGAACCGTCGTGGAACCGCTGGCGACGGCGGTCGCGCCATCGAGCACCAGTCGGTCCGACGGACCGGCTGCGCTCAGCGTCGTGCCGAGCCTCAGCACGCCGCCGTTGCCGACATAGGGCCCGGTCACGGTCAGCGTGCTGGTCGGGGTGGCACTTGCCAGCGACACGGTGCCGCTGTTGGTCAGCGAAGACACGGTCTGGTTGAAGCCGGCCAGGTCGAGCGTGGCGCCCGCGGCGACCGTGTGGGCCGATGCTGCGCTCAGCGTGTTCGCCGCGCCAGCGCGCAACGTGCCTGCGTTGACCGTGGTCGCGCCGGTGTAGGTGTTGGCGCCCGACAGGGTCAGCACGCCTGGGCCTTGCTTGACCAGCGAGCCGGGCACTGGCAGAAAGCCGCCGTTGGACAGCACGCCGGAAAACGTTCCGGCACCCACGTTCAGTTGACGCCCATTGAGCCCGACAGTGCCTGTTCCGTTGAGTTGCCCGACGGTCTGGTCGGCGCCGAACATCTCCAGTCCCGAGAACGCGTTGCCCGTCGAATTGACCGTGACGTTGGCGGTCGAGGCAAGCTGCCCCGTCGCGCTTAAGAGGACCGAACCGGTGCCGTTCACCACCAGGTCGCCGGGCACGTTGCCGGCGCCGCTCATCTGCAGCAGCGTGTTGCCTTGCACGGTGGTGGTCCCGGCGTAGGTGTTGTTCGCGCCGTAGACGTAGTTGGTCACGCCACCTCCGATGCCGTCGAGCGTGATGCCGCCTGCGCCGCCGATCGATCCGTTCAAGAACAGCGTGCCCGACGGCGTGGTGTTCGTGATCGTCGCGTTCGCATTGAGCGTGACCGGTCCGGTCCAGGTCGAAGTGCCGCCTCCGGTCGCCAGGTTGAAGCTGTTGTTCACCACCACGGCGTTGTTCAGCTGAACCTGCGTGCCCAGCGTGCCGCCGTTGATGGTCAGCGCGCCAGTCCCCAGTGCGCCGGCGGCGGCCACCGTGAGGCCGCCCGAATTCAGGACGGTTCCGCCCGTGTACGTATTGGCAGAAGCGATGGTGGTCGTGCCCGTGCCGCTCTGCGAAAGCGTTCCCTTGCCGCTGACCGCATTGCCGAAGGTGAAGTTGTCCGAGCGATTGATCACCAGCGACGCATCGTTGGCGATCGGGCCCTGCACGCTGCCGGTCGCCGTGCCGGCGCCGAGCTGCAAGGTGCCCTGGCCGATTGTCGTGCCGCCCGTGTAGGTGTTGGTGCCGGTCAGCGTCAGGGTGCCGGAGCCGACCTTGACCACCGAGCCGCCGGTGTCGTTGACCGGGTTGCTGTAGAACGAGCCCTTCGAATCGACGGTCGCCGGACCGGTGTCCGAGATCGTTCCGCTGATGGTGTCGGCAAGACCCAGCGCCCCGACCGACAGCGACCGCTGCCCCAGAACCACGTTGCCGGTGCCCGAGATCGAACCCACGGCCACGCTGGTCGCGACGTCGTTGATGAAGAACAGGCCCGTGCGCGCGTTGACCGTGTCGTTGTTGTTGACGAACGTGGCACCGCTCAGGTCGGGCGAGTTCTGCACGTAGACCCCGCCGCCGTTGTTCTGGATGACCGCGCTGCCGCCGCTGCTGTTGACGTTGAAGATCACCCGTCCGCCGTTGTTCTGGATGGTGCTCTGCGCGGCCGTCGTGTCCTGGCCGAACAGCACGTACGAGCCGACCTGGCCCGTGGTGATCTGCGCCTTGCCCGCGCTCGCGCCCATCTGGAACTGGATGCCGCTGTTGGAACCGTTCAGGTTGGTGTTCGTCTGCGTCGTGATGGTCAGTGCACCGGCACTGGCCGCCGCGCCCTGAAAGCGCACTTCCGCGTTGTCGTAGATGTCGATCGGGCCCGTCCCGAAAGAGCCGGCCGTGTTCGTCCACAGGTTGGTGCGGCCCGAAACGCCATTGCCTTGTACCCGCGTGCCGCCGGTGTAGTTGTTGGTGGCGTTGTCGATGGTGAGGCGACGCGTTTCCTGCCCAAGGGTGTTGGTGCCCGAGTTGGCGATCGTCAGCTGGCCCTTGCCCGTGATCTGGCCGGACAGTGTGTTGTCGGCCGTTCCATTGACGTCGATCGTGCCGCCGCCAGCGCCCAGGGTGATGCCACGCGTGCTCGAGAAGTTGTCGGCCCCGATGCGCAGCCCGCCGCCGTCGAGGACGATGCCCGCGCCGCCCGAACCCAGTTGGCTGTCGGTCGCGACCTGCAATGCACCGCCGAGGACCGTGGTCGTGCCGGTGTAGGTGTTGTTGCCGCTCAGCACCAGCACGCCGGCGGCGTTCTTGATGATGCCGCCCGCTCCGCTGATGTCACCGGACTGCGTGGCCGTGCCGCTTGCCAGATTCAGTGTGGCTGCGGGGTCGACGATGACGATGGGCGCCGTGTTGTTGTCGCCGTTGACATAGTTCACCACCTGCGCCCCGCTGATCGACGCCATGGCGCTCAGTCCCGCGCCCACCACGCAGGCGACCAGCGCGCTCGACCGCTTGCCCCGCGCCGCCGTGATCTCTGAAACCGCGACCCACGTGCCTGTCGCCTGGCTCCAGACGCTGCGAAATGACCTGTTCATGCTCGAAAGCCCTTGTCTTGAATTTCTGCGCGCAGCGTGAGGACCGAGCGCGACGTGATGAGGATGTCGCGAAATCTCGCAACAGGGGCGAATTGTTACACGCGTCACTCGACACTTAGGTCGAAAGGTTACATGTCAGTTGCTAATAGTTAACACTATTCGCCCTCTATTTGCGGGCACTCGCTGCCGCGGCGTCGCGACAGCGACCGGTGCCGAAGTCTTCGACGTGGAGAATTCGCGCCATGGGAACTCTCTACCTCGTCCGCCACGGCCAAGCCAGCTTCGGCGCTGCCGATTACGACAAGCTCAGCGAACTGGGATGGCGCCAATCGCGCCGCCTCGGCGAATACTGGCGCGAGCGTGGCATGACCTTCGACGCGGTCATCACCGGCGCTCTCGCGCGGCACCGCGAAACGTGGGAAGGCATCGCCGAAGGAATGGGAATTCAGCCCGACGGCGTGCTTCTGTGGCCCGGCCTGAACGAGTACGACGCAGAGGCCGTGATCGCGACCATCCACCCCGAGAAGCTGCAGAAGCCGGATTCACCCGAGATGTATCGGCGCCACTTCCGGCTGCTGCGCGACGGGCTGAGCGGCTGGATGCAGGGCCGCACGACGCCTGCGGGCATGCCGAGCTACGTCGACTTCCTGGCCGGCGTCACCACGGCACTCGACCATGTGCGAAGCCGCCACCACGGCGCCCGCGTGCTGGTGGTGTCGAGCGGCGGGCCGATCAGCACCGCCGTCGGCCACGTGCTGGGCACCAGCGCCGAAACCACCATCGAACTCAATCTGCGGATCCGCAACACCGCCGTCTCGGAGTTCGCGTTCACGCCCAAACGCCACATGCTGGTGACCTACAACACCTTGCCGCATCTCGACGGCCCGGCGTACGAGGACTGGGTCACCTACGCCTGAGCGTCTACTTGCGCTTGATCATCCCGTAGATGACGAGCAACACGATCGCGCCCACCACCGATGCGATGAAGCCTGCCCCCTGGCCGGCGGTGTACCAGCCCATGGCCTGGCCGACGTAGGTGGCGATCAGCGAACCGGCGATGCCGATCAACGTGGTCACGATGAACCCCGCGGCGTCGTTGCCAGGCTTGAGGGCACGGGCGACGAGGCCTGCGACAAAGCCGATCAAGATGGTCCAGACGATGCTCATAGTTTCCTTTGAATTGAGAGAGATCGACATCCCTGCGCGGGGTGGCGAAGCGGCATATTAGCGGAGCCTGCCTACAGGGTCGCGACGCTTGGCGCGCTATACCTCGGACATGCTTGAAAAACTCCCTGACGTCGTCGGCCACGCGCTCTCCGGCGTGCGTGCCGGCCTGGACGAAATCACGTTCAATACCCTCGGCATGCGCCAGGGCATGGCCTCGATCACGGTCGGCAGTCTCGCGTTTGCCGACCACGCGCCCATCCCGGATCGCTACACGGCCGACGGGCAAGGACTTTCTCCTCCGCTGCAATGGACCGGCGTTCCTGCCGGCACCGCGTCGTTGGTGCTCATGGTGGAGGACGCCGACTCGCCGACGCCCAGTCCATTGGTGCACGCCATCGCCGTGGACCTGCCGGCAGGAGACGGCGCATTGGCCGAAGCGGCATTCGCAAGCAGCGAGCACGACGGAGACGAAAACCTGCATGCCGGTCGCAACTCGCTCCTGCAGGCGGCCTGGATGCCGCCAGATCCGCCGCCGGGCCACGGCGTGCACCGCTACGCGTTCCAGATCTTCGCGCTGAATGCAAAACCGGAGTTCTCGTCCACGCCGGGTCGCGACGAGGTCGTGGGCGCCTTGCAGGCGCATGCCACCGCGAGCGGGCTTCTCATCGGCACCTGCGAGCGCCCGGATGGATCGATCAAGATCGAGGACGATGCGCCCGCCGGCCCGGCCATTGCGGGCTGACTGAAAAGCGGGACGAGATCAGGGGAGCGGTGCGGTGTGCGCCGTCGACAACGGAAGGCGCGACACCTCGGCAAGAAGGGCAGCCAGCCGAGACGCCGCGGCATCGATCACCGCCCGCCCCTTCTCGGCCGTTGCCGCTGCCGCATTTCCGGCGGCGCCCTCGGGGTTGTAGTCTTCCATCGCCCAGGCGAGCTTGGCACTGCGGCCGTCACCGATCACCGGATAGTCCGCGGCGCGCTGCCGCGAGGTCGAGCTGAAGTCGCGAGCCTCGCCCATCCGCACCCTCTCCGGCGCAAGCGCCAGCATCATCGACGTTTCGACTTCGCCGGCATGGACGCCGAAGCGATGCTCTTCGGCGCTGAACTGCGCACCCGCCTCGCCCAGGTCGAGATGAAACCAGTTCACGCTGTAGACGATCAGGCCGTGCGCTGCGCGCAGTTGCCGCGCCACGACGTCCATCGCACCCACGTGACCACCGTGCGCGTTGAAGAAAACCAGCTTTCGCACGCCGGCGCGCGCGACGGCCTCGCCCAACTCGCTCCAGAGCCTGATCAGCGTTTCGGCCGACAGTGTCAACGTGCCGGGAAAGCGCGCGTGCTCGGGACTCAGGCCCACTTGCTGGGTCGGCAGAAACAGCACCGGAAGGTTGTCGGCGAGCCGTGGAATCGCCGCTGCGACGATGCCATCGACGAGCGTCGTGTCGACCTCCAGCGGAAGGTGCGGCCCGTGCTGCTCGGTCGCACCCAGGGGCAGGACCGCCACCGTGGTCGCCGGGTCGAGCGACCGGAAATCGCGTGTCGTGAGCTGCGCCCAATGGCGGCTGGCGAGAGGACGGCGAGTGGGTGCGGTCATGCCGCGATCTTAGTGGGGGTCGAAGCCGCGCGACCGCTCCGCTGCACCGCGCGGCGCACTTCGATCAGGCCACGTGCACCAGCAGAAGCCCGCCCGAGACGATCGCGAACACCTGCACGAAAGCGCGCAGGAAGCGTCCGTTGACGTGCCGATGAACCAGCCGGCTCAGCACCGCGCCGACCACCAGCGCCGGCAGCAGGCTCGCTGCGGCACTCAGGTGCGAAGCGTCGATGCGGTCGGCCGCAAGCAGCGTGACGAGCGACACCACCTCCCCCACCAGAAAGCACAGCGCGATGGTCGAACGCATGGTCGGCGGCGTCTGGTGCTGGTAGACCAGCGCGAGTGGCGGCCCACCGATACCGGTCGCGGTTTCGGTGACTCCCGTGACCAGCCCCGCTGCGATGAAGGCCGCACGCCCGGGCGAGAAGGCCGGCATCGACAGCGTGACGAGCGCTGCCGCGATGGTCGAGAGACCGACGAACCAGGCGAGATGCGTCGCGCTCAACGCCGCGAGCACCCACAGACCGCCCGCGGTGCCCACGATGCGCCCACCGGTGATCCAACTCGCGCCGACGCGGTCGACCGCGGTGCGTTCGCGCCACACCACGTAAAGATTCAGCGGCAGCATCAACACCAGCACGCACACGGGCAACAGCTCGGGCTTCAGAAGGCCGATCACCGGCGCGACGATCAGCGCGAAGCCGACGCCGGTCGAACCCTGGACGAACGCTGCGAACAACACTGCGAGAGAGATGAGAAAAAGCTGGTGCTGGGTCACAACGGGTTCCGGCGGCTGGCTTGCCTGTGTTGAGCGGCCGGCTCGTGCAGCCGCTGGATCGGTGCGCGTGCGACGGCATCGCGCGCGCGTTGCGCCACCTGGCGCTGGAGCGCCCTGGCGTCCCAGTCCGTCGGAGCGCCTTCCCACAGACGCAACCGCCCGTCGGTGAACACGGCCGAGATCTGGTCGCGGTTGCCCAGTCGCACCAGGTCCCAGGTCAGGTCGAAAGAGGTGCACATCTCGGGCGTGTCGACGTCGACGATCAGGAAATCGGCCTGCTTGCCCACCGCGATCTCGCCGATGCGTTCGGCCAGCCCGACGGCGCGAGCGCCTTCGCGCGTCGCGTGGTCGAACCAGGTCCACCCGCCACCGCACGAGGCGTCGCCCACGCTGAGTCCGAAGGCGAGCTTCTGTGCCGCTTCGGCGGCGTCCATCAGGCGGAAGCCGTCGCTGCGGGTCGCGTCGGTGCCCAGGCCGAATCGAATGCCGAGCGTTGCCATCAGGTGCGCCGGCGCGACCGCATTGCCCTTCCATTGGCTCGCGACCGGGTTGTAGCTGACGGCCGTGTCGGTGTCGCGCAGCAGCATGAGTTCCGGCGGCGTGACGAGCGTTCCGTGCGCGATCAGCACCTGCGGGCCGAGCGCACCCAGGCTCGCCAGCAATTGCAGCGGCCGGAGCCCGCGCTGGACCACCGAGCGTTCCACCGACGCCAGGTGCTCGTTCACATGCGTCTGGAAGATGGCGCCGGCTTCGGCGCACAGCTTCGACACATCGACCAGCATCTCGTCGGACGCCGCCTCGGGCACCGAGATCGCCAGCGACGGATGCACCAGCGCGGCGCCGGACCACTCGCGCAGGAAGCGCGACGCCTGGTCCTTGATGGCGCGCCGCTCGCTGGCGGCGCTTTCGTTGCTGCCGTCGTTGCAGATCATGCCGAGCACGCAGCGCAGGCCGGCTTCCTGCGTGGCCGCCGCGACGGCGCCGATGTCGCCCTTGGCGCGCGTCCCGGCATCGCACACTGTGGTGAAGCCGCCGCGCAACGATTCGAGCGCCGCCAGCTTGGACACCATGAAGACGAACTCGTCGTCCAGGCTCGCCTCGAGCGGCACCCAGATGCGGCGGAAGATCTCCGATGGTTCGCCGTAGGCCAGCGACTTGCCGAAGGACTGCGTCAGGTGATGGTGCGCATCGATCATCCCGGGCATGACCAGCTTGCCCGGCAGCCGGAGCGGCGTCAGATGCGCATGGCGAGCGATCAGCACGTCGGCCGGGCCGATGTCGCGGAACCGGCCCCCCTCGACCAGCACGGCGTGGTCTTGCGCCGGCCCGTCGGGCAGCATCAGGTGCTCGGGGACCAGCAGCATCTCGCTTGCCGCGAAGTGCGAGGCATCGAGTTCAGGCGTTAGGGTGACTTGCATGGAGAGTCTGCGAAAAAGAATGGAGTCGGTGGGCCGTCACTGCGGCAAGGCGTTCGGACGCGGCGTCTCGGACTCCGGCGCGGCGGCAACCCGCGGTGCCGACGAGTTGCCGAAGTGATGGAACATCAGGTTGAGCAGCACCGCGGTCAGGGCGCCCATCGCCAGGCCGTTGCCCAGGACGAGTTGCAGCGTCTGCGGAAACTTGCTGTACAGGCCCGGAACCAGGATCGGCAGCAGCCCCATGGTCAGCGCGCCGGCGAGGATGAACATGTTCGAGCGCTCGTGCAGGTCGACCTTGCGCAGGATGTCGATGCCCATCGTGCCGATGATCGCGAAGACGACCATGGCCGTGCCGCCGACCACCGCCGACGGAATCGCGTTCGCCAGGCGGCCGAGCGGCGCGAAGAGCGCGATCAGAATCAGGATTGCGCCCGCGGTGGCGGTCACGTAGCGCGTGCGCACGTTGGTCGCCCGGACGATGCCGATGTTCTCGCCGCTCGTGATGATCATCGACGTGCCGAAGAAGCCGCCGAGGAGCGAGATCAGCGCATCACCGCGAATCGTGCGCGGCACCACGTCGCGCGGGTCGATCGGCCTGCCGACCACCTCGGCCACCGCCACGGTCTGGCCGGTGGCCTCGACCATCGAGATCACGCTGAAGATCAGCAGCGGGACCGCCGCGACGACGTCGAAGTGCGGCATGCCGAAAGGCAACAGCGTCGGTGCGCTCCAGAACGGCCCCGTGGCCACCGCGTCCAGATGCATCATCCCGAACAGACCCGCAATCAGCGCGCCGGCCAGCAGACCGAGCAGCACCGCCAGCTGGCCCAGCATGCCTTTGAAAAGACGCGCGAAGAGCACCGTGAAGCCGATCGTCGCCAGCGCGAGGCCGATGTTCGCCGGGTCGGCGAAGCCGGGCGTCCCCGCACGGCCGGCGATGATGCCGCCGTAGACCTTGACCAGGTTGATCGACACCAGCAGCAACAGCGTGCCGATCACGATCTTCGGAAAGTACTTGAGGCAGCGCGCGAAGATCGGCAGCACCAGGAAATAGAAGAGCGCCGTGAGGATCACCGCGCCCGAGGCGGTCTGCAGATCGGTCTGCTGCGCGATCGTCAGGAACATCACGATCGGCGCGCCACCCGGCACCATCACGAAAGGCAGGCGTGCGCCGAACTTCCACGGTCCGAACGACTGCAGCAGCGTCCCGATCCCGCACAGCAGAAAGGTGGCGCTGATCAGGTTGATCGTGAGCGCAGGCGACAGGCCGAGCGCCTTGGCCACGAGAAAGACGGACGTGATCGGCACCGCGGCCATCACGAGCACATGTTGCAGGCCGAAGACGAGCAACTGCCCGACGGGCAGCACCGTATCGACGGCGGGAATGGCGGAAGCACGGTCCATGATCGAATCCTTCGGTCTCGGCGCCCAAAACGATTTGGGCAGCAGGTCAGAAAAAGCCGCCGAAGCGGGTGAAGTACATTTCAGAGAGAACGTCCCCAAAACGATTTGGGCGATTTGAACAGCACTTTTCGACAAGGTCAACCGCCATGAAGCCCGAATCGACGCGCCGCGTCACGATCAAGGACGTGGCGAAGGAGGCGGGCGTTTCCCCGACCACGGTCTCGCACGCGCTCAACGATCGGGGCCAGGTGGATCTGCGCACCCGCGCCCGGGTCGCCAAGGTGGCGCTCAAGCTCGGCTACCGCCCCAACCGGCACGCCCAGCGGCTGCGCACCGGCGAAGCGCACATGATCGTGCTGCTGTCGTCCATGCCCTTCGCGGTGGCCGGTGGCCCGTCGCGGCTGGGGTTCCTGATGGAGATCGCCGCGGTGGCCGCGGCGGCGGCGCTGGATCGCAATCTGGCGCTCGTGCTCGTCCCGCCCATGGAATCCGGCGCGGTGCCGCTCGAATTGCTCGACGTGGACGGCGCCCTGGTCATCGAGCCCACGGCCAACGATCCGAACGTGGACTACCTCTTGAAGCGCGGACTGCCCGTGGTGGCCATCGGCAAGCCCGGCGGCGCGTCGACCACGGTTCCCTACGTCGACATCCACTCGGCGCAGACCACCCGACTTCTGCTCGAACATCTGCAGGCCCAGGACTGCCGCAAGGTGGCGATGATCCTGGGCGCCTCTCAACGCAACTCCTATTCGGAAGCGCGGTCCGCGTACACGCAGTGGGTTGAAAGCCGGGGCCAGCCACCCATCATCGAAGCACTCGACGAGAACCAGGGCGAAGAAGGCGGCCTGAGAGCAGCGCAGGCGTTGCTGGCACAGCATCCCGACATCGATGCCTTCTGCATTCCGGTCGACGCGTTCGCGGCCGGCGCCGTCCGGGCGATCGTGGCCTCCGGCCGCCGCATACCGCAGGACGTGAAGGTCACGACGCGCTACGACGGGGTCCGGGCGCGCACCTGCGTGCCGCCGTTGACGGCGGTGGACCTGCACCTGGACCAGATCGCCCACCAGGCCATCGACCTGCTGTTCGATCACCTGCGAGGAGAGACCGAACTGCAAAGCGTATCGGGCCCGCCAGCGCAGCTCGTTCCACGTGAGTCGTCGGCGCGCTGAACTCGCCGCGGGGCGGTCGACGGGCTCGATCGCCGGTCGCCGCTGACAGGCGATCAGCGAGCTGGAATCAGCGGTTGGTCCAACTCACACGCCAAACGGCGTTACCGACGTCGTCGGCGACCAGCAGCGCGCCGCGCTTGTCGAGCGCCACGCCCACGGGCCTTCCTTGCGCCTTTTCGTCGTCGGTCAGGAAGCCGGTGAGGAAATCGACCGGCTCGCCGGCTGGGCGGCCGTTGGCAAACGGCACGAACACCACCTTGTAGCCCGAGAGCGGCTTGCGGTTCCACGAGCCGTGCTCGCCGATGAAGGCGCCACTGGCGAATTGCGGCGGCATGCCGCGCGCGTCCGAGAACGCCAGGCCGAGCGCGGCCACGTGCGAGCCGAGCGCGTAGTCGGGCGCCACCGCCTTCGCCACCATGTCGGGGCGCGGCGGCTTCACGCGCACATCAACGTTCGCGCCGTAGTAGCTCCACGGCCAGCCGTAGAAAGCGCCGTCCTTAACCGACGTGAGGTAGTCGGGGACCAGGTCGTTGCCGAGTTCGTCGCGCTCGTTCGCGACCGTCCAGAGCGTGTTGGTCGTGGGCTCCCAACCCATGCCGTTGGGATTGCGCAGCCCGGTGGCGAACAGGCGCTTGGCGCCGGTCTTCGGATCGACCTCCCAGATCGCCGCGCGCCCCTCTTCAGCCGCCAGTCCGTTCTCGCCGACATTGCTGTTGGAGCCGACGGTGACGTAGAGCTTGCTGCCGTCACGGCTCGCGATCACGTTCTTGGTCCAGTGGTGATTGATGCCGGCGGGGAGATCGGTCACTCGGGTCGGCGCGGCGGTGATGGATGTCTGTCCTTCTTCGTAGGGGACCTTCACCAGCGCATCGGCATTGGCGATGTAGAGCTCCTTACCCACCAGCACGACGCCGAAGGGCGACATCAGGTTCTGCATGAACACTTGCCGCACCTCGGCAACGCCGTCACCATCGGCGTCGCGCAGCAGGGTGATCCGGTTGGCGCTCGGCACGCCGGCGCCAGCGCGCTTCATCACCAGGCCCATCGCCTTCTGCTTCACCCAGGCGAAGACGCCGTCGCCGCCGTCTTTCGAGCCTTCCGGCTTGGGCGGCTTGTTGCTTTCGACGGCCAGGACATCGCCATTGGGCAGCGTATAGACCCACCGTGGATGGTCGAGATCGCGCGCAAACGCGGTCACCGTGAAGCCGCTGGGCGCGGTGGGGCCGGCGGACGAGGTCCACCCCGTCGCCTTGGCGATGTTCACGGTCGGCAGCAGGCTTTTCTCGGGCGCCGGCAGTTTGGGCGACGCGCCGGTCGCGGCCTGGGGCGGCAAAACGGCGGGCTCGCTGCAGGCGGCGAGCAGCACCGCGACGGCCAGTGGCGCGAGGCGCGACAAACTGTGGCGGTGAAGGCGGCGGGTGCGGCGTTGGAAAGTCATCGTCATGTGTTCAGTCTCGGTGGGCGATCAGGCGATCGGAAGGTCGATGAGAGATGATGCCGGCGCCAGGGCGACTGGCTGTCGGCAGTGAGCGCGTCCGCTCGTGGGCGCGCCTTGGCAAGGCATGCCGCTACCATCCCATGATGACTCAAGACCTGTTCCGCGCGAATGCCTATCTGCGCGAATGCGAAGCCGTCGTGGTGCGGGCCAGCGACGCGGGCGTCGTGCTCGACCGCACCGTGTTCTACCCGCTCGGCGGGGGCCAGGCCGGCGATAACGGCTGGCTGCGCCTGGGCGACGGCCGCGAACTGGCGATCGCCGACACCCGCAAGGACAAGGACCCGGAAGGCCGGCCCACGCAGGACATCGTCCACGTGCCCGCGGCCGACCAGGGCGACCTGCTCGCGGCGCTGAAGCCGGGTGAGCGGGTCACCGCCCGCATCGACTGGGACCGGCGCCACCGGCTGATGCGCTTTCATACCGCCACCCACCTGCTTTGCCATCTGGTGCCGCACCCGGTCAACGGTTGCTCGATCACCCCCGACTATGCGCGGCTCGACTTCCACATGACCGAGCCGCTGGACAAGGAGGCGCTCACCGCCGGACTGGCGGAACTGATCCGCGCCGCACATCCACTGACCGTCGGCGCCATCACCGACGCCGAACTCGACGCCGAGCCGGCCTTGGTCAAGAGCATGAGCGTCCAGCCGCCGCGCGGCACGGGCACGGTGCGCACCATCCGGATCGGCGATGCCGGGGCCATCGACTTCCAGCCCTGCGGCGGCACGCACGTGGCCAACACGCGAGAGATCGGCGACGTGATCGTCACCAAGATCGAGAAGAAGAGCGCCAATTCCCGCCGCGTGGTGCTCGGGTGGCCTTCATGAGCGGACGGAACTTCGGCCGATGCGGTCGGTCCGACCGAGCGGCATGAACTTCTCCCTCGCACGCCTCGTCGCCGCGTTCTGGATCGCATCGCTGGCAGTGGGCTTGCCGGCGGCTGCGCAGCTTGCGCCCAAGGCCGGTGCCACCGTCACCACGCCGCACGTGCGGGCCGAGTTGATCGCCGATGCGCCACAGGGCATCTCGCCCGGCGCCACGGTGTGGGTCGGCCTGCAATTGACGCACCAACCGGAGTGGCACACCTACTGGAAGAACTCGGGCGACTCGGGGCTGCCGACCGAGCTTTCGTGGACACTCCCGCCGGGCGTGTCCAACGGCGACATCGCGTGGCCGGTGCCGCGCAAGATCCCCATCGGCAACCTGGCCAACTACGGCTACGAGGGCACCGTGCTGCTTCCCGTACCGCTCACGGTGGCGCCCGATTTCAAGCCCGACGCGCCACTCACCGGCGTCGCCACGCTCGACGTGAAGCTCAAGGCTTCGTGGCTGGTGTGCCGGCTCGAATGCATTCCGGAAGACGGCGAATTCCTGCTGAAGCTGCCCGTCAGCAGTTCGACCGCCGGCCACAAGGACGCTTTCGACTCGGCCTGGGCCGCACGCCCGGTCGAACTCGCGCAGCCCGGCTCGGTCGCCATCGACGGCCAGTCGCTGCGCATCAGCGTCGAAGGCCTGCCGGACGCTGCGCGAGGCAAGACGCTCGAACTCTTCCCCGAAACCGGCGAAGTCATCCGCACCGCGGCCGTGCTGGGCAAGGACTGGACCCAATCGTGGCAAGGAAATACCTGGACGGCCACCGTGCCGCTCGCCGATCAGCGCAGCGCCAGTCCGCGGACGATGCCGCTGGTCGTCGCGCTCGGCGCGGCTGAACGCAACGGCGGGCAGCCTTTCGCATGGCGCGCCGAAGCCCCGGTGACCGGCGAGTGGCCCGCCACGCCTCCCCGCGCACAGGTCTCCCCGGCGCTGCAGGCCGCGCTGGCGGCCAACACCAGCGCCAACCCGAGCGCTTCGATCGCGCCCGCGCCGTCCCGCACTTTCGCTGCCGCCCTGCTCGGCGCCTTGCTCGGCGGCCTGCTGCTCAATCTGATGCCATGCGTGTTCCCGATCCTCGCGATCAAGGTCCTGGGCTTTACCCGTCGCGCGGACGACCGCCGGGGCCACCGCAGGGCTGCGCTCGCCTACTCCGCCGGGGTGGTGCTGTCGTTACTGGCACTGGGCGGCGTGATGCTGGGGCTGCGCGCTGCGGGCGCTCAACTGGGCTGGGGGTTTCAGCTGCAGTCCCCGTGGGTGGTGGCCATGCTGGCCGGTCTGTTCACCCTGATCGGCCTGAATCTCTCCGGGGTGTTCGAGTTCGGCAACCTGGCGCCATCGTCGGTTCGCGGTGCGCAGGTGCGGCATCCGGTGGTCAACGATTTCCTCGCCGGCGTGCTGGCCGTCGTGATCGCCTCGCCGTGCACCGCGCCATTCATGGGCGTCTCGCTGGGCCTCGCGATCGGCTTGCCCGCCGCCCAGGCACTGCTGTTGTTCGCGGTGCTCGGGTTCGGCCTGGCGTTGCCTTATCTGGTCGCCGGCTTCGTGCCGGCCGTCGCCCGGTTGCTGCCCAAGCCCGGTCCCTGGATGAACACGCTGCGCCGGCTGCTGGCGTTTCCGATGTTCGCCACCGTCGCCTGGCTGGTCTGGGTGCTGGGCCAGCAGAGCGGCATCGACGGCGCGGGCGCCCTGCTCGGCCTGCTCGTGGGGCTGGCGGCGATCGTCTGGTCGTTGACGCTGCGCGGCAAGACGCGCTGGACCATGGCGGCGCTGGCCGTCGCCGCCACCGTCGCACTGGCGAGCGCCATCGGCGGCAACGTCGTGCGGCCGATCGAGGCCACCGTGGCCAAGGCCGGCGACCGCTGGCAACCCTGGACCGCTGCGGCCGCCGAGCAGTGGGTATCGGCCGGGCGCCCCGTTTTCATCGACTACACGGCCGCCTGGTGCGTCACCTGCCAGTTCAACAAGCGCAATGCCCTGGCCGATCCATCGGTGCTGCAGGCGCTCGACGCTCGCAAGGTCGTGACCCTGCGCGCCGACTGGACGCGCCGCGACCCGGCCATCACCGCCGCGCTCACGGCCCTGGGCCGCAGCGGCGTGCCGGTCTATGTGCTGCAGGCACCCGGAAAGGCGCCAGTGGTGCTGAGCGAAATCCTCAGCACGGATGAGGTCCATGCAGCACTGGCTGCCCTATGACCCCGATGCTCTACGGGTTGTCACACGCACCTGAAAAAACCGTCCTAAGCTGTCGCCGTTGTTGAAAATTTGCGACCGAGACACTTCACCAAGACCATGCCTTCGACCCCTTCCGAATCGAGCTCCCGCTCCTACCGCGCCGCGCGCAATGCCCGCGCCGCGCTGAGCCGAGCCTCCCGCCGCGCCATGATGGCCGCCGCCGTGGCGTTGGGCGCCACCTTCCTCATGAACGCCGACGCCATGGCTGCCCCGGCGGTCGGCCAGAAAGCGCCCGATTTCGTCGCCGTCGACACCAGCGGAAAGCAGCATCGGCTGTCGGATTTCGCAGGCAAGTTCGTGGTCCTCGAATGGACCAACCCGGGCTGCCCGTTCGTGCGCAAGCATTACGAAAGCGGCAACATGCCGGCCACCCAGAAGTCGGCAACGTCGCAGGGGACAGTGTGGCTGTCGGTCAATTCGACCGAACGCGGGTCGGTTGACTACCTGAAGCCCACGGCGCTCGACGGCTGGATGAAAGACCACTCCGCCGCTCCGACCGCCGTGCTCATGGACGAAGACGGCGTGATCGGCCAAGCCTACGGAGCCCGCACCACGCCGCACGTGTTCATCATCGATCCACGCGGCGTGCTGGTGTATGCCGGCGGCATCGACAGCATCGCCTCCAGCCGCGTGAGCGACATCAAGACGGCAACCAACTACGTCAACCAGGCGCTTGCCGAGGTCTACGCCGGCAAGGCCATCAGCGCCTCGGCCACCCGGGCCTACGGCTGCTCGGTCAAATACAAAACCTGATACGTCGGGTGCCACAATCGCGGGATGCCCTTCGCCCCGCTCAAGAATGACTCTTTCCTGCGCGCCTGCTGGCGCCAGGCCACCGACCACACGCCGATCTGGCTGATGCGCCAGGCCGGACGCTACCTGCCCGAGTATGTCGCGACGCGCAGCCGGGCCGGCAGTTTCATGGGCTTGGCCACCAACGTCGACTACGCCACCGAAGTCACCCTGCAACCGCTGGAGCGCTTTCCGCTCGACGCCGCCATCCTCTTCTCGGACATCCTGACGGTCCCGGATGCGATGGGGCTCGGTTTGTCCTTCGAGGCCGGCGAAGGGCCGCGCTTCGCGCGCACCACGCGCGACGAAGCCTCCATCCTTGCGCTGGAAGTGCCCGACATGGACAAGCTGCGCTATGTGTTCGACGCCGTGACGTCGATCCGCCGCGCGCTCCAGGGCAAAGTGCCGCTCATCGGGTTCTCGGGCAGCCCGTGGACGCTGGCCTGCTACATGGTCGAAGGCGGCGGGTCAAGCGACTACCGGCAGGTCAAGACCCTGATGTACAGCCACCCCGACCTCATGCATCGACTGCTTCAGGTCAATGCCGACGCCGTCGCGGCCTACCTCAACGCCCAGATCGACGCCGGCGCCCAGGCGGTGATGGTCTTCGACAGCTGGGGTGGCGTGCTGGCCGATGGCGCTTTCCAGGCATTCAGCCTCGCCTACACGCAGCGCGTGCTGTCTCAGCTGAAGCGCAACGGAGCCGACGGGCAGCCGGTTCCCCGTATCGTCTTCACCAAGGGCGGCGGAATTTGGCTCGACGACATGCGAGCACTCCAATGCGAAGTGCTGGGCGTCGATTGGACGGTCGATCTCGCACGCGCAAGAGCCCAGGTCGGCGAAGGCGCCAACGGGAAGGCGCTGCAAGGCAACCTCGACCCGAACGTGCTGTTCGCCCCGCCAGCGCAGATCGAATCGGAAGTCGCCAAGGTGTTGGCAAGCTTCGGTACGCCGCACATGGACGCCTCGGCCCCTGGCCCAACGCACATCTTCAACCTCGGTCACGGCATCAGCCAGTTCACGCCCCCGGAGCATGTCGAAGCGCTGGTCGCAGCGGTGCACGCGCAATCCCGTGCGCTGCGCGTCAAAAGCTAAGAATTAGGCACAAAGTGCTACAAAATTGGCTTGCCCTGGGCTAAGTCGGCGATTTTGTAGGTTGTAAGTACTCGAAACTCTTTCTCGCGCTCTGTCACAGGAAGATGGTGAGGAGCGGCTGACTTATACACAAATTTCCTGTTGCGCTGCGCAAATTGGACGACGTGATAAATGGCCGTGCTACCAAAGCGATAGCACTCCTAAGTTGTTGATTTATATGGATATAGAAACTTGCTTTTTTTGCGGGCATTCCGACGGGAGCCTTGATTTTCAAGGGCTGGCGGCGCGTCGACCGGGGATATCAACAAAGTTATCCACACAAACTTTGGATGATTCGCAAAGCGCAGCCAAATCAACGACTTAAGCCGCTTTGCTCCAAGTTGCTTTAAAGAACCGCGCTAGCGAGACATCGCCGTGATCTGGCGCGTCGACGTCGCTGTTCAGACGCCTGCGCACAGCGCCCTGGGCGATCTGCTGAGCTATGCAAGCACCGTGCCGCCCCGCATTGGCGCCTTGGTGCGCGTCCCGCTGGGACGCCGGGAGGTGCTGGGCGTGGTATGGAACGTCCAAGAAGTGCAGGACACACAGGGCGCACCGGGCTCTTCGGGCACCGGTATCGAGCTCAAGCCGATTGCGGCCGTGCTTGATGCACTGGACCCACTCACCGACGGCTGGCGAGACCTCGTGGTCTTCGCTGCCGGTTACTACCAGCGCTCCCTCGGCGAAATCGCTCTGGCTGCGCTGCCACCCTCCCTGCGAGCGCTGACGTCGACGCAACTGGCGCGCCGGCTGAAACGTCAGGCGAAATCCGCCGTGCAGCCGTCCGCGGAATCGCCCGAACTGCCGGCGCTGACGGACGAACAGTCCGTCACGCTCGCGGCGATCGAATCGGACCCCGGCCCATTCCTGCTGTTCGGCAGCACCGGCAGCGGAAAGACCGAGGTGTATCTGCGCAGCGTCGCAGCGCTCCTGCAGCGCGATCCATCCGCGCAGGCGCTGGTGATGGTCCCGGAGATCAACCTCACGCCGCAGCTCGAAAGCCGCTTCAAGGAACGCTTCACCCCGCTCTTCGGCGAAGGCGCGGTCGTGTCCCTGCACAGCGGCATGACGCATCCGCAGCGCCTCGCGAGCTGGTTGGCGTTGCACGGCGGCACGGCTCGCATTGCGCTCGGCACCCGCATGGCGGTGTTCGCGTCGATGCCGGCGCTTCGGCTGATCGTGGTCGACGAGGAACACGACCCGAGCTACAAGCAGCAGGAAGGCGCGCGCTATTCCGCTCGGGACCTGGCCGTCTGGCGCGGACGGCGAGACGGCGCGAAAGTCGTGCTCGGTTCTGCCACGCCCTCGCTGGAAAGCTGGAACCGCAGTCGCCCTCCAGGCGATCCGTCCCAAGGCGGGCGTTACCTGCGCCTCGCCATGCCCGCCCGGATCGGCGCTGGCGCGCTGCCCCGGGTTCATCTGGTCGACATGAGCCTGCAACCGCCGAAGACAGTGATTTCCGGCGCGTTGCTCGAAGCGATCGGCCTGCGCGTCGCGCGGGGCGAACAGAGCATGGTCTTTCTGAACCGTCGCGGCTATGCGCCGGTGCTGGCCTGCGGCGACTGCGGCTGGAAAAGCGAATGCCCGCACTGCAGCGCCTACCGCGTGTTTCACAAGATCGACCGCACGCTGCGCTGCCACCACTGCGGGTTCACCGAGCGCGTGCCGCGCGCCTGCCCCAGCTGCGGAAACCCCGACATTTCGCCGGTCGGGCGCGGGACGGAACGGCTCGAGGAGCATCTGGGCGAATTGTTCGCCGGCAGCTTGCGTCCCGACGGGCAGCCGATCCGAGTGGCCCGCATCGATGCCGACAGCACGCGCCGCGAAGGCGCACTGGAGTCGCAGCTCGCCGCAGTGCATTCCGGCGAAGTCGACGTGCTGGTGGGCACGCAGATGATCGCCAAGGGCCATGACTTTCGACGCATCACGCTGGTGGCGGCACTGAACCCCGACGGCGCCCTGTTTTCAAGCGACTTCCGCGCGCCGGAACGCCTCTTCAGCCTGCTGATGCAGTCCGCAGGCCGGGCGGGCCGCGACGCCGCCTATCTCGCCCGACAGAACGCCAGCGCCGAGATGTGGATCCAGACCCACCATCCTCGCCATCCCCTATTCGATGCGCTCCGCCGCCACGACTATCCGGGCTTTGCGGAGCAGGAACTGAAAGAACGCGCGGCCGCCGGCATGCCGCCTTTCAGCCACCAGGCCCTGTTGCGAGCCGACGCACGCACACAGGAAACAGCACAAGGGTTCCTCAACGCAGCCAGCGCACAGGCAACTCACATCGAAGGGGCAGAGCGGGTCAATCGCTACCCGGCCGTCCCTCTGAGCATTCAACGCGTCGCCAATGTCGAGCGCGCTCAGATGCTGTTGGAATGCGACTCGCGGGCAGCACTGCAACGCTTCCTGGCAGGCTGGCAGGAATTGCTGCACGAACTACGTCGTGGCCCGGAGGGGAAAGGAGTGTTGCGCTGGCTGATTGACGTGGATCCTCAGACGATCTGATCGTTCGAGGATTTCGGCAGCCCAACAATTGATTGGCGCGGTGGTTAGACGCCGTGACATCAACCTGTCGGGCCCAGCGTCAAGAAAGCTCCATTGGCTGCTTGCCCACCTCGACATACCGCAACTCGGAACGTCGCCGCCGATGCGACTGCACGGGCAAGGCAAATACCAGGAGGCTGGCGGCACCCGCCGTCCATGCCAAGCCGGCGGTAAGAGCACCTTCGTTCCAGAGCCATGCGGTGGCGGCAATCCAAATGGCCCACAAACCCCAGCGCGTCAAGTTCGTCATACGGATCCTCGGTAGGCTGCGAACCACTTTATAGCAGCGAATTTGAACACTAAAGAATTAGTCGAAAGTGATAGATAACACTATCTGCTGACTTGGCTGGCGTCTGTAGGAAAGACTCTGAAACAGTGGTTGACGGGAGGTCAGGGGGATCCGGAAGCTACTACGCTCGAGAACTGGTTCGAGCCCACGTTCAGGTCCGAACATCCATCCGAAAGAGCCGGAGAAATAATGGCCACGTTGTCGATGTCGAGGATGCTGTGCGCGCTGGCCTTGGCCCTCGCGGCCGCCATGGTCGGCGCGAATGCGGCCGAACTCGAACTCGAAGGCAACCGGCTGCTGGTCACCGGCGTGCTCGACGGCAGCGGACTCGCAGCGTTCAACGAGCACCTGGCCACCGGCAAGGTCCGCACCGTGGTCTTCGAGAATTCCCTCGGCGGAACGGCAGAGGCAGCAAGCGAATATGCGCGCGCAATTGCTGCGAGTGGGGTCAACACCGAGGCCAAGGGCCAATGCCACGCCGCCTGCGCCTACGCGTTCCTGGCTGGCAAAGAACATCGCTTCGGCCGCGGACCGACCGTCAATGGGCTGCTGATCCCGCTGGTCGCACGGCCCCGGCCGGACGAACTCGCGAACCGCTGGCGCGGTGACGAGATGCACCGGACGCTGGCCGAATTCGTCACCCCGGCCAGCCAGGGCACAGAGCCCGCCCCGGTGGCTGTCGCCAATGCCGGCAATGAGCGCTGGCAACCGGCACGCGGCGTGCTCTTCACCTCGTCGCCGACCTTGTTCGGCCGGGTCTACAACACCTTCTATTGCGACGGATCGCAAGGGCGGGACATGTCGAAGTGCGAGTACCTCGCCGACGCCGATCCGTTCAAGCTCGGCGTTCTGACGCCGTCGCCCGCCGCTAGTGGAGCCAGCCCGCCGCCAGCGGGAAAGTGAAGAACGCGATCACCGTCGTCCAGAGGATGATCCGCGCCACGCGGCCGTTGTCCGCGCCGAAGCGCTCCGCCAGCATCGACACGTTGCTGGCACTCGGCAAGGCGGCGATCAGCACGACCACGACGACGACTGACCGGTCCAGCGGAAACCCGAGCGCAGCAGCGAGGCCGACCACTCCGTAGACAAGCAGCGGATGCACCACGAGCTTCAGCGCCACCACCGCCGACAGGTCGCGGATGGGCGCCTGCGCCGAGGCTCTGGGCACCGAGCCCATCGCCGCCGCGACGACCGCGCTCGCACGGTGTTCTCGCGCGACGAGCGCGGAGCGAGCCAGCACCGAGCCGATCGTGAACAACGCGACGGGTGATGCGGCGGCTGCGAGCATCGCGATCGTCTGGTCGACCGGCACGGGCAGCCGCACGCGCGTGGCCGACGCCGCCACGCCCAGCACGATCGCCCACGGCATCGGGTTCTGGACGATGCCCCGCAACGCCTGTCGGGCCGCCTTGCCTGCACCGCCCTCGCTGGCGCCATCGAGGCGCGACAGCGCGATGCACAGCGAGGTCGTCACCAGCATGTCGAAGGCGATGGTGATGATCATCGGCGATGCCGCACGGTCGCCGAGCAAGGCGACCAGCAAGGGGAGGCCCATGAACCCCGTGTTCGGAAACGCCGCCACCAGCGCGCCGAAGGCCGCGTCGTTCCAGTTCATTCGCTGCCGCCGCGCGATCGCCACGGCGCCCGCGACCAGAAGCAGCGCACAGAAGCCCCAGACCAGCGCCACGCCCGCATCCAGCAGCTGCTCGATCGGCGCGCCGGCGCCGAATCGAAACAACATGCACGGCAGCGCGAAGTACAGGACGAAGACGTTCAGGCCGGGAATTGCCGCCAGTGGCAAGACACCTGCGCGGGCGGCCACGTAGCCTGCAGCGATGAGCGCGAAGAAAGGAGCGGTAACCAGGAAGATGTTCAGCACGCGGCGATTGTCGTCGCGGCCCGTATGATCGAGCGCTTTCGCCGACTTTCCGTCCATGTCCTCCGGTCTCAATCTCGCGCAACAGGAAGCCGTCAACTACCTGCACGGTCCTTGCCTGGTGCTCGCAGGGGCCGGGTCCGGCAAGACGCGGGTGATCACGCACAAGATCGCGCGCCTGATCCAGGCCGGTGTCGAGCCCAAACGCATCGCCGCGATCACCTTCACCAACAAGGCCGCCGCGGAAATGCGCGAGCGCGCCAAGGGCCTGATCGGACGCAACGCCAAGGGCGTGGTGGTCTGCACCTTTCACGCGCTGGGCGTGCGAATGATGCGCGAAGACGGCGCGGCCCTCGGGCTCAAGCCGGCCTTCAGCATCCTCGACAGCGACGATGTGACGCGCATCCTCAAGGATGCCGGCGGGACCACCGACGCCGCCACGGCGCGCATCTGGCAATGGACCATCAGCAAGTGGAAGAACATGGGCCTGAACGCGGCCCAGGCCGAAGCCCAGGCGGCCGACGACAACGAGCGCATCACGGCCCGCATCATGGGCCGCTATGAAGAACGCCTCGCCGCCTACCAGAGCGTGGACTTCGACGACCTGATCGGCATGCCGCTCAAGCTCCTGTCCGAACACGACGAGGTGCGGGCCAAGTGGCAGGCTGCGCTGGCCCACGTGCTGGTCGATGAATACCAGGACACCAACGCCACGCAGTACGAAGTGCTCAAGGCTCTGGTCGGCACGCGCGGCCGCTTCACGGCAGTGGGCGACGACGACCAGTCGATCTACGGCTGGCGCGGCGCCACGCTGGACAACCTCAAGCGGCTGCCGATCGATTTCCCGCAGCTCAAGGTGGTGAAGCTCGAACAGAACTACCGCAGCACCAGCGCCATCCTGCGCGCGGCCAACCAGGTGATCGGCCCCAACCCCAAGCTGTTTCCCAAGACGCTCTTCAGCGAACTCGGCGAAGGCGAACCGGTGCGCGTGGTCGATGCCGACCACGAGGCCCACGAAGCCGAACGCGCGGTGGCGCGCATCCAGACATTGCGCGGCAGCGAAGCCACCTCGCAGGGCGAGCAGCACAAGGAGTTTCGCGACTTCGCCATCCTGTACCGCGCCAACCATCAGGCGCGCGTGTTCGAACAGGCCTTGCGAAAGGCGCAGATTCCGTACAAGGTGTCCGGCGGCCAGAGCTTCTTCGATCGCGCCGAGATCAAGGACCTGTGCGGATGGTTCAGGCTGTGGGTCAACAGCGACGACGATCCCGCCTTCCTGCGCGCCGTCACCACGCCCAAGCGCGGCATCGGCCACGCGACGCTCGCGAGCCTCGGCACCTTCGCGAGCCAATACAAGCTCAGCCTCTTCGAGGCCCTGTTCTCGCCGTCGCTTCCGAGCGTGCTCCCCAAGCGCGCGCTGCAAGACCTCCACGAATTCGGCCGCTACGTCAACGACCTCGAATACCGCGCGCGCCGCACGCTCGGCGCCGAAGACGCACGCGCGTTTCTCACCGACTGGCTCAAGGACATCGACTACGAGAAGCACCTCTACGACGGCGAGGACAGCGAGCAGCTGGCCGCCAGCCGATGGACCAACGTGCTCGAGTTCTGCGACTGGATGGCCCAGCGCTGCGGCGGCCAGATCGCCGACGCATCCGGGGCCGACGTGCAAACCGAGCGCAAGTCGCTGCTCGAGGTCGCGCAGACCATCTCGCTGCTGTCGACCATCAGCGAACGCGAGCAGGATCAGAACGTGGTGACGCTGTCGACGCTGCATGCGGCCAAGGGACTCGAGTGGCCCCACGTCATGCTGGTCGGCGTGACCGAAGGCTTGCTCCCCTTCAAGCTCGACGACGACGGCGGCCGCCAGCAGCAGATCAGCGACAGCACGCTGGAACGGCTGCAGGAAGAGCGCCGCCTCATGTACGTCGGCATCACGCGGGCGCAGCGCAGTCTCGTGGTGAGCTGGACCAAGCGACGCAAGAAAGGCCGCGAAATGGTCGCCGCGCAGCCGAGCCGCTTCATCGCCGAAATGGCGCTCGACCTCAAGACCGCCAAGGAAGACCCGCGCGAGAAGATCAAGGCGCTGCGTGCGGAGTTCGCGCGCAAGGCGGCACTCAGCGCGGCGGCGGCCGCAGCGTCGACATGACGATGCGCAGGGCAGCGACGGCGCTCGCCACGACCGTCGCCAGCATCGCGCTTGCGGGATGCGCTGCTCTCGGGCCGACGTGCCCGGCCAGCGCTCTCGACCTCCCGCCCCAGGCCCTTTACGGCCACTGGCAGGCGCGCTTCGACGGCTCCGCCGAAACGGTCGAACTGCAGCTGGCGCCGCATCCCGAATACGCAGGCGTGCGCGGAAGCGTCCGCCGCACTGCCGGCGCCGGCCCCGCCACCACGGCCCAGCTTGCCGGCGACGTCAACGACGAGGGACAGCTCGCGCTGGACGAGTCCGTGGACGGCCGCGAGATCAGCGGCGTGTGGGTGGCCGAGTTGGCGAGCCAGGGCTGCGGCACGCAGCTGCGAGGCACGCGCCGCAATGCCGCGGACGAAAGCATCCGCTCCTTCACCATGATCAAGATCGAAGCAAAGCAATGAACACACAGACTCTCTCGTTCGGTGCCCTGCTGGCGACGCTCGCCGCCGGCCACGCGCAGGCGCAAGCCGTCAACACGCCGCCGAGCCCGCTGGCCGAGTCGCAACTCACCTGGCAGCAATGCCAGGCCCTGGGGAACAACAAGGACGCGCGGCTCGCCTGCTTCGACCGCTGGGCCCAACAGCAGACGCTTCCGGCCGCAGCGGTTCCTCCTGCGCCGCCGGTGCTGGCGGACACCCAGCCCCCGCCGGTCGATGCATCCGTGCCCGCAACGCGCGTGGTCTCGGTCGCAACCGAGGAAGGCTGCAAGGACCGTCAGTACTCGACCTTGTCGCGCTTCTGGGAGCTCGAGACCGGCACCGACTGCGGCACATTCGCGTTTCGCGGCTATCGCCCCCTCAACGTCTCGATGTCGGTCGCCAGCGAAAGGCCCGGCGTGCCGACCTCGCCCGCGGCTGGCCACACCGGCAGGGCCATCGACTACCAGGCGCAGGAGATGCGCATCGGCCTGTCGGTGCGGACCAAGCTCGCGCAGGGCCTCCTGACCCAGAACGATCCGGCCAGAAAAGACTCGCTCTGGTTCGGCTACTCGCAGGTGTCCAACTGGCAGATCTTCAACGGCAGCATTTCGCGGCCGTTCCGCACCACCGACCATGAGCCGGAGTTGATGTACGTCTATCCGACCGATGTGCGCCTGCCGGGCGGCTGGCGGTGGCGCTACAGCGGCCTCGGACTCGTGCACCAGTCCAACGGACAGAGCCTTCCCTATTCGCGCAGCTGGAATCGAGCCTATCTCATGGCTGGAGCAGAACTGGACAACCGATTCACGGTCACCGGCCGGGTCTGGTACCGCCTTCCCGAAGATGCCTCCAGCGACGACAACCCGGACATCGCCGACTTCGTCGGACGTGCCGAACTCACCACCGCCTGGAACATCAACCGCGACAACACGCTCGCACTGACCGTGCGCAACAACCTGCGGTCCAGCGGCCGTGGCTCGGCGCGGCTCGAATGGCTCAAGGCCATCGGCGATCCGCTCAAGAGCAACCTGCGTTTTCACACCCAGCTTTTCTACGGCTATGGCGACTCGCTGATCGACTACAACCGCAAACGGACGGTGCTCAACATCGGATTGAGCTTGGTCGACTTCTAGAAAAATGGGCTTCGCGTGACTAGTTCCATGGCAGCGCACGCGATCGAATACTTAAGTTTTCGTAAGCGTGTGATGAGTGCATGAAGAGGCCTTTTACCTAGTGTTTTCCTTAGGCAAACATGTCTTTTCTCACAGCGTCGAGCTCCTGTTACAAGGCATCATCGACGCATGCAAAAAGCTCTCGTTCTCCTCGCCGGTCCGCTCGCTTCGGCTTCGTTGATCTTCATGTTCGGCTGGAGCGCCCTCCTCGCCTCTTTCGGGCTGGCGCTCATGACGCTGGTGTTCTCGACCCAAGGCAGGGCCACCCCTGAAGACGGCGACCTCAGCACCACCATGCTGGCCGGCCTCTAAACGCTTGCCGGTTTTTAGCCGCAGCGGTTTCACACCGCTGCGCACGCGGCGGCCGGCCGCATGATCGCCCGGCTTCAACGCCGCCTCATGCTGGGCGGGTTGCTCGCACTCACAGCGTGGGTGGCGCTCTGGTGGCGTTTCTCACCGACCGTGGCCCTTGCCGGCATCGCCCTCGCACTTCTCGGCCACGCATCCGTCGTCGCACTCGAACTTCTTGCCTGCCGCGTCGTCAGCGCGACGGACTCCGTGCGGCCAGCCCATGTGTGGCAATGCGTTCGTGCATGGTCCGCCGAATGCCGCATTGCACCGCGCGTGTTCTGCCTCGACCAACCGTTCCTCGCGGACATCGAACCGGATCACCTGCCGCGCAACGGCCGGCGCGGCGTGGTGCTGGTCCACGGCTTTCTGTGCAATCGAGGATTCTGGAACGCCTGGCTCACCACGCTGCGCTCGACGGACCGTGCCTTCGTCGCGGTCAATCTGGAGCCGCCCATGGCCCCGATCGATGCTCACATCCGCACCATCGATCGGGCCGTCGCTCAAGTCTTCGACGCCACGGGACTCGCGCCCATGATCGTCTGCCACAGCATGGGCGGCCTCGCGGCCCGCGCCTGGCTGCAGGAGTCCGACGCGCGTCGCGCCCACCGCATCGTCACGATCGGCACGCCCCACGGCGGCACCTGGCTCGCCCGCTTCGGCCGCTCGCCGAACACGCGAGCGATGCGCATCGGAAGCGATTGGCTACGCCACCTGCAAGCCGGCCAGGCGCACGAGACGCCCGTGCCTTTCACCTGCTGGTACTCGACCTCCGACAACGTCGCGTTTCCCGCCTCGCGGGCGATGCTCGAAGGCGCGGACAACCGCTGCGCCGGTGCCCTGGGCCATGTCGAGTTGGCCCACGATCGTGATGTGCAAAGCGAGACGCTGGCTTTGCTCGACCTTGAAGTACCTGCCATTCTGGCGGGTGAACTGCCACAAACAAAAAGCCCCTGATTCCATCAGGAAACAGGGGCTAAAGAACTTGGTGGCCTGGGGCGGAATCGAACCACCGACACGCGGATTTTCAATCCGCTGCTCTACCAACTGAGCTACCGGGCCATACGCTTTGACGAATCTCTTCGCGAAGCGCAGCCCGCGATTATACAGCGCTGCGCCGGCCCCTCGAGAGGTCGACGCCGAGCTGCTTGAGTTTGCGATAGAGGTGGGTGCGTTCCAGGCCGGTCTTTTCGGCGACGCGGGTCATCGAGCCGTTTTCCATGGCCAGGTGAAACTCGAAGTACGCCTTCTCGAAGCCATCGCGGGCATCGCGCAGGGGCCGGTCGAGGTCGAAGCTTTGCGTCGACTGCGGGCCGGGATCCGGGGCGGGCATCTGCAAGGCCGAGGGTACGAGCGAGCTTTCGCCGACGGTGGTGACCACGGCAGCGAAGCTGTTGGTGGTGGGCACGACGCTGGCTGCGGCGCGTCGGGCGGTCTCACGCGCAAGGCCTTGCTCGACGGCCTTCAGCAGCTTCTGGAGCGTGATCGGTTTTTCGAGGAAAGCGAAGGCGCCGATGCGGGTGGCCTCGACGGCGGTGTCGATGGTGGCGTGCCCGCTCATCATGATGACCGGCATGCTGAGCAGCCCGGCCGCGGACCATTCCTTCAGCAGCGTGACGCCGTCGGTGTCGGGCATCCGGATATCGAGCAGGACCAGGTCGGGACGCGCCCGCTGCCTGGCGGCGCGTGCCTCGGCCGCGTTTTCGGCGAGATCCACGTTGTGGCCTTCGTCGTTGAGAATTTCGAAGAGCAGGTCCCGGATGCCCAGCTCGTCGTCGACCACGAGGATGTTTGCCATGAGGTGTCGGTTGGTGCGCGCTTGTGTTGAATGCTCGAATGGCTCCAGGTCGACCGATGCAATCGATCAAGCGATGGAGGACTTCTCATCTTCGGTGTGAGCAACCGCTCCCTGCGGCTCTGCTGCCAGCGCAAATGATAACGAGACTTGCGCTCCGGCTGTAGACCCATTCTCGTGACGATTGGAAAGCTCGATGCGCGCGCCGTGTTCGTCGGCGATTTTCTTGACCACCGCCAACCCGAGCCCGGTCCCTTTGGACTTGGTGGTGACGTAGGGTTCGAAGGCCCGCTTCAAGATGTTCTCCGCAAAGCCGGGGCCGCTGTCTTGCACCGTGAGGCGCACACGGCGGCCGGAGTCCGAAAGCCGCGTGCGGATCGCGACTTCGCCCGAGCGCGCGGCGCCGCCGGCCACGGCGCTTTCGGCTGCGTCCTGCGCGTTCTGCAGCAGGTTATGAATGACCTGGCGGATCTGCTGCGCGTCGCCGCGGATCGGCGGGCAACGCTCGTCGAGTTCGGAATGCAGCGCGATGGACGCATTGCCCCCGCCGTAGAGTTGCAGGACGTCGGTCACGAGCGCATTCAAGTCGAGTGGCTTGAGGTCGGCAGCGGGCAGGCGCGCGTAGTCGCGGAACTCGTTGACCAGCCGCTTCATGGCGTCGACCTGATCGACGATGGTCTTGACCGACTTGGTGAGCAGCAATTGCTCGGGCGGCGCCACCTTGCCGGTGAGCTTCATCTCGAGGCGCTCGGCCGAGAGCTGGATGGGCGTGAGCGGGTTCTTGATTTCGTGCGCCAGGCGGCGAGCCACCTCGCCCCAGGCCTGCGTGCGCTGCGCAGAGACGATCTCGGAGATGTCGTCGAACACCAGGAGCCGCGCGGCACCCGGGAGCTCTGCGCCGCGCGCCACGATGTTGATGGTGTCGGGCGACATCTCGTCGCCTTCGGACCGGAGTTCGAAGGCGTGCTGCCAGTGGTCGAGCCCGTGCTGGATGCGTTCGACCTCGAAATCGTCGAATTGCTGTTGCACGCCTTGAGCGAAGTCGGCGCGCCCGGGCAAATTGGAGAGCGGCTGGCCTTCGTAGGCGGCCAGCGGCGCGCGAAGCACACGGGTCGCACCCGGGTTGGTCGACAGAATGACGCCCTGGGCGTCGAGCACGATCACGCCGGAGGTGAGGTTGTCCAGGATGGTCTGCAGGTTGTCGCGCGCGGCATCGAGCTCGCCCATGGTTTTTTCGACCGCGCCGCGCGCATCGGCGAGTTGCTGGGTCATGACCGCGAACGACCGCGTGAGTCCGCCGAGTTCGTCCTTGCCTTGCACGACGGCAGTCGGCCGAAGGTCGCCGGCCGCCACTTGGCGCACTCCGTCCGCCAACACCAGCAAGGGTCGCGCGAGCTGATTGCCGAACAGCACGGCCAACAGAACCGCCCCGAAGACGGCGAGGAAAAGCGTGAGCGTGAGCGTGCCGATGTACATGCGGCGCAGTCCCTCACGGGCCAGGGCGCGCTCCTGGTATTCGCGATTCGCCTCCTGAACGGCCAGCGCATTGGCCACGACCGCGGGCGGCAAGGGCCGCGTGACCTGCAGAAAGCGCGGTTCGGTGTTGAAGTCGAAGCCGGGCCGCTGCACCATGGCCAGGGCGCGCACGCTGGCGGGCGGCGGCGGCGCAGCGCCCGGCGCCGGGGTTTCGTCGAGACCTTCGATGTGCGCTACCGCCCGGTCGGCACGCACCTGGCGCAATTGCTGCAGCGATGGCCGGTCCGGGTTGAGATTGAAGCGGGACGTGCCGGCGCCTGCGATCAGTTGTCCAGTGCCGGTCCAGAGCACGGCATCGGTGGCGCCGAGCTGGTCGCGAATGCGCTCCAGCACGAGTCCGGCGCTGGTGTCGGGCACGTCGGCAAGCTGAGCGCTCGCCGCGCGAACCTTGGTGGACAGGTCGTCGGTCAACGAGTCGAGCGTGGCGCGCCCCAGGTTGAGTCCGGCGTCGAGCGCGCCCTCGACTTTGACGTCGAACCAGCTCTCGATCGAGCGGGCGACGAACTGATAGGACACGACATACACCAGCACGCCCGGCACCACGCCCACCAGCGCGAAGATGGCCGCCAGCTTGATCAGCAGGCGGCTGCCGAACTTGCCTTGCCGCAGCCGCGACAGCAGCCGGAAAGCCACCCAGCCCAAGACGATGACCAGCACGCCGGCAACGACGACGTTGATGCCGAAGAGCCGCGCGTAATTGCGCTCGTACAGCTCGCGGTTGGTGGTCGACTGCGCGAGCATGAACATGAGCACCAGGCCGATCGCCGTGACCAGAAAAGCGCTCACGCCGATCGCCCAGCGCATCGCCCGCGCGCGGCGCGCCTGCGGGGAAGCGCGGCCTGTGCCGGCGCGCGGATCGGCGGTGCTCATTTCACCTTCTCGAGGGGCAGTCGTGCGGTACGTTCAGCGGAAATGTTCCAGTCGGACTGGCCGGCCACCCCGATCTGGAATGGGCGAGGCAGCTGCGAGGTGTCCAGCCGAAAGCGGAACATCACAGTATGCACGCCATGATCGCCGATGTCGGCCACATCGCTCATTCGCAGCCGCCCGACCCGGCGCACGCTGTCGAGCGCGTCGGCCAGCGAGTCGAAGTTCTGATTGAGCGACACGCCGAAGCCCGAGTTGGTGATGGGCACGGGCGACACGTTGAGCCGCCATCGCCTCGTGAGCGGCTGGTAGGCCAGGCGCATGTAGCGCGAGGCCTGCGCCACCTTGAGATCGGTCCAGTACCAGCGATCCCGGGAAATCTCGGCCTCGACGACGAAGTAGATGGCAATGCCCTTGTCGAGCACCTCTTCGACCAGGGGCGGCAGTTCGAAATCGACCAGCGCGCTCAGGTAGACGCCGTCGTCGGCCTGCTCGAGGCGCAGCTCGTTGACCGACGCCGGATACGACTGCGCCGCCGCGACCCCAGGCCATGCGCCGGCAAGAGCCAGCATCGCCATCAGCACCAGCGCCACGAGCCAGCCGGCGCCAAAGCGCCCGTCAGCGGGGCGCTTTTTCGAGGAGAGCGTAGAAAAAACCGTCGTGATCACCCAGGTCATTGTCCGGGACGCGGTGAGCATCCGATCCGGTTTGCGGCAGCAAATGGCCCGGCGAGGGCAGCAAACGCGCGTCGGTGTTGTGTGCAAGGAACGCATCGATCTGGTGCACGCCCTCTTTCCGGAAAACCGAACAGGTGCAGTACAGCAGCCGCCCTCCAGGTCGCACGAGGGGCCAGAGCGAGGCCAGCAGGATCGCCTGAAGGATCGCCAGCTGGTCTGTGTCGCTTTCGCGGCGCAGCCAGCGCACGTCCGGATGGCGCCGGACGATGCCCGATGCGGTGCATGGCGCATCGAGCAGAATGCCGTCGAACGACCGGCCGTCCCACCATTCACCCGGCCTGGATGCATCGGCGACGAGCACGCGCGCTTCTGCGCCGATGCGGGCCAGCGTTTCCTCGATCCGGCGGCTGCGCGTGGCGTCGATCTCCAGCGAGGTGAGGTCGAGTTGCGCATCGCCGGCCGCTTCGATCAGGTGCGCGGTCTTCCCGCCGGGTGCGGCGCAGGCGTCCAGCAGGCGGAGCGGCGCGCCCGGCGTCGCGGCCCGCAGGCCGTCGAGCAGCAGGGGCGCGGCGAGTTGGGCCGCCGCATCCTGGACCGAACAGGCGCCATGGGTGAAGCCCGGCAGGTCCAGCACCGGCCGTGCGCGCGACAGTTGCACGCCGCTGCGGCCCACAGCCCTTCCCGGCAGGCCGACGGCATTCAGTTCTCCCAGGTAGGCGGCGACGTCGGTCTTTTTCAGATTGACGCGCAGCGTCATCGGCGCCTGCGTGTTGTCCGCTTCGAGAATGCGCCGCCAGTCGCGCGGGTGGTCGTGGCGCAGGCGTTCGATCCACCAGCGCGGATGATTCCATTGCGCGACGGGCTCTCGTTCTGTCAGGGCCACCAACTCGTCGCGCTCGCGGAGAAAGCGACGCAAGCAGGCATTGATGAAGCTGGCCTGGGCCCGCGTGCCGGGGTTGCGCTTTGCCGCCTCCACGGCCTGATCCACGAGCGTGAAAGGCTCGTAGGGTGATGCGTCAGCGTCCCACGCAAGGGCCAGAGCAGTGCAAAGCAGTGCATCTGCTGCCGGCGGCGGGGTCCGCTTGGCGAGTTGCCGTCGCAGCGCCTCGGCGCGCCCGAGCGTGCGCAGCACCTGGAAGCCGAGCGCCTGAACGCCTGGGCGCAGCTCGGCCTCCACCGACTGGAAGGCCGCCGTGCCGGACACGCCCGCCCGAATCGACGCGAGCGCCGTGGCGGCGAGCTGCAGCTGGCGCCAGAGCGGCGGTGCGTTCGACGTTGTCGGAGCGCGCTGTGGAGAGTTCGGAGTGTCTTGCAACTTGTTGGGCTTGAAACGAATGGTCAGGTGAGGCAGGCGGCCCTGCGCAGTTGCATGATCCACGCCACCAGTTGCGCAGGCAGTTGTCCGATGGCGGCGTTGTACTGCATGACGGCCTGGTTGAATTGACGGCGCGCAATCTCTGCGGCGGCGGAAGGCTCCGGCCACGCGATGGGCGGGGGCTCGGAAGCGTCAGGCCTGTCCTTTTGCGCCTCCAGCGACGCCGGGCGAGAGAGGGTTCCGTCTGCGTCGAAGCTGATTCCTTCGTTCGGGTAGAGGCCTTGCCAAGCGCCCAGCAAGGCATGGAGCGCCGTCGACAGTGCCGCGATCCGGGCCGGTTCGAGCGGCCGGGGACGCGTTGCGGCAAGCAGGATCTGAAGTTGTGCCGCCGCCGCCTGGACCGAAACGACGGATCGGCTGGCCGCCGCCTCCGCTTCGCGCTGCGAAGCGTGCGCCAGGACGAACTCCAGTTGGCGCGTCAAGGCACCGTCCAGCGTCGAATAGGCCTGCAACGCTGCCGAGCGCAGCCGCATCATCCGGTTGTACGCCCCGACGAACCAGAACACCGCCAGCGCCAGAGCGCCCCACCAGAGCCACGACTCGCGCGCGCTCATCACCGGGACGCACCGCAGAAAAAGAACGCCCCCCGACCGCAAGCGGAAGGGAGGCGTCGGGTACCGGTCATGGCCGGTATTCTCTACTGGACCTTACTCGGTCGCGGCGCCTTCGCTGGCGTCGACCGTGGTCGCATCGTCCGACGTCGAGGAGCCGGCCAGATCGGCGGCTTCGGCTTCGGCGATGGCGCGGCGCTCGGCCTCGTCCATGGCGTCCTTGACCTTGCGAGCCTGGTGGTAGGCCATGCCCGTGCCCGCCGGAATCAGTCGTCCAACGATGACGTTTTCCTTCAGGCCACGCAACTCGTCGCGCTTGCCCATGATGGCCGCCTCGGTCAGCACCCGCGTCGTTTCCTGGAACGATGCCGCGCTGATGAAGCTATCGGTCGACAGCGACGCCTTGGTGATGCCCAGCAGCAGGTTGGTGAAGGTCGCGGGCAGCTTGCCTTCGGCGCGCAGGGCGTCGTTGGTGTTGAGGATCTCGCTGCGCTCGACCTGCTCACCGGCGATGTAGTTCGCGTCGCCCGGGTTCTCGACCACGACGCGGCGCAGCATCTGGCGAACGATCACCTCGATGTGCTTGTCGTTGATCTTCACACCTTGCAAGCGATACACGTCCTGCACTTCGTCCACGATGTAGCGCGCGAGTTCTTCCGAGCCCAGCAAACGCAGGATGTCCTGCGGATCGGCCGGTCCGTCCACCACGCTTTCGCCCTTGTTCACCACCTGGCCTTCGTGCACCAGGATGTTCTTTTCCTTCGGCACGAGGTCTTCCCAGACCGTGCCTTCGGGATCAGTGATCTGCAGGCGAATCTTGCCCTTGGTCTCCTTGCCGAACGACACCGTGCCGGTCATCTCGGCGAGCATGCCCTTGTCCTTCGGCGAACGCGCCTCGAACAGCTCGGCCACCCGCGGCAAACCGCCGGTGATGTCGCGCGTCTTCTGGCCTTCGACCGGAATGCGGGCGAGCACCTCGCCGGGTCCGACGTCCTGGCCGTCGCGAACCTGCACCAGGGAACCGATCGGGAAGCCGATCGTCACCGAGTGGTCCGTGCCCGGGATCTTGACCTCGGAGCCCGACGCGTCGATCAGCTTCACCTGCGGGCGCACGACCTTGGCCGCGCCGCGCCGCTTCGGATCGATGACCACCAGCATGGACAGGCCCGTGACTTCGTCGACCTGCTTGGCGACCGTGAGGCCTTCCTCGACGTTCTCGAAGCGGGTCTGGCCGGCGAACTCGGTGATGATCGGTCGCGTCAGCGGGTCCCACGTGGCCAGCACATGGCCCGCCTTGACCTGCTGATCGGCCTTGACCGCCAGCGTGGCGCCGTACGGCAGCTTGTGGCGTTCGCGCTCCCGGCCGTGCTCGTCATGGATGACGATCTCGCCGGAACGGGCGATCACCACCAGTTCGTTGCGGCTGTTGGTCACGTAGCGCATCGTGGCATTGAAGCCGATGACGCCGTTCGACTTGGCTTCGACGTTGGACGCGATCGCCGCACGCGATGCCGCACCACCGATGTGGAAGGTGCGCATCGTGAGCTGCGTGCCCGGCTCGCCGATCGACTGGGCAGCAATCACACCCACCGCTTCGCCGTTGTTGACCAGGCCACCGCGGCCCAGATCACGGCCATAGCACTTCGCGCACAGGCCAAAGCGGGTCGCACAAGTGAGCGCGGTCCGCACCTTGACCTCGTCGACGCCTTCGGCTTCGAGCGCTTCGATCACGTCCTCGTCGAGCATGTCGCCGGCCTGGGCCAGCACCACGCGCGTTTCGGGGTGGAGCACGTCTTCGGCCGCGGTGCGACCGAGGATGCGGTCACGCAGCGATTCGATGACCTCGCCGCCTTCGACGATCGCGCGCATCACCGCGCCATCGGTCGTGCCGCAGTCCTGTTCGATCACGACCAGATCCTGGGTCACGTCGACCAGCCGCCGCGTCAGATAGCCGGAGTTGGCCGTCTTCAGCGCCGTGTCGGCCAGGCCCTTTCGGGCACCGTGCGTGGAGATGAAGTACTCCAGCACGTTCAGGCCTTCGCGGAAGTTCGCGGTGATGGGCGTCTCGATGATCGAGCCGTCGGGCTTGGCCATCAGGCCCCGCATGCCGGCCACCTGACGGATCTGCGCGGCAGAACCGCGAGCGCCCGAGTCGGCCATCATGTAGATCGAGTTGAAGGACTCCTGGTCGACTTCGTTGCCGTGGCGGTCGGTGACCTTTTCCTTCGACAGCTTGGCCATCATGACCTTCGACACTTCGTCGCCGGCCTTGCCCCAGATGTCGACCACCTTGTTGTAACGCTCGCCGGACGTCACCAGGCCCGAAACGTACTGCTGCTCGATCTCCTTCACTTCCTTCGCGGAGCGCTCGATGATGCCGTGCTTCTCGGCCGGCACCAGCATGTCGTCGATGGCGATCGAGATGCCTGCCTTGGTCGCCAGACGGAAGCCGTTCTGCAACAGCTTGTCGGCGAACACCACGGTTTCTTTCAGACCGCACTTGCGGAACGAGACGTTGATGAGCTTGGAGATTTCCTTCTTCTTCAGCGCCTTGTTGATGTTCGAGAACGGCAGGCCCTTGGGCAGGATCTCGGACAGCAACGCACGGCCCACGGTGGTTTCCACCAGCTCGGTATTGGGCGTGAATTCGCCCGATTCCTTGTCCTTGGTGTATTCCGTGATGCGTACGCTGACCTTGGCGGTGAGCTCGACCACGTCGGCGTCGAGCGCGCGCTGCACTTCGCCGATGTCGGAGAAGATCAGGCCCTCGCCCTTGCCGTTGACGCGCTCACGGGTCGTGTAATAGAGCCCGAGCACGACGTCCTGCGAAGGAACGATCGACGGCTCGCCGTTGGCCGGGAACAGCACGTTGTTGGACGCCAGCATCAGCGTGCGGGCTTCCATCTGCGCTTCGACCGACAGCGGGACGTGCACGGCCATCTGGTCGCCGTCGAAGTCGGCGTTGAACGCCGTACAGACCAGCGGGTGCAGGCGGATG
>JAHJOG010000137.1 GCA_018820395.1 Gammaproteobacteria bacterium | reverse complement strand
CGCAAGGTCGATGGCTGCACGAGCGGCAGGTCACCCGGAAGGATCAACCAACCGGCTGCGCCTGCGGTGGCTCGCACGGCCGCCGCGATCGAATCACCCATGCCCGGATGACCCGCGTCTTCGAGATGCCAGTCGAGCCCGCTCGCGCGCGCTGAAGCCAGCGTGTGCTCGAGCACCGTTCGCCCCGCGAGCAGCGCCTTCAGCTTCGAGCCCACGCCACCCGCCGCCCGAAAGCGCTCGCCCCGCCCCGAGGCGAGCACGATCACGGTGGGCAGGCGGGGTGCGGCGTCGATGGGCATCGCCACAGTATCCACGCCTGGCTTGCGCAACAATGGCGCGATGAGCACTCCCCAAGACACCCTGGCCGCGCTGCGCAAGAGTTACGAGCGTGCCGAACTCGACGAAACCCGAAGCGCAGCCGACCCGCTGCAGCAATTCGAGCGCTGGCTCGGCGAGGCCATCGAAGGCCAGGTGCCCGAGCCGAATGCCATGACGCTCGCCACGGTCGGTGGCGACCTGCGCCCTTCCACCCGCATCGTGCTGATCAAGGGCTACGACGCGCGCGGCATCGTCTGGTACACCAACTACCAGAGCCGCAAGGGGCAGGAACTGGCCGGCAACCCGTGGGCCGCGCTGCAGTTCCACTGGGTCGAGCTGGAGCGCGTGGTGCGCATCGAAGGCCGCGTCGAGAAAGCGACAGCGAGCGAAAGCGACGCCTACTACGCCAGCCGGCCGCTCGACTCACGCATCGGCGCCTGGGCCAGCCCACAGAGCCAGGTCATCAGCGGACGCGACGTGCTGGTGAAGAACGCTGCTGTGGAGGCCGCCCGCCACCTGCTCTCGCCGCCCCGCCCGCCGCATTGGGGCGGCTACCGCCTGGTTCCCGACCGCTGGGAATTCTGGCAAGGCCGCAAGAGCCGGCTGCACGACCGCCTGCGCTACCGGCAAGACGGCGGCACGTGGATCAGGGAACGGCTCGCGCCCTGAGCGGCCTCAGAGCCGGTCGGCCAGCCACATCACCACCGACACGGTGACCAGCGCGAGCAACGTCGACACCGCCATGCTCGCGGTCACCAGCTCTTCCACCGTCTTGTAGCGCTGCGAAAAAAGAAACACGTTCGCGCCGATCGGCAGCGACGCGGCCACCACCATCACCGTGAGCGGAAGGCCGCGCAGCCCGAAGGCCAGCCCGAGCGCCGCCACCAGCGCCGGATGCACCAGGTTCTTGACCACGGCCTGAACCAGCGCGCCGCGCCAGTGCGACCCCACGCGCGTGAAGGCCAGCGTGATGCCGACCATCACCAGTGCCACCGGCGTGAACGCCTGCCCGAGCAGCAGGATCGGTTTGTCGATGACTTCGGGCAGCTGCCAGCCGGTCTGTGCGAACGCCAGGCCCGCGAAGATCGGCAGCACCACCGGATGGACCAGCGAGCTGTAGAACGCCCGCCACAGCGTGCGTGCCATCGGCGGCCGGCCCGCCCCCCTCTGCGACGCGTTCTCGTGCGCCACGGCCAACTCCAGCACCATCGTCGCGCTGGTGAGCAGCACCAGCGAATGCAGCGAGATCAGCGTGAGCAGCACCACCATGCCTTCGGGCCCATAGGCCAGCCCCACCAAGGCGATGCCGATCATCACGGTGTTGCTGTACGTGTTGGCCAGCGCCAGCACGATCGCGCGCCGGTTGAAGCCGCGCCAGAACACCGTCGCCGCGAAGATCATCCCCGCCGCCACGAAATACGCCGCCACCGGCCGCAGCCTGAGCTGCTCCACATGCACCGTGCTCATCGCACGAAACAGGAGCGCCGGCGCCAGCAGCAGAAAGATCAGGTTGGACAGGTCACGAATCGCGCCCCCGCCCACCCAACCCCGCCGCCCCGCCACGTAGCCCGCGCCGATCAGCAGAACGACGGGGAGCAGCGACGAGACGACCGGCGAATCCATTCGCGGGGAGGATACAGGGCGCTAGAACGTCGCCCGCAACCCCACCTTCAAGCTCCTCCCCGGCAGCGGCGCACGCGGATACACCGTGGTGGTCAGGATCGACGTCGCGCTGTAGGCCAGCTTGTTGGTGATGTTGTCGATGCGCGCGTACCAGGTGAGGTTGGCGCGCTGCACTTTCATCGCATAGGTGAGCGAGGCGTTGAAGAGCGTGAAGCCGTCGGTCTCGCGCGCGCCGACGCTGGGCACGCGGCGCTGCGCGGCGTAGCTGTCGAAGCCGACGCGGGCCGCCCAGGGGCCGTTGCCATAAGCGAGCGTCGCGCCGATGCGGGCCGGCGAGATGCGCGGCAGCGGCTCGCCAGTGTCGGTGTTCCTGGCGCGGACCACGTCGGCGCGCCATTCGAGGTCGAGCTTCGAATGGTCCGCCGTGGGCGCGAAGCCGTCGGTGCCCAACAGCCGCAGGTTGCCGCTCGCCTCGATGCCGGTGAAGCGCGCGCGCACGCCCTGGTAGGCGTATTCGGCGAGCGTGTCGGGAAAGACCAGGCCGTCGCCGGTGTCGATCGGGCCGGGGTTGAGTTCGCCCTCTTCTCCGCGGACGTTGCCCGTGGCCGTGAGCCCGATGTAGTTGCGAAAGCGCGTGACATAGGCGTTGACGCGGGCCGAATTGGCGCCCGACTTCCATTGGGCTCCGATGTCGAAGCCGGTCGACTTCTCCTTCTGCAGGTCGGGGTTGCCGACTTCCCAGGCCGCGGTCGCGACGTGCGGGCCGTTGGCGAACAACTCATAGTCCTTGGGCGCGCGCTCGGTGTACGCAAGGTTGGACGTGAGCTGCCATTGGGGCGAGAGGTTCACCAGCGCACCGAGGGCGGCGCTGTGCGGATTGAAGTCGCGCTCGCCGACGAAGAAGCGGGTGATCTCCGGGTCTTCCGGGTAGCCGTTGGAACGCACGCGCACGCGCTCGGTCCGCGCACCGAAGCTCAGGCGGCCCCAGTCGGTGCCGAGCTCTTCGTGCAGGAAGAGCGCCTGCGTGCGCGTGCGGCTGTGCGGCGCAAAGGCCTCTTCGCCGATCGCCGAGAAGTCGTTGGATTCGCGGGTGTAGCCGATGACGCCTTCGATGCCGCCGATCTTGCGGTGCCGCGCCTCGATGCGCAGGTCGTCGCTCTTGTTGGCGAAGGTGGTGCCGGCTTCGGCGCCTTCGAACTCGGTGTGGCGATAGTCGGTGCGGCTCGCCTTGGCATGGATGCTGGTGAAGAAGCCACCCGGACGCCATTCGCCTTCGAGCGCGTAGCGGTCGGATTTCATGCCGATCGTCACGTCGTCTTCGGCCACGGTGCCGTAGTTGCTGCGGTAGGTGCTGGCCGACGCGCCGATCCATCCCTGGTCGAAGAAGACCGAGCCGCCGAACGCACCGCCGTGCGCGTCGTTGGCCGAGTTGCAGATCTTGCGCGCCGTACCGGAGCGGCGCGGGCTGTCGCAACCGAGTTCGATCGGCACCGAGGTGTCGTCGGCCTTGCGGTCGAAGGCATCCACGTGCAGGGCGTAGCGGTCGGTGCCGCCTTCGAGCACCACGCCGCCGCTGCGCTCGCGGCTGCCGGTCGCGTAGCCCAGGTCGGCTCGCCCGCCGAAGCCGTCCAACGGCTCGCGCGGGATGCGGTTGTCGATGATGTTGACCACGCCGCCCACGGCGCTGCCGCCGTACTGCAACGCCGAAGGGCCGCGCAGCACCTCGATGCGCTCCGTGACCAGCGCATCGACCGGCACGGCATGGTCGTAGCTGAGCGCCGACGCGTCGGGTGCCGAGCCGCCGTTCTGCAGGATGCGGATGCGGTCGCCGTCCTGCCCGCGGATCGTCGGCCGGCTCGCGTTGGGTCCGAAGTAGCTGCTCGACACGCCCGGCAGGCCGTTGAGCGTTTCGCCGAGGGTCGACTGCGAGCGCAGCAGCAAGGCATCGCCGGACACCGAGGTCGCAGGCGCGATGAGTTCGGTCGCGCCCAGCGGATTGCCGGTGACCGTCAGTTCAGGGAGCGCAGGCGCCCCAGGGTCGGCCTGCGCGAAGACCGGCAGCGAAGCGCACGCGCACAGGGTGAGGACGGCAGCGCCGATGGCGTTGCGCTTGAAAGAGAAAGACATGATGGGGACATTCGTTGAATCGATCGGAAGCCGGCCGCACCCCGCGTGGGGGTGTGGCCAAGCCTGACAAGCAGGGATTCAGCGAATGGAAGGCGGGCCGCGCGCTTCGAACAGCGCGACCCAGCGGGCCAGAGCCTCGCCCTCGAGCCACGCGAAGGTGGCGAGGGGCAAGGCCAAGGGTGCGAACAGCATCGGCACGCAGAGCGCGGCCGGACCGTGCGAGAGCTGGTCGTAGAGCCGGCATTCGGATTTGCCGTGCTCGCCGAACAGGGCCTTCAGGCCGTGATGCGAAGCCGGTGCCGACGTCGCGTGCACAGCCCCCGGCAAGGCGTGCAGCGCCACCGGGTTGTGCACCGCGCCATGCAGCACACCGAGCGTGGTCGCCGCCCAGACCGCGAACGCCAGCGCACACACGACAGCGCGTGTGCAGGCAGAGCGTGCGCGGACCGCGTTCATTTCACGCGCGCGGCGAAAGTCTTCTGGAACTTCTCGACTTTGGGCCCGACCACGAAGGCGCAATAGCCCTGGTTCGGGTTGTTGAGAAAGTAGTCCTGGTGGTAGGCCTCGGCCTTCGAGTAGTTGGCGAGGGGCTCGACCTCGGTCACGATCGGCGAGCGGTAGGTCTTGCTCGCCTCGATCTCCGCGATCACGGCCCGGGCCACTTCCTGCTGCGCGTCGCTGGTGGTGTAGATGCCGCTGCGGTATTGGGTGCCGCTGTCGTTGCCTTGCCGGTTGAGCGTCGTCGGGTCGTGCACGACGAAGAAGATCTCCAGGATCTCGCGCAACGAGATCTCGGCCGGATCGAACTCGACCTTGACCACTTCCACATGGCCAGTGCGACCCGTGCAGACCTGCTCATAGCTCGGGTTCACCACCTGGCCGTTGCAATAGCCGCTCTCGACGTCGGTCACACCCTTCACTCGATCGAAGACCGCCTCGGTGCACCAGAAACAGCCGCCGCCCAGGACGATGGATTCGGTGGCGGGGGAAGAATTCGACATGCATGCTCCTGAACGATGGGCCGAAAAACCGGACATTGTGGCGGGTTGACGCTTTTACAGTCGGTCACTACATTACTAACCCGCCAGTCATTAAGAGATCGATGCCCTCCCCTCGCTTCTTCAAGGACAAGATCTGCCCGGTTCGCGCCAAGCGCGAGCGCCGCAAGGAGGCGCGGCCCGGCGAGCTGCTCGAAGCGGCGCTCGATCTCTTCGTGGACAAGGGCTTCGCCGCCACGCGGTCCGAAGAAGTCGCCGCCCGTGCCGGCGTGTCCAAGGGTACCTTGTTCCTCTACTTCCCGAGCAAGGAAGAACTCTTTAAGGCGGTCGTCGTAGAAAACCTCTCCGGCCGCTTCTCCGAGTGGAACAAGGAATTCGAGGCTTTCGAGGGCAGCACGTCCGAGATGCTGCGCTATTGCATGCGCATCTGGTGGGAACGCGTCGGCTCCACCAAGGCCTCGGGCCTCACCAAGCTCATGCTGAGCGAGGGCCGCAACTTTCCCGAACTCGCCGAGTTCTACCGACGCGAAGTGGTGCACCCGGGGCACACGCTGCTGCGACGCATCCTGCGACGCGGCGTCGACAGCGGCGAATTCGCACCGATCGATGTCGACCACGCGATCTACGCCGTGATCGCGCCGATGATCTTCCTGATGCTCTGGAAGCATTCGAACAGCGTCTGCGTCGACAGCGAGTCGGCGATCGATCCGGCCACATACATCGAGCTTCAGGCCGAACTCGTGCTGCACGGGTTGCAGGCTGCGCACAAGGCGAAGACATGAAGCGCTCGCTCAAATGGGCGCTGGTGGTGCTCGCCGTGGTGCTGGTGGCGGGCGCGCTCTTCCGCGCCACCAGCGCGCGCCGCGCCCAGCAGGCTGCGGCCACCGCCGCGCCGAGCGAAACCGTGCTGCGGCTCGCGGCATCGGACGTGGTTCGAGTCACCGAGGAAGAACTCGCGCGCACCCTCCCGGTGTCGGGCACGCTCCGGGCGGTGGATTCCGCCGTGATCAAGGCGCGCGTGGCCGGCGAGCTGACCGGGCTCACGGTGCGCGAGGGGGACACGGTCGCCGCCGGCCAGGTCATCGCGCGCATCGACCCCGGCGAATACCGATCGCGCGTGCGCCAGGCGCAGGAGCAGGCCGATTCCGCGCAGGCGCAGGTGGCAGTGGCCCAGCGCACCTTCGACAACAACCAGGCGCTCGTGGCGCAGGGCTTCATCTCGCGCACCGCGCTCGACACCTCGCAGGCCAACCTGAACGCGGCCCGCTCCACGCACCGGGCCGCGCTCGCCGCCGTCGACCTCGCGCGCAAGTCGCTCGACGACACCGTGCTGCGCAGCCCCATCGCCGGCCAAGTCGCACAGCGCCTCGTGCAACCCGGCGAGCGCGTGAGCATCGACACGCGCATCGTCGAAGTCATCGATCTGAGGCAGATCGAGCTCGAAGCGACCCTGAGCGCCGCGGATTCGGTGGCGGTGCGGCTCGGCCAGCGCGCGTCGCTCGCGATCGAGGGCGGCGCATCCGGCGGAGCCACCGGCCCGCTGCAGCTGAACGCCACCGTCGCCCGCATCAACCCGAGCGCCCAGGCCGGCAGCCGCAGCGTGCTGGTGTACCTGCGGCTCGAACAGAGCGACGGCTTGCGCCAGGGACTGTTCGCGCAGGGCGCGATCGACGTGGGGCGCGAACGCGCGCTCGCCCTGCCTCTCGGCGCCGTGCGTGTCGACAAGCCCGCGCCTTACGTGCAGTTGGTGGTCGACGGGCGCATCGTGCACCGACCGGTCGAGACCGGGCAGCGCGGGCAGGTCGGCGGCCGCACGCTGGTGGCCGTGCGTGGAGTCGAAGCCGGCGCCGCCGTGGTGGCCGGCAGCGTCGGCCCGATGCGCGAAGGCACGGCAGTTCGGCTCGCCACGTCGGCCTCGCCCTGAGCAGCGGCCATGTGGTTCACGCGCGTCAGCCTCGCCAACCCGGTCTTCGCGACGATGCTGATGCTCGCGCTGGTGGTGCTCGGCATCTTTTCCTATCAGCGGCTGGCGGTCGACCAGTTTCCCAACATCGACTTTCCGGTGGTGGTGGTGATCACCGAATACCCCGGTGCCTCGCCGGAGATCGTCGAAAGCGAAGTCACCAAGAAGGTCGAGGAAGGCGTCAACTCGATCGCCGGCATCAACGCCCTCACCTCGCGCAGTTATGAAGGCCAGTCGGTCGTCATCATCGAGTTCCAGCTCTATGTCGATGGCCGCAAGGCCGCCGACGATGTGCGCGAGAAGGTCGCCGCGGTGCGGCCGCTGTTTCGCGATGAAGTGAAAGACCCGCGCGTGCTGCGCTTCGACCCCGCGTCGCGGCCCGTCTGGTCGGTGGCCGTGCTGCCGGACGCGTCCGCGAGCGACGGTGGCCCCGCGCGAGCCCCCACCGCGGTCGAGCTCACCAACTGGGCCGACCAGGTGCTGAAGAAGCGCCTGGAGAACGTGCGCGGCGTGGGCTCGGTCACGCTGGTGGGCGGCACCAAGCGCGAGATCAACGTCTACCTCGACCCGCGCGCCATGGAAGCCTTCGGCGTCAGCGCGGGCCAGGTGGTCGACGCCGTGCGCAACGAAAACCAGACGTTGCCGGTCGGCGCGGTGCGCTCGCTCGAACAGGAGCGCGTGGTGCAGATCGACGCGCGCATGCAGCGCCCCGAGGACTTCGGCCGCATCATCGTGATGCGCAAGGGGGGAGCCCCGATCCGCATCGACCAGATCGCCACCGTGCGCGACGGTGCGCAGGAAATCGACAGCCTGGCGCTCTACAACGGCCAGCGCACGCTGCTGCTGTCGGTGCAGAAGGCGCAGGACGAGAACACCATCCAGGTGGTCGACGGGCTCAGCCGCGCGCTGGTGGACATGCGGCCGCAACTGCCGCCCGGCGTGCGGCTCGAACCGATTGCCGACGCGTCGCGACCGATCCGCGTGGCGGTGGAGAACGTGCGCAGCACCTTGATCGAAGGCGCGTTGCTCACCATCCTGATCGTGTTCCTGTTTCTGAACTCCTGGCGCTCCACCGTCATCACCGGCCTCACGCTGCCGATCGCGTTGATCGGCACCTTCTGGTTCATGGCGATGTTCGGCTTCACCATCAACATGGTGACGCTCATGGCGCTGTCGCTGTGCGTCGGGCTCCTGATCGACGACGCGATCGTGGTGCGCGAGAACATCGTGCGCCATGTGCAGATGGGCAAGGCGCCCTACGTCGCCGCGCTCGAAGGCACGCAGGAAATCGGACTGGCCGTGCTGGCCACCACGCTGTCGATCGTGGCGGTGTTTCTGCCGATCGGCTTCATGGAAGGGATCATCGGCAAGTTCTTCCACGAGTTCGGCATCACGATCGTGGCGGCCGTGATGATCTCGATGTTTGTCAGCTTCACGCTCGACCCGATGCTCTCGAGCCTCTGGCACGACCCGGCGATCGACGCGCACGACCGGAACACCGCGCCCGTCACGCTCTACGACCGCACCATCGGCCGCGTGACCGGCTGGTTCGCGCGCGCCACGGACGGGCTCGCCGAGGGCTATCAGGGCATCCTGCGCTGGTCGCTGGCGCACCGGCTGGCCACCGTGCTCGCGGCGATCGGCATCTTCGTGGGCAGCATCTTCATGGTGCCGCTGCTCGGCACCGAGTTCGTGCCCAAGGCCGACTTCTCCGAAACCGCGATCGACTTCTACACGCCCGTCGGCTCGTCGCTCGAAGTGACCGAGTCGCGGGCGCGCCAGGTCGAGAGCGTGCTGCGCGACATGCCCGAGGTTCGCTACACGCTCACCACCATCAACAGCGGCAACGCGCAGGGCAAGATGTACGCGAGCATCTACGTGCGGCTGGTCGATCGCAAGATGCGAAGCCGCAGCGTCGACCAGATGTCGTCGGTGCTGCGCGACCGCCTGCGGTCCGTGCCCGGCATCACGGTCACGCACGTGGGCCTGCGCGACTCGGTGGGCGGCAACAAGCCGATCGAGTTCTCGCTGCAGGGCGCCGACCTGAAGGAGCTCGAGCGGCTCGCGCAGCGCGTGATGGAAAGCATCCGGCCCATCCCCGGCCTGGTCGATCTCGACTCCAGCCTCAAGCCCGACAAGCCGACCGTGAGCGTGGTGGTGCGGCGCGACGCCGCGTCCGACCTGGGCCTGGGCGTGAACTCGATCGCGACGGCGCTGCGCACGCTGGTGGCCGGCACCACGGTCGGCAACTGGCGCGCGCCGGACGACCAGACCTACGACGTGAACGTGCGTCTGGCCCCCGAAGTGCGCAACTCGCCGGCCGACCTGGCCCGGCTGCCCTTCGTCAGCACCACCATGGGTGCCAACACCGACGGCTCGAGCCGCATCGTGCGCCTTCAGCAGATCGCCGACGTCAAGGAAACGACCGGGCCGAACCAGATCAACCGCCGCGCGCTGGCGCGCGAAGTCGGCATCAACGCCAACGTGTCGGGCCGCTCGGCCGGCGAAGTGTCGGCCGACATCCGCCAGGCGCTGGCCGGCATCGCGTTTCCGCCGGGCTACGCCTGGCAGTTCAGCGGCTCGACCAAGAACATGCAGGAAAGCTTCGGCTATGCCGTCTCGGCCCTGGCGCTCGCCATCATCTTCATCTACATGATCCTGGCGAGCCAGTTCAGGAGCTTCCTGCAGCCGCTCGCGCTCATGACGGCGCTGCCGCTCACGCTGATCGGCGTGGTGCTGGCGCTGCTCACCTTCCAGTCGACGCTGTCGATGTTCTCCGTCATCGGCGTGGTCATGCTGATGGGCCTGGTCACCAAGAACGCGATCCTGCTGGTGGACTTCGCGATTCGCGCTCGGGCACCCGGCGTCGCCGCGGACGGCAGTGCCGTGCCGGGCCTGCCGCGCACCGAGGCCCTGCTGCTGGCCGCGCGCGTGCGGCTGCGCCCGATCCTCATGACCACGCTGGCGATGATCTTCGGCATGGTGCCGCTCGCCTTCGCGCTGAGCGAAGGCTCGGAGCAGCGTGCGCCCATGGGCCAGGCGGTGATCGGCGGAGTGATCACCTCGTCGCTGCTGACGCTGGTCGTGGTGCCGGTGGTCTACTGCTACATGGACGACCTCGCCACCTGGGCACGCCGGGCATGGCATCGCAAGTCGCCCCGTAAAATCGAGGGTTTGTCCTGAGACGGACTAGGAAAAATTCACATGAACCCCGCCACTCCCCACGAGCGCCTTCGCTTCAACATGATCGAGCAGCAGATCCGACCCTGGGATGTGCTCGATCTCGACATCCTCGACTTGCTGGGCCGCATACGCCGCGAAGACTACGTGCCCGAGGTGCATCGCGGCCTGGCCTTCTTCGACATGGAGATCCCTCTCGAAGGCGCCGCCACACGCACCGTGGGCCAATGCATGCTGTCGCCGAAGGTCGAGGCCCGCATGCTGCAAGACCTGCACATCAAGAAAACCGACTCGGTGCTCGAGATCGGCACAGGCTCCGGCTTCATGGCCGCCCTGCTCGCCGAACGCGCGGCCCACGTGCTGAGTCTGGAGATCGACGCCGGCCTGGCCGAGGTCGCCACGCGGAACCTGCAGCGCAACGGCATCACCAACGTCGAGGTCCGTCATGCCGACGGCGCCAAGCCGCTCGCCAAGGGCCCGACCTTCGACGTGATCGTGCTGAGCGGTTCGGTCGCGCGCCTGCCGCAGAGCCTGATGGGCTCGCTAAACATGGGCGGCCGGCTCGGCGCGATCGTCGGCGACGAACCCATGATGCGTGCCCACTTCGCCACCCGCGTCGGCGAAGGCAAGTGGGACGTGATCCAGCCCTGGGACACCGTAGCCCCGCGGCTCCTGAACTTCCCCGCGCCATCGCGCTTCAACTTTTGAACGGCAAGGCCATGGTCGAACAGATTCGCCCTTCTGCGCTCGCCGACTGGTTCGCGCGCGACGCCGCGGCCCGCCCCGTGCTGCTCGACGTGCGCGAGCCCTGGGAACTGCAGACGGCCAGCGTGTCGCCGCAAGGCTTCGAGCTCGTCACGATACCGATGAACGAGATCCCTGCGCGCATCGCCGAACTCGACGAAAGCCATCGCATCGCCTGCCTGTGCCACCACGGCGCGCGCAGCCAGCGCGTGGCGGCATTCCTGGCACAGAACGGATTCGCCGAAGTCGCCAACGTGGCCGGCGGCATCGACGCCTGGTCGGCCGAACGCGACCCGGCCGTGCCGCGTTACTGACGGCCGGTCGAAGTCGTCATCACCTTCACCGCCTTCACCGCCGTCACCGCCGTCACCACCGCCACCGACGCACCGTCGCTCCCTCCGAAAGACCTCTTCATGCGCTTGCCCCGGCTCCTTCCCCTCACGGCAGCCCTCGCCCTGGTGCTCGCGCTGCCGGCCCATGCGCAGAGCCTGGTCGAGCTGTACCGGTCCGCGCAGGGCTACGACGCCACCTACCAGGCGGCCCGCTCGCAGTACGACGCGTCGGTGGCCCGTGCCGCGCAAGCCAAGGCCGGCATCCTCCCTTCGGTGGGCCTGTCGGGTGGGGTGTCGCGCACCGAACTCGAGGTCGACACGTCGGCCGGCGGCGGGTCGCGCGGATTCAACACGCAGTCGGCGGGCATCAACGCCACGCAGCCGCTCTATCGCCCTGCCAACTGGGCGACCTACGAGCAGGGCAAGCGCCAGGCCGAGATCGCGCAGGCGGTGCTGACCACTGCCGAACAGGACCTGGTGATCCGTGTGAGCCAGGCCTATTTCGACGTGCTCGGCGCGAGCGACAGCCTCGCCCTGGTCCGCGCGCAGAAGATCGCGGTGAGCGAGCAGCTGGCATCGGCCAAGCGCAACTTCGAGGTCGGCACTTCGACCATCACCGACAGCCGCGAGGCCCAGGCGCGCTACGACCTCGTGGTGGCGCAGGAGATCGCGGCGCAGAACGATCTGCAGGTCAAGAAGCTCGCGCTCGACCAGCTCGTCGGGCAGCCCGGCAGCACGCCGCTGGCGCTGGCCACGCCGGTCACGCTGCCCGCATTGCTGCCGGCCGACATGAACATGTGGGTCAACCAGGCGATCGAAGTGCATCCGGCCATTCGGCAGGCACGGCTGGGGCTCGACGTCGCGCGGCTCGAAGTCGAGAAGGCCGAAGCCGGCAACAAGCCCACGATCGATGCCACGCTCGGCTACAACGTCAGCAACAACCCGCAGGGCACCAGCACCACCACCGGCCAGTCGCGCATCAAGGCCGCGACCGTCGGCGTCTCGTTGTCGATGCCGCTCTTCGCCGGCTTCGCGATCGAAAACCGCATCAAGGAAACGCTGGCGCTCGAATACCAGTCGCGCTCGGTGCTCGAATCGACGCGCCGCAGCGTCACCCAGGCCGTGCGCGCAGCCTATCTCGGCCTGGAGTCGGGCGCCGGGCAGGTCAAGGCGCTCGAAGCCGCCGAGTCATCCAGCCAGAGCGCGCTCGATGCCAACCGGCTCGGCTACCAGGTCGGCGTGCGCATCAACATCGACGTGCTCAACTCGCAGAGCCAGCTCTTCCAGACCAAGCGCGACCTGGCCCTGGCGCGCTACAACGTGCTGCTCGGCAACCTGAGGCTGAGGCAGGCCAGCGGCACGCTCACCGAAAGCGACCTTCCGGCCATCAACGCCACGCTCGCCACCGACGGCAAACCGGCGGTGGACGCCACGGCGTCACCGGCCCAGCCGCCGCAGCAACGGCAGCAGGATCAGCAGCTCGAACGCCAAAGGCAGCAGCAGACCACGCAGCCGCAGCGCGCGCCGACCCCCATTCCGGTCATTCCGCCGGTGCCGGTGCCGCAGTTCAACCCGCCGCCGCCGAACATTCCGGTCCCACCCCCACCGCCGGTGATCCTGCCGCCTACGCGATAGTTCGACACCCTGGATGTTCGACTCCGTGGATGCACGCCAGGCAGCGGCGCGCTTCGATCAACCCTCCGGCAGCGGCCCGGCCTTTCGCTGAAAGTACACCCACTGCGCCGCGCGCCGCAATGCTGCGGTCGACAGCAGCCGGTCGAAGACCCAGTCGCTCTGGAAGCGGTCGAAAGACCACCGCAGCGCCCGCTTCAACCGAAAGCCCGGGTAGCTGCGCACGAACCACCGGGAAGGGTCGTCGGCCTCGCCCCGGATGAATGCTGCAATGGCTTCGCCGGCGCGGGCGCCGTGCTGCAGCGCGTAGTGAATGCCGCCCGCAGTCACCGGCGACACCATGCCCGCAGCATCGCCCACCAGCAAGGCGCGCTCGCGGCCCACCGACGCGAGCACCCCCCCGCACGGAATCATGCCGGCCCGCACCGCCACCGGCGGCGCGTCGCCGGTGCCGACCACCTGCGATATCTTGTCCAGCAGCGGGTCGAGCCTCAGCGCCGCGCGATCGACCGAATCCAGGTGCGGATTCAGACGCCGCGCCAGGCCGACCTGGCCCACGCCCACGCCGTCGAGCGCCCAGCCGATGTAGCCCCGCGCAAGCCGGCGATCGACGAAGCAATGCAGAAAGTTCGAGGCCATGCGCGCGCCTCGGTATTCATGCTCCACGCCGAAGAGGAAGTGCTCGTTGCGCGACAAGCCGAGCACCTTGGCCACGCGCGAATGCGGCCCGTCGGCCCCGACCAGATACGAAGCGCGAAGCACGTGGCCATCGCCGAGCGGAACCTGCCACCGGCCCTGAACCAGCACGGCGTGTTCGAAGAGCGTGCCCGGATGCAGCGCGACGCCGCTCGCCTGCGCGGAGTCACTCATCCAGTCGAGCAACGCAGGCGTGTCGGTGGCCCAGAAATAGTAGCCCGGCGAATGCAGGTCGACATGGCGCATGTTCGGCGCATAGAGCCGCACGCCTTCGATGCGGCGAACCAGGGTCGGCGGCACTTCCGCGAGCCAGGGCACGCTGTCGACCGCGTCCCGCACGATGATGCCGGTGGTGTGCAGCTTGGCGCCGGCCCGAGCCTTCTTCTCGACGACCGCGACGCTCAGGCCGGCGAGTGCCGCGGCACGCGCGCAGGCCAGGCCGGCGAAGCTCGCGCCGATCACCAGGAGATCGACCTTCATGCGCCTTCTCCGTTGGCGCGCGGCCGATGGTCGAGTGAACCGGGCGATGGAGACGCGAGGAGGCGGGCTTGGATGGGGCGCATGGCGTGAACTGCACGAAGAGTGGATCGGACGCGTCGAGGCTATCGATCCAAAGCGTGAAGAACGTGATACGTCCATGAAGCCCGCGAGATGCCTGTGTGAAGGCACCGTGAAATGGAGGCCGCTTCTAACGACGATCGGCAGAGCGCCGCCTGCGCCGCGCGCGACGCCGGGCGAACCAGAGCGCAGCCGCGACGACGGCAAGGACCGCGGCGCCTGCACCCGCGGCGAAGCGACCGCCCGGCTGATCGATCGTCCGGTCCCAGACCGAGCGCGGCGACTCACCCGGCGCAGGCAGCCGGAAAGCCACCACGGCGTCGGCGATCTTCGTCCCCGCCTCGCTGTGTCCGCCGGCGGCGACCACCACGTACTGCCGGCCTTTCCATTCGTAGGTCATGGGAATCGCCATCGCGGGAGCCGGCAAGCGGCCGCGCCAGAGCTCGGCGCCGCTGGACGCGTCGAACGCGCGCAGATAGCGGTCCATGGCGGCGCCGATGAAAACCAGCCCGCCCGCGGTGACGATGGGGCCGCCGAAATTCGGCATGCCCGTTTTCAAGGCGATGCCGAGCGGCAGTGCTTCTTCGGTGGTGCCCAGCGGCACTTCCCAGCGAATCGTCCGTGTGCGCAGGTCGAGCGCAGCCAGCGTGCCCCAAGGCGGAGGGTTGCACGGCGCCCCGAAAGGCGAGTCGATCAGTTCGCGCCGCATGCCGAAAGGCGCGCCCGTCTGCGGATTGATTTCCTTGGCCGGAGCGGCGGCCTTGGCGTCCGCGTAGGCCTCGCGCGGGATCAGCGTGACGGCGTGGGCGAAGCGGCTGGTGTTCACGTACACCACGTCGTTCGGATCGATCGCCACGCCGCCCCAGTTCACGCCGCCGCCGGTGGAAGGAAAGAGGACGGTGCCCTGTGTGCTCGGCGGCGTGTAGAGCCCCTCGTTGCGCAGCGCGGCGATGCGGTCGCGGCAGGCCCCCCGATCGAAGAAGGTGAAGCCGAAGGCATCCTGCGCCTTCAGCTCCGAGGGCACCAGCGCCGGCATTCCGACCGGAAAGGTCTGCGTGGCGGACAGCACGTCGCCTGGCACGGCGCCCTGTGGCACCGGCCGCTCTTCCACCGGAAACACCGGCAGGCCCGTGTCGCGGTCCAGCACGAAGACCAGCCCTTGCTTGGTCGCCTCGACCACCACATCGCGCGGGCGGCCGTCGATGTGCAGTGTGGCGAGTGCGGGCTGCGCAGCCACGTCGTAGTCCCACACATCGTGCTTGACGACCTGGAAGGCCCACGCCCGGGAGCCGTCGGCCACGCGCAAGGCGACCACCGAATCGGCATCGCGGTTGTCGCCCGGACGCTCGCCGCCGAAGAAGTCGGGACTCGGACTGGAGGTGGGGAGAAAGACCAGTCCGCGCGCCTCGTCCACGGCCATCGGCGCCCAGACGTTCGCCGCACCGGCGCGAGGTTTTCGCCCCGACGCATCGGGACGCAGCGGGTCCCAGGTCCAGCGCAGCATGCCGGTCCGGGCATCGAAGGCGCGGACGCGCCCGGAAGGCGCGTCGACCCGCTGGTTGTCGCCGATGGCCGAGCCGATGATGACCGTGTCGCGCACCACGACCGGCGCCGACGTGACCTGGAATTCGCCGGCCCATCGCAGCGAGCCCGTATCGATGCGCACCTGGCCTCCGTCCCCGAAGCCGGGGCATGGCAAGCCGTTGTGCGCGTCGAGCGCGATCAGTCGCGCGTCGTTGGTCGCGCTCAGGATGCGGGTCGCGCAACGGTCGCCGGTTGCGCTCGCGGGGTCACGCCATGGCGCCACGCCTCGGCAGTTGAAGCGATTGGCCGGCCGCATGTCCATCGACACTTCGGGGTCGTGGCGCCAGAGCGCATGGCCGTCGCCAGGATCGAGCGCGATCACCTCGTTGAAGGGTGTGCACAGGATCAGTCGACCGTCGACCAGGACCGGCGTCGTCTCGAACTTGGTGCGCTTCATGGCCGCGGCCGGCCGTCGGGACAGGTCGCCGGTGCTGAAGGTCCACGCCTTGTTCAACCCTTCGACGTTGGCGGAGGTGATCTCGGTCAATGCGCTGAATCGCGCGCCGGCCGTTGCCACCGGGCTGCTCGGGCCGAGGGGGCCGATGGACATCGGCGTCGGATCCGCACCATTGCCGACCGCCGGCATGCACAGCGCAAACACCAGGGTGAGAAGGCTTGCAAAGCTCTTGAAGAAGGGGCGCGGCGGCACCCCGCGATCCTAGCCCCTGCGCCGGCTGCGGACCATTCTTCCCTGGACCGCCGCGAGTTTCGCGAAACGCTTGAGCTGCGCCTCGGTCGGTCCGGTCCCCATGCCGGCGAGCTGCTGGCGAAATGCGACGACGATCGCGTTCTGCGCCGACTTCACCATCCGCGCCACGGCGTCCCGGGCCCGGAGGCGCCGCAGCATGCGCGCCGCGGGCACACTTCGGGCGGAGGTCCATCGACGGCGGCCCGTTCGGCGCGTGCGCGGCCGGGCCTGGCTTGCATCGGTGCTCTCCGCGGGAGGTGCAGCATGGCTCGGCATATCGTTCCTCGTTCGCTCAAATGGGAAAAACTCACATTCCATACAGCGTTTCTCTTACAGTTGCCGCCGCGCCTCTGTCAGACATTGGCGGGTCTGGTTGTCCCGTCTGCATGGATCGCGAGTTCACTCCATCGGGCGAGACGCCCTGCGCCTCCAAAAACTTCTGAATGTCTCGTTCTCAAACCGGTTGTGCCAATGCAGTGCCTTGTGCGACAAGCCGCGCGTTGCGCAAGCTGAGCTCTGGCGACCCGGCGCCCCCGCCAACCGCAGTGCGCCGCGGCTCACGGTAGAGTGGCGGAACTCACTCTATGGCCAAGGCACCCACAGGATCCAAGAACGGCGCACGGCAACCGCGCGCGCAAGGGGTGACGAGCAAGGCCGTTGCCCTGGCCAGCGAAGACCAGCTCGATGCGGTGCTCGCCAGCGTCTCGCGAGTTCTTCGGCCGCTGGTCCGCCTGGCGCTGGCCCTGGGCGCCAAACATGCGCACCTCGAAGCGGTGTTGCGCCACCTGCTGGTCGACGAGGCTCGGCGCGCCTGGCGCGAAACCGGGGTCGAAGCCAACATCAGCCAGCTTTCCGTGACCACCGGACTCAATCGCAAGGCGCTGACCGCGAAGCTGCGCAGCACCGAAGACGCCCTGCCCCGCACCGAAACCTCTGCGGCAGCGAAGACCTTCACGCTGTGGCTGCAGCTCTTCGCCGACGATCCGGCTTGCCGGTCGCTGCCGATCGTGGCCGACTCGCCGGACCAACCCTCGTTCGAATCTGTGGCGCGTCGGGCGAGCCGAGGCAACGTTCACCACCGCGCCATCCTCGACGAGTTGACGCGCCTGAACCTGGCGACGCAGACCGACGGTCGCGTCGAGCTCGTCGCCTCCGGATTCGTGCCTGCGCAAGATCTTCAGGCCATGCTCTCCTTCGTCGGAGACAACGGGCGAGACCATCTGCTCGCCGCCGTGGCGAACACGCTGGGCGCGCCAAAGCCGTTCCTGGAACGTTCGGTGTTCGTGAGCGGCATTCCGCTGGAGGACTGCGAGCACATCCATCGCCTCGCGCGGGATCGCTGGAGCCAGTTGCACCGCGAGTTCACGCGTGAGATGACGCGCGCCTACGAGCGCGCGCCGGCCGAAGCCACCGGGCGGCTTCGAGTCGGCATCTATACCTACTACGAGGACGACGCGGCCGGGGAGCTCCCCCCGGCAGACCCCGCGGCGTCACCCGCATCGAAAAGAGACGACACATGACGACTTCGCTTCGCTTGGGCTTCATCGCACTCCTGACCGGCCTGCTGCTCTCCTGCGGCGGTGGTGGGGGTGGCGGCGGCGGTGGTTCGTTCGGCGTGACGGCTCCGGTGGGAAGCGGCGCCGGCACAGCCGCCGGCGGCGAGTCGATTCCGAGTGGCGCTGCCTCCGTGGGCTCAGGCGGCACCTCCGACGGCGCGGGCGGTGGCGCCGGCAGCGCAGGAGGCTCGGACGGGCCCGGCGCCGGCGTTTCGGCCAGCGCCGGCGGCGACGACGGTTCGGGCGTGGGTTCGGGCGGGACCGGCGTCAGCACGGCCGCGGCCACCGGTGTGGGCGCGGTCGACGGCGCGGGTTCGATCTTCGTCAACGGAGTTCGCTACGACACCACCGGCGCCGTGGTCGATCTCCAGGATGCCACCGAGTTGCGCCTGGGCATGAGCGCGAAGGTCACGGGCCCCGTCAGCGCGGACTTCACGACCGGCTCGGCAGTTCGGATCGAATCGGCAGCGGACGTGCGCGGGCCGCTGACCGTGCCCGACCTCGGCCAAGGCCGCTTCCAGGTGCTGGGCACCACCATCGTGACCGATTCGGCCACCGTGTGGGCCGACTCCACCGGCCTCGGGGCGATCGTGCCCGGCACGACCGTGCAGGTCTGGGGCCTTCCGGAAACACCGGGCCTGCTGCGCGCCACGCGCGTCGAGCAGCAGCCATTGCTCGCGGGACCGATCCTGACCGGCACCGTGCAGAACCTCGACAGCGCGACCCGAACCTTCCGGCTCGGCGCCCTGGTGATCGCCTACGGCGGCGCGATCGTGAGCGACGGCCTCGGAGGAACGTCTCTGAGCAACGGCACCTTCGTGCGGGTCCGCGCCGATGTCGTGCTGCAGCCCGGGCGCCTGACGGCGGCCCGCATCGACCGCTGGTATCCCGTGCCGCTCGCCGAGGGATCGACGCTCCAGCTCGCGGGCGTGATCACCGGCTACACCGG
>JAHJOG010000329.1 GCA_018820395.1 Gammaproteobacteria bacterium | reverse complement strand
TCGAAGAAGATCGGCAGGTCGGCGGATGTGACGGATCGCAGTCGGATCGGGCAGGTCATGCGTGGGGGTGAGCCTTGGCGTAGGCGGCGAGCAGCCGCTGAGCGTCCACCTCGGTGTAACGCTGGGTGGTGGACAGCGACGCGTGGCCTAACAGGTCCTGAATAGAACGCAAGTCGGCGCCTGCGCCCAGCAGATGAGTCGCGAAGGAATGACGCAGGGCGTGGGGGGTGGCGCTGTCGGGCAGGCCCAGTCGGCCGCGCAGGATCTGCAGGCTGGCCTGCACGTGCCGTGGGCTGAGCGGGCCGCCCCGGCGGGCGCGGAAAAGCGCGTCGTCATCGGCCAGGACGAAGGGCAGGTCGGCCAGATAGGCCGCGATCGCCGCCGTCACCGCCGGCAGCACCGGGACCAGGCGGGTCTTGCCGCCCTTGCCGGTGATGCGCAGGGACTGGCCCAGAGGCGCGTCGCTGCGGCGCAGGGACAGGGCCTCCGAAATCCGCAGGCCGCAGCCATAGAGCAGGGTGAAGACGGCGGCGTCCCGGCTGGCCTCCCAGGGGTCGAGGTCGGGGTTCAAGCCCGGCTCGGCTATGAGGCCAAAGGCCTGGTCCTCGCTGATCGGCCGTGGCGCGCCGGGCTTGACCCGGGGACCGCGCACCAGGGTGACCGCGGCGTTGGCCACGCCCAATCGGCGGTCGAGAAACCTGTGGAAACCGCGCACGGCCGACAGGGCCTGGGACATGGACCGCGCGGACAGGGGATGATCGCCCTGGCGCAGATAGGCCAGCCAGGCGCGAAGCTCGGCGGTCTCGATTCCCCCCAGGTCGGCGATGGTCAGGGGCCCGCCCCGGTGTTTTTCCAGAAAGGCCACATAGCGGCGGCCGGCCGCCCCATAGGCCTCCAGGGTGCGCGGCGAAGCCCGCCGCTCCTGGGCCAGATGGGCCAGCCAGGCCTGGACCGCTTGGGCGGCTTCGGCGCCCTGACCCGGCAAGGGGTTCACAGGACCGGCCAACGCTCCGCCGTGCGCTCGATCACCCGGGCCAGGAAGGCCACCAGCTCGGCGCCCATGTCCTCGGTGAAGCCCTGGGGATCGGACGAGCCGAAGGCGACGATGCCCTCGCGGGCCGGCTCCCACATGGCCAGGCGCACCAGGGCCATGGACTTCACCGCCTCGGCCCGGTCGCCGAACAGGCCCAGAGCCGGGGCCCAGAAGCCCATGCGGGTCAGTTTCTGGTGGCCGCCCAGGATCATGTCCACCTGGCCCTCCACCAGGGGTCGCCAGCCGGCCGGGGTGCGCTCTGGCCCCTCGAGCGCCACCACGCCGCTGCAGAGGGCGAAGCGCAGCTGGGCCAGGTCGTCCACCCGCCGCGCCAGATCGGCATGGTTGCGGGCCTCCAGCAGGTCGATGACCGCCCCGTGGGTGTGGGCCTGGGCGGCGAAATTGGCCCGGGCGGTGGATTCCAGCCGTCGGCGGACGGCTGATTCCTTGCGGTGGGCGGCGTGGACCCGGGCCAGGGCGGCCGGCCCGAAGGCCACCACATTGTCCGGCAGGGTCTGCAGGCCGAGCTGGGCCAGCAGTTCAGGATCGTCCAGCAGGACGCCGGGATTTTCCAGCAGGAAGCGGCGGACCTCGTCCCTGGCCTCGTGGGCGCTCATCGCCCCGTCCATGCTGGTCCCGTCCATGCGCCCCGCCCCTTGTCCTCTAGAGGATCGACTGGCCGGTCTTGGCCCAGTCGCTCATGAACTGATCAAGACCCTTCTCGGTTAACGGGTGCTTGAACAGGTCGAGGAAGACCGACGGCGGAATGGTCGCACAGTCGGCGCCGGCCAGGGCCGAGGCGGTCACATGGGCCGGATGGCGCACCGAGGCGGCGAGGATTTCGGTGTCGAAATCATAGTTGTCATAGATGGCGCGGATCTCGGTGATCAGCTCCATGCCGTCGGCCCCGTGGTCGTCCAGACGGCCGATGAAGGGCGAGATGTAGGTGGCGCCGGCCTTGGCGGCCATCAGGGCCTGGGCGGCGGAGAAGCACAGGGTCACATTGGTCTGGATGCCTTCGCGCGAGAAGACGCCCGTGGCGGTCAGCCCGGCTCGGGTCAGGGGCACCTTGACCACCACATTGGTGGCCACGCTGGCCAGCTTGCGGCCCTCGGCTAGCATGGCCTCGGTTTCAGTGGCGGCCACCTCGGCGCTCACGGGGCCCTCGACGAGGTCGCAAATCTCGGCGATGACCTCCAGCATGGGACGGCCGGACTTGGCGATCAGCGACGGATTGGTGGTGACGCCGTCCACCAGACCGGTGGAGGCCAGGTCCTTCAGGACGGCCGTGTCGGTGGTGTCGAGAAAGATCTGCATGGCCTGGGCCTCCCTGCGCAGTGGATGGCGGTGTTTAGCGCCTGTGCGAAGCACTCACCACCCCGCCCTGATGACAGCCGCAGGCGCGCGCCCATGAGCCGT
>JAHJOG010000136.1 GCA_018820395.1 Gammaproteobacteria bacterium | reverse complement strand
GGCAGCTCGGCCGAGCGCGAGATCTCGATGCTCTCGGGCAACGGCGTGCTCGGTGCGCTCCGCGCCAGCGGCGTCGACGCGCATGCCTTCGACCCGGCCGAGCGCGATCTGGTCGAGCTGCGCCGCGAGGGCTTCGAACGCTGCTTCATCGCGCTGCACGGCCGGCACGGCGAAGACGGCACCGTGCAAGGCGCGCTCGAGCTGCTGGGCATTCCCTACACGGGCTCGGGCGTGATGTCGTCCAGCGTGGCCATGGACAAGGTGATGACCAAGCGCATCTGGCAGGCCGACGGGTTGCCGACGCCGCGTTACGTGCGACTCGCCTTCGACCAGCAGAGCCGCGAGCAGGTCATGGCCGTGCCCGACGTGCTCGGGCTGCCGGTGATTGTCAAGCCGCCGCGCGAAGGGTCGTCCATCGGCGTGACCAAGATCCAGGGCTATTCGCAGATGCAGGACGCCGTGGCGCTCGCGGTGCGCTACGACGACGACGTGCTGTGCGAGGAATTCATCGAGGGCGAGGAAGTGACCTGCGCCCTGCTCGGCAGCGGACTGGGCGCCGAGGCGCTGCCGGTGGTGCGCATCGCCGCGCCCGAGGCCGGCTACGACTACCAGAACAAGTACTTCACCGACGAGGTGAAGTACCACTGCCCGAGCGGGCTGGACGCGGCCGAAGAACGCGAGATCCAGCGCATCGCGCTCGCCGCCTATCACCAGCTCCACTGCCGCGGCTGGGGCCGGGCCGACCTGATGATCCGCGCCAGCGACCGCAAGCCCTTCCTGCTGGAGATGAACACCTCGCCCGGCATGACCACGCACTCGCTGGTGCCCATGTCGGCCAAGGCGGCGGGCATCGGCTACGAGGCGCTGTGCCTGCGCGTGCTCGCGCTCGCCGCGCTCGACTCGGACAAGGGGAGGGCGCGCGCGTGAATCCGGTGCCCTTCGACGTCAAGCTCATGAACCTCGTCGCGACTCTGGCGTACGTGGTGTTCACGCTCGTGCTGCTGGCGGCCGGTGGCTGGTGGCTGCTTCGGCAACCGTTCTTTCCGCTCGCCGGCATCCAGGTCGACGGACAGGTCACGCACAACAACGCGGTCACCCTGCGCGCCAACGTGGCGCCGCAACTGGCGGGCAATTTCTTCACCATCGATCTGGCCGCCGCGCGCCACGCTTTCGAGTCCGTGCCCTGGGTGCGCAAGGCGGTGGTGCGGCGGCAGTTCCCGGACAAGCTGCGCGTGACGCTCACCGAACAGGTGCCGGTCGCGTTCTGGGGCGGCGAATCCGAATCGCGGCTGGTCAACAGCTTCGGCGAAGTGTTCGAGGCCAACGTCGCAGAGGTGGACGACAGCCTGCCGCGCTTGTCGGGCCCGAACGGCCAGGCCGGCCAGGTGCTGGGCATGTACCGCGTGCTCGAACCCCTCTTCAAGCCTTACGACCTGTCGATCGACGAACTCGAGCTGTCCAGCCGAGGGAGCTGGCGCGTGGTGCTCGATTCCGATGCCGACATCGAACTCGGGCGCGGCACGGCGGATGAGGTGGTTGCGCGCACGCAGCGCTTCCTGAAATCGGTCACGCCGGTGGCGAGCCAGTACGGCCGAAACATCACGGCCATCGAAGGTGCCGATCTGCGGCACACCGACGGCTATGCACTGCGCCTGCGCGGCGTCACGACGGTTGCGCCGGACGCCAAGAAGAAATAGAGAACAGAGGAATCTCATGCCCAAGGAATACAAGGATCTTGTCGTCGGCCTCGACATCGGCACCGCGAAGGTGATGGTGGTCGTGGCCGAGGTGCTCGCCGACGGCAGCCTGAAGCTGGCCGGGCTGGGCATCGCGCCGAGCAATGGGCTGAAGCGCGGCGTGGTCGTGAACATCGACGCCACGGTGCAGAGCATCCAGCAGGCGCTCAAGGAAGCCGAGCTGATGGCGGACTGCAAGATCGGCCGCGTCTACACCGGCATCACGGGCAGTCACATCCGCGGCATCAATTCGAGCGGCATGGTGGCCGTCAAGGACAAAGAGGTCACCCAGGCCGACGTGGCCCGCGTGGTCGAGACGGCGCGCGCCATCAACATCTCGAGCGACCAGCGGCTGTTGCTGGTGGAGCCGCAGGAATTCGTCATCGACGGCCAGGACGTGAAGGAGCCGATCGGCATGAGCGGCATGCGGCTGGAGGCCAAGGTGCACATCGTCACCGGAGCCCAGAGCGCGGCCGAGAACATCATCAAGTGCGTGCGCCGCTGCGGGCTGGAAGTCGACCAGCTGATGTTGAATCCGCTCGCATCGAGCCAGGCCGTGCTGACCGAGGACGAGCGCGAACTCGGCGTGGTGCTGGTCGACATCGGCGCGGGCACCACCGACGTAGCGATTTTCACCAACGGCGCGATCCGCCACACGGCCGTGATCCCCATCGCCGGCGACCTCATCACCAGCGACATCGCGATGGCGCTTCGCACGCCCACCAAGGACGCCGAGGACATCAAGGTCGAGAACGGCTACGCCAAGCAATTGCTGGCCGACCCTGACACCCAGGTGGAGGTGCCCGGGCTCGGCGACCGTGGCCCGCGCATGCTGAGCAAGCAGGCGCTGGCCGGCGTGATCGAGCCGCGGGTCGAAGAGATCTTTTCGCTGGTGCAGCAGGTGGTGCGCGAGTCGGGCTACGAAGAAGTGCTTTCTTCGGGCGTCGTGCTCACGGGCGGCAGCGCCGTGATGCCCGGAATGATCGAACTCGGCGAAGACATCTTCCTGAAGCCGGTGCGGCGCGGGATTCCCAAGTATGCGAGCGCGCTCTCGGACATGGTGGCGCAGCCGCGCGCCGCCACCGTGATGGGCCTGCTCGAAGAAGCACGCTATGCGCGTTTGCGCGGTTTCAAGGTCGCGCAAAAACACGGTTCGGTAAAGACGGCCTTCGGGCGCTTCAAGGACTTCATCGTGGGGAACTTCTGACCATGTGCCACTTCCCACTTTGGCTCGCGCGGGCCAGCCCGTTTCGGCACTTCAACGAGCGATGGCGGCGCACAGGCCCGCCCGGCTGAACTTCTCGCACAGCAACAACAAATTTTTTCCGCACAGACACGGCAACTGCAAATTTCTAGGAGTTAGACATGGCCATCGAAATGATCGAGATCGAAGAATTCAACCAGGGCACGCAAATCAAGGTGATCGGCGTCGGCGGCGGCGGCGGCAACGCGGTCGCGCACATGATGGAAAGCGGCGTGCAGGGCGTTCAGTTCGTCTGCGCCAACACCGACGCGCAGGCGCTCTCGCGCAGCAATGCGCACAAGACCATCCAGCTGGGCACCAACGGTCTCGGCGCGGGCAGCAAGCCCGAGCGCGGCCGCGAAGCTGCCGAAGCGGCGGTCGACGACATCCGCGAATCGATCGCCGGCGCCCACATGCTGTTCATCACCGCCGGCATGGGCGGCGGCACCGGGACCGGCGCCGCTCCGGTGATCGCGCGCATCGCCAAGGAGATGGGCATCCTCACCGTCGGCGTGGTCACCAAGCCCTTCGACTGGGAAGGCGGCCGCCGCATGACCAACGCCGATGCCGGCCTGACCGAACTCGAAGCCAATGTCGATTCGCTGATCGTGGTCCTCAACGAGAAGCTGCTCGAGCACCTGGGCGAAGACGTGACGCAGAACGAAGCCTTCGCGCATGCCAACGACGTGCTCAAGAACGCCGTCGGCGGCATCTCGGAAATCATCAACGAGTACGGCGGCGTGAACGTCGACTTCGAGGACGTTCGCACCGTCATGGGCGAGCCGGGCAAGGCCATGATGGGCACCGCTTCGGCCCAGGCCCCCGACCGTGCGCGCATCGCCGCCGAGCAGGCCGTGGCCTGCCCGCTGCTCGAAGGCATCGACCTGTCGGGCGCCAAGGGCGTGCTGGTGCTGGTGACGGCCTCCAAGGCTTCGCTCAAGCTGAGCGAATCCAAGCTGGCCATGAACACCATTCGCGCCTATGCCTCGCCGGACGCGCACGTCATCTATGGCGCGGCCTACGACGACAACCTCGGCGACGAGATGCGCGTCACGGTGGTCGCCACCGGCCTGTCGCGCCAGGACGCGCGTCGCCAGGCGCCGAACCTGGAAGTCATCCGCACCGGCACCGACAACGTGCCCTTCAACGTGCCGACCATGGGCATGGGCCACGGTGGCAACAACCAGCCCGACTACGGCAGCATGGCCGTGCCGAGCGTGTGGCGCACCAACCGGGTGATGGCTGCCGCCAAGGTCGACGCGCTGTCCTCGGGCGGCATGGACGACTTCGACATCCCCGCGTTCCTGCGCCGGCAGGCCGACTGAGGCACCGGCGTCGTGACGGCTTCGCTGGCCCACCGATCGTCGGCCCGGGCGGCATGAGGTGGCGGCTATTGCGGACATAGCGAGGCGGTCGACGCGCTGGCAGGCCAGGGCACCTAAAATCGTGCCCGTGCTCCAACAACGAACCATCAAGGCCATCACCCGCGCCGTCGGCGTGGGGCTGCACAGCGGCCAGCGGGTCGAGCTGACGCTGCGGCCGGCGCCGGTGGACTTCGGCATCCGGTTCCGCCGGGTCGACCTGCCGGAACCGGTCGAGATCCCGATGTCGGCGGAGGCCGTGACCGACACGCGACTCGCGTCGACCGTGTCGTCCGGTGGCGCCAAGGTGCAGACCGTCGAACATCTCATGTCGGCGTGCGCCGGGCTGGGCATCGACAACCTGCTGATTGACATCACGGCCGACGAGGTGCCGATCCTCGACGGTTCGGCGTCGTCCTTCGTGTTTCTGCTGCAGAGCGCCGGCATCGAATTGCAGAAAGGTGCGCGCCGCTTCATGCGCGTCACCCGCCGCGTCGAGGTGCGCGAAGGCGAGGGCGCCGACGCCAAGTGGGCCCGCCTGGACCCGTACCACGGCTTCAAGCTCAGCTTTCAGATCGACTTCGGCCACCGGGTGGTCAATTCCACCGGGCAGATGGTCGAATTCGATCTCGGCTCCGGCTCTTACAGCCGCGACATCGCACGCGCACGGACCTTCGGCTTCACCAAGGAAGTCGAGTACATGCGCTCCAAAGGGCTGGCGCTCGGCGGCGGACTCGACAACGCGATCGTGATGGACGACACCAAGGTGCTCAATGCCGGTGGGCTGCGCTACGACGACGAGTTCGTCAAGCACAAGATCCTCGACGCGATGGGCGACCTCTATGTCGTCGGGCGTCCCTTGCTGGCCGCCTACAGCGCTTTCCGCTCCGGCCATGCGCTCAACAACAGGCTGTTGCGCGAGTTGCTGGCGCAAAAAGACGCCTGTGAAATCGTGACCTTCGACGACGCGAAGCAGGCACCGGCCGGCTTCGCCGAGGTGGCGCGCGCCTGGTAGGTCGCCGCTTTCCCACCCACCGACCCGACCCGCCCGACCCGATGCTGCTGTTTCGCTGGGCCATCCTGCTGTTGCTGCTGGTGGCCGGCACGTCTTTCGTCTTCTATGTCGGCACCGGCCAGATGAAGTACCGCCGTTTCGGCTGGACGGTGCTCAAGTGGACGCTGCTGGCGGCGTTCGGGTTCTTTGCGGTGTTGATTGCCGAGCGGGTGGTGTAGACGCTAGCGCGTGCGCCCTTGCCGGTACATCCCGCTGGTCGTGCGAGCCAGCACCGCCGCGCGGCCCAGGCGCTCCATCGAACTCCCAACGTGCGCGTGCGTGATCGCGATGCCCAGCGCATCCGCGGCGTCGCTGCCGGGCGCACCGGGCAATTGCAGCAGGCGCTTCACCATTTCCTGCACCTGAGCCTTGGCCGCGCGGCCGTGGCCGGCGACGGCTTGCTTCATCTGCAGGGCGGTGTATTCGGCGACTGGCAACTGGCTCATGACGAGAGCGGTCAGGCAGGCGCCGCGCGCCTGGCCGAGCAGCAGCGTGGATTGCGGGTTGACGTTGACGAAGACGATCTCGACCGCAGCGCTGTCGGGCTTGTAGCGCTCGGCGATTTCGGTGATGCCGTCGAAGAGCACCTTGAGGCGTGCCGGCAGTTCGCCCTGGGCCACGCGTCGCGTGGTGATGGTGCCGCTGGCGACGTAGCGCAACGCGTGCCCGTCGATGTCGATCACGCCGAAGCCGGTGGTCTGCAGGCCGGGATCGATGCCGAGGATTCTCATGCGTCGAAGTACCAGCGAAGCGAGTGGAAGAACACGGGCGCCGCAAAGCAGAGCGCGTCGACGCGATCGAGCAGGCCGTTGGCGCCGGTGACGCCGACGCCCTGGCGTCCCCAGTGCGGCACGCCCCGATCGCGCTTGAGCGCCTTCATCACCAGGTGACCCAGCGAACCGGCGGTGCATGCGATGAGCGACACCACCACGGCCTGCCCGAATTTGAAGGGCGTGATGAACGAGAACAGCGCGCCGACAATGCATCCGACCGCGAGCGCGATGAACCAGTGCAGCCAGTTGAAGCTGCTGCTCACGGCCGGCGCGACCGGAGCCTGCGCGAACAGGCGTTGCAAGAAGGGGCGCGCCGCCGCTGCACGCGTTGCCGCCTCGTCCGCTGCCGGCGCGTCGCCGCTCTCAGGGTCTTCGCTTCGGCGTGCCAGAAGGTGCTGCGCCAGCATGGCCGTCTGCACCACGAAGACGAGATAGAAGACGAGGAAAGCGCTCTTGCCCTCATAACCCGGAAAGCTGAGCAGCAGCAGCGCCGGCACGTGGCTCAGCCCGTAGACGCAAACCATGATGCCCCACTGCAGCTTGGCGTTGCGTTCGAGGAAGCTGCTCGGGTCGTTGGCCAGCGCACTCACCACCGGCAGCGCCAGAAAGACATAGACCGGGATGAACACGGTGAAGAGGTCGAATCTCGCCGTGCCCACCAGCCAGAACTGGATCGGCAGCACGACGAAAAAGACCCCGACCAGCCCGCGATGGTCGCCGCGCCGGGTCGGCGACAGCGTGATGAACTCGCGCAGCGCGAGAAACGAGATCAGCGCGAACAACACGATCGCGACGTCTTTGCCCAGCGCCCAGCCTACCCAGAAGATGACCGCCATGAACCAGGTGGTGCGAAGCAGCGCGCGAACGTGCAGCAGTTCGGCCTGCCAGCGCGCATCGTGCTTCGGGTTGCGGCGTTCCTTGAAGCTGAGCAGAAACGCGGTGGTGCTGATCACGGCCAGCAGCCCGAACACGATGAAGAACAACGCAGCGACCTGGTGGGTCGGCGTGAGTTCGCGCAGATACTGGTTCATCTAGACATGACGCAATGCGACCACCGCGCTCCGTGCACGGTCGAGAAACGGCCGGCGATCTTCGTCGGGTTCCAGGTGGATCGGCGCGCCGAAGGTGACCGAGCACAGGATCGGCACCGGGACCACTTCGCCCTTGGGCATCACGCGCTGCACGTTGTCGATCCAGGCCGGTACGAGCACCACCTCGGGAAACATGCGCGCGAGGGTGAAGAGGCCGGACTTGAACTTCTGCGGCTCGCCCGTGTGGCCGCGCGTGCCTTCGGGAAAGATGATGATCGAGTCGCCGCTCTGGAGCGCTTCGATCAGCGGCTGCAGCGGCGCAAGCGCTTCGGCGCTGCCGGGCTCGACGACGGCGGGCGTGTCACCGGAAGGCGCGGGCGCACCGCCGCGCTCGACATAGATCGCGTTGAACACTTCGGTGGTGATCCAGCGCTTGAAGGACGAATTAGCCCAGTAGTCGCGTGCCGCAATGGGCCGCGTGATGCTGCGCAACTCTTCGGGCAGGGCGGCCCAGATCATGACCAGATCGATGTGGCTCTGGTGGTTCGCGAAATAGATGCGCTGCTCGGCCTTCGGCGGACAGCCCCACCAGCGCGCCTGGGCGCCGGTGAGCAGCCGGATCAGACCGAGCAGGACCCACCCCGTGAACTTTGCAAGCATGGCGGGATGATACGGGCGCGCGTGGGCTGCCTCAGGGCAGCTCGGCCGCCGGCATGCGGGCCATGATCGTGGCGCTGCGCGACGAGAGATAGGGCGAGCCGGGCCGGCGTTGATAGAACTTCGGGCTCGGCAGCATCACGGCGAGCCGGGCCGCCTCGCTGGCGGCGAGCTGCGAGGCCGGCTTCTTGAAGTAGTACTGCGCCGCCGCTTCGGCGCCGAAGATGCCTTCGCCCCACTCGACGTTGTTGAGGTAGATCTCCAGGATGCGCCGCTTGTCCAGCACCAGCTCGAGGGCCACCGCCAGCACCAGTTCCTGCCCCTTGCGCACCAGAGTGCGTTCGCCGGACAAGAGCAGGTTCTTGGCGAGCTGCTGGGTGATGGTGGACCCGCCGCGCACCTTGGGTGGCGCCGGTTCCTTGCCGCGGGCCCGAGCCCGTGCCGCACGCTTGGCGGCGAGTTCCTCGGCCTTGGCATTGCGCTGGCGCGCCCGTTCGATGGCTTCCCATTCCACGCCCGGGTGGTAGAGGAATTCGGCGTCTTCGCTCGCGATGACCGCTTGCTTGAGCTTGTCCGAGATCCGGTCGTAGGGCACCCACTGCTGCCGCCATTCGCGCACGCCGTTGCTGCGGCCGTGAACGGCCAACTGCCACGCTTCGGATCGCTGGAACGCGGTGGACTGCGGATCGACCGCGACCATGAGGACGATGCGCCCGATGAAGAAAAGCTCGAGCGCCACCCCGGCGAGCAGCAGGCAATACACCCAGCGCAGGATCGACTTCACTGCGAATCGACGAGGGCGCGCAACTCGGCCAGCACGTCGGCGGATGGTGGGCGCACGCCGCGCCAGAAAGCGAAGGCCTCGGCGGCCTGTTCGACCAGCATGCCGAGACCGTCGCGCGGCCGGGCGCCGGCATCGCGGGCCCAGCGCATGAATGGGGCGGCGGCCGGGCCGTACATCATGTCGACGGCGAGTGCATGCTTGTCGAGCACGTCCGCGCTCACCGGCACGCCGTCGCCGGACAGGCTCGAGGCGGTGCCGTTGACCAGCACGTGGAAGCGGCCGGGAATCGAATGCAGCGCGTGGGCTTCGAGCGTGACGTGGTGCGCCAAGGCGAGCGCCGCGTGGCGCCGCACCAGCGCAACGGCCTTGTCCAGCGTGCGATTGGCGACCACCAGGCGGCGCGGCCCGGCTTCGAGCAGCGGGCCGAGCACGCCTGCCGCGGCGCCGCCCGCCCCGAGCAGCAGCACGTCGCTGCCGGCCAGCGGCACGTCGGCATGCAGGGTGATGTCGTTGACCAGGCCGATGCCGTCGCTGTTGTCGCCGTGGATGCCGTCGTCGTCGAAGCGCAGGATGTTGACCGCCCGCGCGAGTTCGGCGCGCGGCGTGAGATGTTGCGTGAGCGCAGGCGCGTCGAACTTGAACGGCACCGTGATGTTGCACCCGCGCGCGGTGCCGCTCGGGTCGGCCCGGAAGGCCGCGATGCCGTCTGCCAGTCCGCCGAGCGGCAACAGGCGGCGGCCGTAGTGCAGCGACTGTCCGGTGAGTTCGGCAAAACGGGCGTGGATCCAGGGCGAGCGGCTGTGCTCGACCGGATTGCCCATCACGCAATACAGATCCATCGTGCGCGATCTACTCTTTGGAAGTCGAGGAGAGTTGGGTCTCGAGCGTTTCTTCGCGCGTGAACTTGAAGCGCGAGGGCAGCACGATCTGGTCGGTCTGCCGTCGCATGGCGTCCGTGAAGGGGCCGAAGTTCGCGATGCTGCGCACGATCGCCTGGGCGCGGCGGTCGAGCGCCTGGTTGCCGGAGCTCTCGATGATGTCGGTGCTGAGGATGGCGCCGTTGAAGTTGACGGTGACCATCATCGTCAGCTCTCCGTAGAGCTTCTTGCCGGCGTTTTCGGGAAAGTTCTCGGTGCCGCGCGCTTCGATGCGCCGGCGCAGCGCATCGACGTAGGCAGCGTAGGTCGCTTCGCGGGTGGCGGGGCTCAGATAGCGCTTTTTGGGCCGGGCGTTTTCTTCATTGACGCGGCGCTCGATCTCGGCGAGCAGTTCGACCAGCTGGCGTCGCTTTTCTTCGCGCGCCTCGTTTTCGCGCGGATCTCCCGGCCGCCGCGGATCGGGCTTGGGCAGGGCAGCCAACTGCTGCTTGATCTGCGTCAGCAACTGCATCTGCTGCGCCTGCATCGCTTCGACCTGCCGCTGCGATTCCTCCATGCTCTCGCCGATGGCCGTGAAGCTGGAGGGCGGCAGCGGGCTGGTGGCGCGGCCGCGGTCGAGATCGCCGCCACCGGCCAGCGAGACCTGGGCGATGGCCTGGGCCTTGTCGGGCCTTTCGTTGGTTCTGGCGTTGACCAGGATCACTTCGAGCGGCGTCTCCTTGAACACGCGGTTGAAGGATTCGGGATCGACGAAGCGAACGGTCAGCAGTGCGGCATGCGCGACGATCGAAAGACCGAGCGCAATCTGCAGCGTGCTGAAGTCGCGGATGTTCATGCCGGCGCACTTTCCGCGGCAGGGGCCTCGCTGTCGGACACGTCGACGGCGATCGCCAACGGGCCGGACACCACTTCGTCCTCGCCGCCTTCGTCTTCGGGCGAGGCTTCGGCCGTCGCGCCGTCGAGATGTTCGACGACGGTGCCGTGCACGTCGAGCGACAGTTCGTCAATGTCTCCGAGGCGCACCCGCACGCGAGCGCCGCGCGCGAGCCCCTGCGTGCCCGTGACCGGGAATACCAGGGGCAGCGTGTCGGCGCGCGCGAGGGCGCCATTGGGAATGTCCTTGATCAGCGTCGCCTCGAGTTCGGTGACCGATTGCTGCCGCAGATAGCGCAGCGTCCAGAAGCGCTCCATCCCGCCCTGGTAGGCGTTGTACGCGCTGTAGGCCGCGTCGAAGCCGGACAGGATGGCGAACAGATCGGAGTCCTTCGGTTTGAACGGCGCAGCGAGCGCGGCGGTTCTGCCGTGGCGCGCCGCGGCGATGATCTGCCACTGGTTCACCAGGTCGGTGTAGCGCCGCAGCGGCGACGTGCTCCACGCGTAGCTTTTGACCCCGATGCCGGCATGCGGCAGGGCTCGCGTGCCCATGCGCACCTTGATGCCGGGCGCCAGGCTGGCCTGGCTTCGATAGAGCCCCGGCACGCCGAGGTCGCCGAGCCAGTTGCCCCAGGTGCTGTTGGCCAGGATCATGGCTTCGGAGACGATCAGGTCGAGCGGCGCGCCGCGCCGGCGCGTGCCGATACTGACCTGCTCGTTGCCGGTGGGCTCGCCGTCATGGTCCGCGAGGCGAAAGGTGTAGTCGGGCCGGTTGAAATTCTCGGGCTTGCCGCGGACCACTTCGCGCTGGAGCCGCAATTGCTTGGCCAGCCGGAAGAGAAAGGAGAGCGGTGCGCGCAGCCGCGCAAGCTCGTCGGAGGCGCCGCCGTCGGGCGACTGCAGGTCGTCCAGCCATTCGGCCGTGACGATGCCGTCGAGCTGGTCATGGCGAAGGTTGGCCACGATCGGCACCCGTTCGAGCCGCGTCTCGGTGCTGCGCAGATCGAGCGTGGCCGCGTCGAAGGTCGCATAGAGCGAAACCGCCGGGCAGTCGCGGCCGGCCTGCAGGGTGTACGCCGCGACGACATCGTCGGGCAGCATGGTGATCTTGTGGCCCGGCATGTAGACCGTCGACATGCGGGCGCGCGCCACCTGGTCGATGGGCCCGCCGGGCGTGAGCGCGAGGCCGGGCGCGGCGATGTGGATGCCGACCGTCACGGTGTCGCCGCCGAGCCCACGGACCGACAGCGCGTCGTCGATCTCGGTGGTTTGCGAATCGTCGATCGAGAAGGCCTCGACCTCTGCGAGCGGCAAGTCGTCGACGGGCGCCGGCGCGCTCAGGTCGGGAAAGCCGGTTCCCTTGGGGAAGTTCTCGAACAGGAAGCGGCGCCAGTGGAACTGGTAGGCCGAGTCGATCGCGCCGGCTTCCTTGAGGAGGTCGAGCGGCGGGCGTTGCGTGGCGCGGGCGGCGTCGACCACGGCCTTGTATTCCGGCGCGTTCTTGTCGGGGCGAAAGAGGATCTTGTAGAGCTGCTCGCGCACCGGCGCCGGGCAGACGCCCGTGGCAAGTTCACGCGCCCACTCGTCGATCTGAGCCTGCACCGCCTTCTTCTTTTCGATGGCGGCCAGGGCTTGCTGAACGACCTCGGCCGACGCCTTCTTGAAGCGGCCCTTGCCCGCCCTGCGGAAGTAGTGAGGCGCCTCGAAGAGCGCGAAAAGAGCCCCGGCCTGCTGGGCCACCGGCGGATTCGCCTGGAAGTAGTCGCTGGCCAGGTCGGCGAAGCTGAATTCGCCCTCGGGCGCGAATTCCCAGGCCATGTCGAGGTCCATGGTGGACGCGATCTCGCGTGCTTCGGCGATCAGATCGGCGGGCGCGGGCTTGTCGAAGCGCAGGACGATGTTGGCGCCCTTGACCTTCACGCGCTTGCCCGAGTCGAGCTCGACCTGCGCCGAGGACTCGGCCTCCGACAAGATGCGGCCGCCGAGGTACTTCCCGGCTTCTTCGAACAAAACAAACATGCGCGGGATTGTCCCACGCACGGCGCCGCCGTCCGTGCGTTCGGCGCCACCTGCGTGCCGTTGCCGTGTCGCTGGCGTGCTACACCGGGTCGATGAAGCGGATCACGTCGTCCAGGTGATTCGCCTCGAAGTCGGACAGCGCGTGGTCGCTGCCTTCGACGAGCTTGACGCGGCTGCCGGGGAAACGCGCCGACATCTCGCGCCAGTCCAGCAGTTCGTCTCCTTTGGCGATGACGGCCAACAGCCGCTCCTGCGAGCTCAGGGGGCCGACTTCCAGGTCGTTCAGTTCGTCGATGTAGTCGGAGCGGAACAGAAAATGCTCCGACGGGTCGTGCCACGACGTCTGGTCGCCGATGTGTCGCACCAGTTCCCGCGCCGGATGCACGGCTGGATTGAGCACGACGGCCCGGCAGCCCGTGCGGGCAGCGACGTGCGTGGCATAGAAGCCGCCGAGCGACGAGCCGACCACCGCCATCGAATCGCGCGGCCAGCCGGCGGTGCCTTGCATCAGCAGCTCGATCGCTTCGCGCGGGGAGGGCGGCAATTGCGGGCACCACCAATGCACCCGGGGGTGGCGGTCGGCGATCCGGGCGGCCATCTGCGTGGCCTTGGTCGACTTCGGCGACGAACGGAAACCGTGCAGGTACAGCAGATGGGTGGTCGGCGGCAAAGTCATGTCGCAATTTACCCGACCGGTGCACCGGGTTGCGTGCGTTGGCCGATCCGGCGCGGATAATGCGCGCCAATGTCCGCCGTGTTCAGTCAGCCGTCGCTTGCGCGGCGCATCGCGCCCATTTTCCAGGGCTTCGACGGCTTTCTTGCGTTCGCTGTGCTGCTGCTTGCGTGCGCAGGAATGCTGACCATGTACTCGTCCGGCTACGACCATGGCACGCGCTTCGTCGACCACGGCCGCAACATGCTGCTGGCCGGCTTCATCATGTTCGTCGTGGCCCAGGTGCCGCCGCAGCGCCTGATGGCGTTCGCGGTGCCGCTCTACCTGGCCGGCGTGGCGCTTCTGATCGCGGTGGCCCTGTTCGGCATCACGAAGAAGGGCGCGCAGCGCTGGATCAACGTGGGCATGGTGATCCAGCCCAGCGAGATCCTCAAGATCGCCATGCCGCTGATGCTGGCCTGGTGGTTCCAACGGCGCGAGGGGCAGTTGCGGCCGCTCGACTTCGTGGTCGCCACGGTGCTGCTGGTCGTTCCGATCGGGCTGATCATGAAGCAGCCCGACCTCGGCACGGCCCTGCTGGTGCTGGCGGCGGGCCTGTCGGTGATCTTCTTCGCGGGCCTTTCGTGGAAGCTGATCATCCCGCCGGTCTTGGTCGGGCTGGTGGTCGTATCGCTGGTGGTCGGCTTCGAGGCGCCGCTGTGCGCCGACGGCGTCGACTGGCACGTGCTGCACGATTACCAGAAGCAACGGATCTGTACGCTGCTCGACCCGACCAAGGACCCGTTGGGCAAAGGCTTCCACATCATCCAGGGGATGATCGCCATCGGCTCCGGTGGCGTGGCCGGCAAGGGCTTCATGCAGGGCACGCAGACCCATCTGGAATTCATTCCGGAGCGCACCACCGATTTCATCTTCGCGGCTTACGGCGAGGAATTCGGGCTGGCAGGTAATCTGGCGCTGATCGCTGCCTTCATCTTCCTGATCTTTCGCGGGCTGGCGATTGCCATGGATGCGCCGACTCTCTTTTCGCGGCTCCTGGCCGGCGCCATGACCATGATCTTCTTCACCTACGCCTTCGTGAACATGGGCATGGTGAGCGGGATCCTTCCGGTGGTGGGCGTGCCGCTGCCCTTCATCAGCTACGGCGGCACGGCCATGGTGACGCTGGGGCTGGCGCTGGGCGTGCTGATGTCGATCTCGCGCGCCAAGCGGCTCATGCAGAGCTAGTTCCGGCCCCGGGGCGTGCAGGGGTGAAGCATGAGCCGATTCGACGGCGCGCCCGCGAAGCCTAGAATCTTTCGATGATTTCACGCGAACCCACCATCGAACGTCTGGCCACGGCCCAGGAGCTCCTGCTCACGCCCTTCGGCCTCGACGAATCGCACCTCGCGCGCGCGCTCGCCGAGATCAACGCCCACAAGGTCGACGATGCCGACCTGTACTTCCAGTACACGCGCAGCGAAGGGTGGAGCCTCGAAGAGGGCATCGTCAAGACCGGCAGCTTCAGCATCGACCAGGGCGTTGGCGTGCGCGCGGTGAGCGGCGAGAAGACGGCTTTCGCGTATTCGGACGATATCTCGGAAGCGTCGCTGCTGGATGCGGCACGCACCGTGCGAACCATTTCTTCTGCCGGCAAGTCGGCCAGGGTGAAGGCTCCGTCGCGCAAGATCGCTCCGAGCCGCACGCTCTACAACGGCGTCGATCCGATTTCGAGCCTCGACAGCGCATCCAAGGTGGAACTCCTGGGGCGTGTTGAAAAGCTCGCACGTTCGCGCGACCCGCGGGTGGCGCAGGTCATGGCCGGGCTGGCGAGCGAATACGACGTGGTGCTGATCGCGCGCGCCGACGGCACGCTGGGTGCCGACGTGCGGCCGCTGGTGCGCTTGTCGGTCACCGTGATCGCCGAGCAGGACGGACGGCGCGAAGTGGGTTCGGGCGGCGGCGGAGGCCGGTTCGGGCTCGCCTACTTCGACGACGCGCACATTGCGCAGTATGTCGACCAGGCGGTCAAGCAGGCGCTGACCAACCTCGAGTCCCGTCCCGCACCCGCCGGAGAGATGACCGTGGTGCTCGGCCCGGGCTGGCCCGGCATCCTGCTGCACGAAGCCATCGGCCATGGGCTCGAGGGCGATTTCAACCGCAAGGGCTCGAGCGCTTTTTCGGGCCGCATCGGCGAGCGCGTGGCGGCCAAGGGCGTCACGGTGCTGGACGACGGAACCATCGCGGACCGCCGTGGCTCGCTCAATGTCGACGACGAAGGCCACGCGACGCAGCGCAACGTGCTCATCGAAGACGGCATTCTCAAGGGCTACATCCAGGATTCGCTCAACGCGCGCCTGATGAAGTCGGCCCCGACCGGCAACGGCCGCCGCGAGAGCTATGCGCACGTGCCGATGCCGCGCATGACCAACACCTACATGCTGGGCGGCGACCGCGTGCCCGAGGAGATCGTGGCCAGCATCAAGAAGGGGCTCTATGCCACCAATTTCGGTGGCGGGCAGGTCGACATCACGAGCGGCAAGTTCGTCTTTTCGGCCAGCGAGGCCTACTGGGTGGAAAACGGAAAGATCCAGTATCCGGTGAAGGGCGCCACGCTGGTCGGCAACGGCCCGGACGCGCTGACCCGCGTGACGATGATCGGCAACGACATGGCGCTCGATTCGGGCGTGGGCACCTGCGGCAAGGAAGGGCAGAGCGTCCCCGTGGGTGTCGGTCAGCCGACTTTGCGCATCGACGGCCTGACAGTCGGCGGGACGGCATGAATCAGCTCGCCCCCAGGCTTGCTCGCTTCGCGTAGCCGCCAACCCCCGGCCGGGGGCACCACCAACGGCCCGGCGGAGCCGGTTCCGTGGTGGTTCCGGTTTGCCCCCAGGACTGGCTGTCTCGCATGGCCATCAACACTTCTGTTGGCGCGCGCTGGTGTGCTACAGTGCGCGCCTATGTCGCTGCGCGCCGCTTTCTATTTTTCGTACTTCTGGTTCCCGGACTCCGGCGGACGAGAGGCGAGCGCGTAAAGCGAACCGAGACCCTCCCAAGACCGCCGGTGCCCCAAGCCCCGGCGGTTTTTTTATGCCCCGATGAAACTCAAGTGAAGGAACGAGGAATGAGCACGAACACTGCCCCGGCCAGCGGCGACTGGTATGCGAGCGTCGAGAGAACCAGCCGAACCGACGACGAACGCATCAAGGACATCACCGTGCTTCCTCCTCCAGAGCATCTCATTCGCTTCTTTCCCATCCGCGGCACGCCGGTCGAATCGCTGATCGCCCAGACCCGGCGCTCCATCCACGACATCATGGCCGGCACCGATGACCGCTTGCTGGTGGTGATGGGTCCGTGTTCGATCCACGACCCGATGGCTGCCCTGGAATACGCCAGGCGCCTCAAGGCGCAGCGCGAAAAATACGCCGACACCCTGGAGATCGTGATGCGGGTGTATTTCGAGAAGCCCCGCACGACCGTCGGCTGGAAGGGTCTCATCAACGACCCGTACCTGGATGAGAGCTTTCGGATCGACGAAGGCCTGCGCATCGCGCGGCAACTCCTGATCGACATCAATCGCATGGGCCTGCCGGCGGGCAGCGAGTTCCTCGATGTGATTTCGCCGCAGTACATCGGTGACCTCATCGCCTGGGGCGCCATCGGCGCGCGCACGACCGAAAGCCAGGTGCATCGCGAACTCGCCTCGGGGCTGTCGGCGCCGATCGGTTTCAAGAACGGCACCGACGGGAACATCCGCATCGCAACCGATGCGATCCAGGCCGCGGCGCGTGGCCACCATTTCCTGTCGGTCCACAAGAACGGACAGGTCGCGATCGTGCAGACCAATGGCAACCAGGACTGCCACGTGATCCTGCGTGGTGGCAAGGCGCCCAACTACGATCGCGACAGCGTGGCGGCCGCCTGCAAGGATCTCGATGCGGCCAAGCTGCCGGCCAAGCTGATGGTGGATTGCAGCCATGCCAATAGCAGCAAGCAGCACCAGAGGCAGATCGACGTGGCGCGTGACCTCGCGGGCCAGATCGCCGAAGGCGGCAGAAGCGTCTTCGGGGTGATGATCGAAAGCCATCTCAACGCCGGCGCCCAGAAGTTCACCGCGGGCAAGGACCGCGTGGCGGATCTCGAATACGGCAAGAGCATTACCGACGCATGCCTCGGCTGGGACGATTCGCTCCAGGTGCTGGACGTGCTTTCGGCGGCCGTGAAGAACCGTCGCGGATAAGACGAGCCGGTGCGCCAGCCGGCAGGCCAGCGTCTAGATCAGCGTCGCAAGGTCCGGCCAGTGATGCCGGATCAGTGCGGCCTCGTCGCCGTCGGCGCGCATGAATGAGAAATCGCTGAAGTCGAAGCCTGGCCCGACGGTGCAGCTGACGAGCGAATAGTCCTCGTCGCCGTTCGAAGCGGGCCGGGCAGCCTGCCAGCAGCCGGCGGCCACCGTGTGCTGTGGCCGCGTGCCATGGACATCGACCGGCCCGAGCCGCACGTGCGCCGGGGCCGTGCGCAGCGCGGCGTCGCTGATCCAGAGAGTCAGCGGTGTGCCTTCCAAATGGATCCACACCTCGTCGGACAGCACGCGGTGCCAGCGAGAGTGCTCGTGCGCCTGGAGCATGAAGTAGATCGTCGTGAGCGCCTGGCGAGTCGAACGGCCGTCGGCCGGCTGGACTTGCGCGTTCGACCGAAACACCTCGCGGAACCAGCCCCCTTCCGGGTGGGGTTTCAGACCCAGGGTGTCGATGAGTTGCCGTGCGCGCATACGCTCATTGTGCAGCGGTCAATGCGTCGAGCAGCTTGCCGTGGATCCCGCCGAAACCGCCGTTGCTCATGCAGACGATGTGGTCGCCGGCCTTTGCCGACTGGGCGACTCGCTGCACCAGCGGCTCGATCGCATTCGCAACCGTCGCCCGCGACCCCATCGGCGCCAAGGCAGCCTCCGCGTCCCAGTCCAGCCCGCCGCTGTGGCAGAACGCCAGGTCGGCCGCTTCGAGGCTCCAGGGCAACTGGGCGGCCATGGTGCCGAGCTTCATCGTGTTGCTGCGCGGCTCGAAGACTGCCAGGATGCGTTCGTCCTGCCGGCCTGCGCCGTCCAGCTTCTGACGAAGGCCGTCGAGCGTGGTGCGGATGGCGCTCGGATGGTGTGCGAAGTCGTCGTAGACGGTGATCGTCCCAGAGTCACGCGAAACCCGGCCGCGGGTTTCCATGCGGCGGCGCACGTTGCGAAAGCGGCCGAGCGCTGCGGCTGCATCCGCAGGCGCGACGCCCGCCCGCGAGGCCGCCGCGATCGCAGCCAGGGCGTTCATCTGGTTGTGGACTCCCGACAGCTCCCAACTGACCCGGCCGACCTGTTCGCCGCGACAGATCACGTCGAACGCGTCGTGCGTGCCTGCCGCCTGCCAGTCGCCGCCTGCGCCGAAGCGCGCCAGTTCGCTCCAGCATCCTTGCGCAAGCACGCGATCGAGGCTCTGCTCGGTGGCGTTGGCGATCACGCAGCCACTGGCAGGCACCGTGCGGACCAGGTGATGGAACTGTCTCTCGATGGCCGCGAGGTCGTCGAAGATGTCGGCGTGATCGAATTCGAGGTTGTTGAGGATCGCGGTGCGCGGCCGGTAGTGCACGAACTTGCTGCGCTTGTCGAAGAAGGCGGTGTCGTATTCGTCGGCTTCGATCACGAACGGCGAGGCCTCGGTGCCGCCCGAGACGCCGCGGCGCCCGAGACGTGCCGACACGCCGAAGTCGAGTGGCACGCCGCCGACCAGAAATCCCGGTGCCAGACCCGCCTGCTCGAGGATCCAGGCCAGCATCGACGTGGTGGTGGTCTTGCCGTGGGTGCCCGCCACCGCCATCACGTGCCGCCCGCGCAACAAGTGGTCTGCCAGCCATTGCGGGCCGCTGGTGTAGTCGGCGCCGGCGTCGAGGATCGATTCCATCAGCGGGAACTTGGGCGCACCGCCCGCAAGCCGTGCGCGCGACACCACGTTGCCGACCACGAACACGTCGGGCGCCAGCGCCATCTGATCGCTGTCGAAACCTTCGATCAGGTCGATGCCCAGTGCGCGCAGCTGGTCGCTCATCGGGGGGTAGACGCCGCTGTCGCAGCCGGTCACCCGGTGGCCGGCTTCCCGAGCCAGGGCCGCGAGGCCGCCCATGAAGGTGCCGCAGATGCCCAGGATATGAATGTGCATGAGCCGATTCTAGGGACGCCCTTGAACGGACTTCTGCGCACGAGCCAGTCCGGGCAAAATGCATCGATGGACACGTCCAAGCAGGAAATCGCCGCCACTGCGGCCCGCCTCGTCGTCGAGGAAGGGCTGGAGTACGGCCCTGCCAAGCGGCGCGCGCTGCGCGACCTGGCGCTTCCGGCGCGCACGGCCTTGCCGAACAACGACGAGGTCGAAGCCGCAGTGCGCGAGTACATCGAACTCTTCTGCGCCGATACGCAACCCAAGGAACTGCATGCGCTGCGCGTGTTGGCGCTCGAATGGATGGAGCGCATGGCCCAGTTCCGGCCGCATGTGGGGGGCGCCGTGTGGCATGGCACCGCGACGCGGCTTTCGGATATCTACATCCAGCTGTTCTGTGACGATTCCAAGTCGGCCGAGATCGCGCTAATCGATCACCGCGTCGACTACGAGCCGCGCATGGTGACCGGCTTCCATGGCGAGCAGGTCGAAGCCTTGAGCGTTCATGCGCAAAGCCGCTTGCTCGGTGAAGAGATCGGCGTGCATCTGTTGGTCTATGACCTCGACGATCTGCGGGGTGCACTCAAGCCGGACGCACAGGGCCGCACGCCACGCGGGAATCTGGCGGCCCTGCGTCGGCTTCTCGAAAAGGAGATCGGGTAATGGCGACGCGTCGCAAGTGGCTCTTCGGTGGTGTGGGTCTCGCGGCCGCCGCGGCGGGCGCCGGGGTGGGCCTTTGGAAGCATGGCGGGCCCCTTGGACAGGCCGATCCCGTGATGGGCGCCGAATTCTGGGATCAGAGCTTCGAACGCCCTGAAGGCGGTGACTTGAAGCTTGCAAGCTTGAAGGGTCGGCCATTGCTGATCAATTTCTGGGCAACCTGGTGTCCGCCGTGTGTCGAGGAGATGCCGGCAATCGATGCTTTCTTTCGCGAACAAGCACCCAATGGCATGCAAGTCGTGGGGCTTGCCATCGACCAGCCCAGCGCGGTGCGAAAATTCCTGACCGGAACGCCGGTCAGCTATCCCATCGGCATGGCGGGAATGCAGGGGACCGAAATGGTCAAGCAATTGGGCAACACGGCGGGTGGGCTGCCTTACAGCCTGATGCTGGACCCGAAAGGCGTTGTTCGAGCCCGTAAGATGGGTAAGCTCGAAGCCGCAGATTTCGAGGCGTGGCAGCGGACTTAGTTCACGGCTAGAATCGCTGCGCCGGAATGGAGAAGTTGGCGTTGGAACGCCGACATTCGCCGATGTTCAGGGCAATTTGAAAACTTTTAGCCGACACGCTTTGGTGGTTGTCGGTTCTGGAGGCCCATGGACCTGCGCAAGCTCAAGACACTGATCGATCTGGTGTCCGAATCGAACATTTCCGAACTCGAAATCACCGAGGCCGAAGGCAAGGTACGCATCGTCAAGGGCGGAGAAGCCGCACCCATCCAGTACGTCCAGACCGTGGCGGCCCCGGCAGCTGCCGCACCCGCTGCTGCAACCGGTGCAGTAGCGCCGGCGCCGGCCGTTCCCCAGGAGAAGCCCGCGCCCTCGGGGCATGTCGTCAAGTCGCCCATGGTCGGGACTTTCTATCGCTCGTCGAGCCCGGGCGCTCCGGCTTTCGTCGAGGTCGGGAGCCAGGTCAAGGAAGGCGACACCGTCTGCATCATCGAGGCCATGAAGATTCTCAACGAAATCGAGGCGGACAAGTCCGGCACGGTCACTCAGATCCTTGGTGAAAACGGTCAGGCGGTCGAATACGGCCAGCCCCTGTTCATCATCGAGTGACCATGTTCAAGAAGATACTGGTCGCCAATCGGGGCGAGATCGCGCTGCGCATCCAGCGCGCGTGCAGCGAACTCGGCATCAAGGCCGTGATGGTCTATTCGGAGGCCGACCGCGAAGCAAAGTACGTCAAGCTGGCACAAGAGGCCGTGTGCATCGGGCCTGCGCCCTCGTCGCAGAGCTATCTCAACATGCCAGCCATCATTTCGGCCGCGGAGGTCACCGATTCGGAG
>JAHJOG010000135.1 GCA_018820395.1 Gammaproteobacteria bacterium | reverse complement strand
CTCGAAAAAAGCGTGAGCAGCAACGCGATGCTGCGCACGACCACCGCACTCACCATCGTGCATGCGGGCAACAAGGACAACGTGCTGCCGGGCCGGGCCGAGGCGGCGGTGAACTTCCGCATCCTGCCGGGCGACACGCTGGCGTCGGTGCAGGAACACGTCCACAAGACGGTGGCCGACGACAGCATTCGGATCGAGGCGTACCCCGGCAATTCCGAACCGTCGCCCGTGTCGTCCACCGCGAGCGCGGGGTACAAGACCATCGCGCGCTCGGTGCGCGAGGTGTTCCCCGAGGCGATCGTCGCACCCGGCCTGATGATCGCCGCCACCGATTCGCGCCACTTCGCGGACGTGAGCGACGCGGTGTTCCGCTTTTCGCCCGTGCGGGCGCGCGGCGAAGACCTTGCGCGTTTTCACGGTACCAACGAGCGTGTCTCGATCGCCAACTATGTCGAAATGATCCAGTTCTATCACCAGCTGCTGCGCAACACCGCGCAGCCGCTCTAGATCGTTCAGCCCTTCAGCCAGTCACCCTTTCACCTTCAAAGGAAATCACCATGACCAGCGCCGTCATCGTCTCCACCGCCCGCACCCCGCTCGCCAAGAGCTGGAAGGGCGCCTTCAACATGACGCACGGCGCCACGCTCGGCGGCCATGCGGTGCAGCACGCCGTGTCGCGTGCCGGCGTGGACCCGGTGGCGGTCGACGACGTGATCATGGGCTGCGCCAACCCCGAAGGCGCCACCGGCGCCAACATCGCGCGGCAGATCGCCTTGCGCGCCGGCCTGCCCATCACGACGTCGGGCATGACCATCAACCGCTTCTGCTCGTCGGGCCTGCAGACCATCGCGGTCGCGGCGCAGCGCATCATCGCGGGCGAGGGCGACGTGTACGTGGCCGGTGGCGTCGAAAGCATCTCGTGCGTGCAGAACGAGATGAACAAGCACATGCTGGCCGACCCATGGCTGGTCAAGAACAAGCCCGAGATCTACTGGAACATGCTGCAGACCGCCGAACAGGTCGCCAAGCGCTACGAGATTTCGCGCGAGCGCATGGACGAATACGGCGCGGAAAGCCAGCAGAAGGCCACTGCCGCGCTCGAAGCCGGCCGCTTCAAGGAAGAGATCGCGCCGATCACCGTGCTGGCCGGCGTGGCCGATGCGGTCATGGGCCTGCGCACCAAGGAAGTCACCGTCGAGAACGACGAGGGCATCCGCGCCGGCACCACCAAAGAAGGCATTTCGGGCATCCGCCCCGCGATTCCCGGCGGCGTGATCTCGGCCGGCAACGCCAGCCAGTTTTCCGATGGCGGCGGCGCCTGCGTGGTGGTGTCCGACACCTACGCCGAGCAGAAGGGCCTCAAGCCGCTGGGCCGTTTCCTCGGCTTCGCCGTGGCGGGCTGCGAGCCGGACGAGATGGGCATCGGCCCGGTGTTCGCCATCCCCAAGGTGCTGAAGCGCCTCGGCCTGAAGATCGACGACATCGACCTGTGGGAACTGAACGAGGCTTTCGCGGTGCAGGTGATCTATTGCCGCGACAAGCTCGGCATCCCGGCCGACCGCCTCAACGTCGACGGCGGCGCGATCGCCGTCGGCCATCCTTACGGCGTGAGCGGCCAGCGCCTCACCGGCCACGCGCTCATCGAAGGCAAGCGCCGCGGCGCGAAGAAGGTCGTGGTCACGATGTGCATCGGCGGCGGCATGGGCGCGGCCGGTGTATTTGAAGTGCTCTGAACCGTCAGGACCGAGTCATGGCAACGCTGGCGCATGTTCTGCCTGAGAAACCTGGGCCGATGCGCTGGCGCTCTCGACTGAGTGGATTATGAAGACAGTCGATCTACTGCAGGCGTTAAGCGTCGAGGCCGTCGAATTTGTGCTGGTCGGCGGAATGGCTGTGCAGTTGCACGGGTATGCGCGCATGACCTATGACATCGATCTCGTTCTTGCCATGAGCGAAGCGAATCTGTCGCGCTTTATCGAAATCGCGAAGCGCTTCCGACTCGAGCCAGTAATTCCGGTTGCGATCGACTCATTGAAAAATGCCAAATTGTTAGATCAGTGGCATCGCGAAAAAGGCATGCTGGCCTTTGCCTTGCGGGAGCCGCAGATTGGGGGCAGCGTCGTTGACGTGCTCGTAAGGCCTGAAGTGTCTTACGAGCGACTGGCGCAAGACGCCGTGCGCGGCGCGCTATTTGGCTCGACCGTCAAGATTGCCAGCATTGACCACCTGCTCGAAATGAAGCGGATCGCGGATCGTCCCAAGGACCGACTGGACATCGTAGCCCTCGAGAAGATCCAGCGCGGAGAAGACCCAAATGCTTGAAACAGAACGCCACGCTCCAGGCCACCCCATCTCTCAGGAAGTCATGGTCGCAGTGCTCGAACGGTGCGACCAAACTCGCGAGTTCATGGTCCAGATGTGGCTTCAGAATCCCGAACTGGCTCGGCAGGCGGGCGCCCGAATCGCCGAACTTCTGAGCCCCCTCAGCCAGAAAAGTGCCACATGACATGACTCTGCGACCCACCCTCGACTTCCTCCTCTACGACTGGCTCCATGCCGAGTCGCTCGGCGAGCGGGCGCGCTTCGCCGATCATTCGCGCGAGACTTTCGACGCGGTGCTCGACACCTGCGAACGCATCGCGCGCGAGAAGTACGCGCCGCACAACCGCACGGTCGACGTGCAGGAGCCGCACTTCGACGGCGAGAAGGTGGTGCTGCCGCAGGCGACGCACGATGCGCATGCGGCCTTCGTTTCGTCCGGCATGCTGAGTGCCGCGCAGGACTACGAGATCGGCGGCATGCAGCTGCCGTACACGCTGCAGGCAGCCGCCAACGGCTTCTTCGCGATGGCCTCGGTCAGCATCGGCTCCAACATGCTGACCAGCGGCAACGCCAATCTGCTGATGGTGCACGGCACGCCGATGCAGCAGCAGGTGTTCGCGCACAACGAATTCTCGGGCCGCTGGGCGGGCACCATGTGCCTGTCCGAACCGCAGGCCGGCTCCAGCCTCAGCGACGTGGCCACGCGTGCCGTGCCCGACGGGCCCGATTTCCGGGACGACCCGCTCGGCCCGCGCTATCGCTTGACCGGCAACAAGATGTGGATCTCGGCCGGCGACCACGAGCTCACCGAGAACATCGTGCACATCGTGCTGGCCAAGATCCCGGACGAGAACGGCAAGCTGGTGCCGGGCACGCGCGGCATTTCGCTCTTCATCGTGCCCAAGAAGATGGTGGACACCGACGGCGCCCTGACCGGCGAGCGCAACGACGTCGCACTCGCAGGCCTCAACCACAAGCTCGGCTGGCGCGGAACGACGAACACGCTGCTGAACTTCGGCGAGGGCCGCTATCCGGTCGGTGGCAAGGCGGGCGCCGTGGGCTATCTGGTCGGTGAGCCCGGCAAGGGACTGCACTGCATGTTCCACATGATGAACGAGGCGCGCATCGGCGTCGGCACGGCCGCGACGATGCTGGGCATGGCCGGCTACTACGCCTCGCTCGACTATGCCAAGTCGCGCCCGCAAGGCCGGCCCGCCGGCCCGTCGGGCAAGGACGCCGCCCGCCCGCAGGTGCGCATCATCGAGCATGCCGACGTGCGGCGCATGCTGCTGGCGCAGAAGGCCTATTGCGAAGGCGCGCTGGCGCTCGAACTCTATTGCGCGCGCCTGGTGGACGAACAGAAGACGGGCGAGCCCGGCGCGGCCGACGACGCGCGGCTCTTGCTCGAAGTGCTCACGCCGATCGCCAAGAGCTGGCCGAGCGAGTGGTGCCTGGAAGCGAATTCGCTGGCGATCCAGGTGCACGGCGGCTACGGCTACACGCGCGACTTTCCGGTGGAGCAGTATTGGCGCGACAACCGGCTCAACATGATCCATGAGGGCACGCACGGCATCCAGGCGACCGACCTGCTCGGCCGCAAGGTGCTGATGGAAGGCGGGCGCGGATGGCAACTGCTCGCCGAGCGCATCGGCCGGTGCGTCGACGCCACCTCGGCGGTGCCGGCGCTGGCGGCGCACGCGCGGTCGTTGGCCGAAGCCGTGCGACGCGCGACCTTCGCGACCGAGTCGGCCTGGGCCACGGGCGACCCGCGCGAGGCGCTGGCCAACGCGGTGCCCTACATGCAGGCCTTCGGCCACATGGTGCTCGCGTGGATCTGGCTCGACGTGGCACGCTGCGCGCTCGAAGCCGATCCGTCCAAGGCATCGCCCGGCACGGTCGGGCGGCTCGGCGCCTGCGACTATTTCTTTCATTACGAGCTGCCGAAGATCAGCGCCTGGCTCGGCGTGGTCGAAAGCCGCGACCCGACCTGCGTCCGCTTGCCCGAGGAGGCGTTCTGATGGCCTCGACCAAGCCGCACGCCAGGCTGGAAAAGTGGATCTGGGTGCTGATCTACGGCGGTCTGTTCCTGTTCATCCTCGGCCTTGCCACCACACGCAACGATGTCGCGCTCGGCTGGGCCATGGCCGTTCCCGGGATCGTCGTCGCACTGGTCGGCGTGGTCCTCATCTATGTTCGTTCCCGACTGAAGGATTCCCCATGACGCAGACCGCCAGAACCGTCCGGCAATTGTTCGACCTGACCGGCAAGACCGCCCTCGTCACCGGCGGCTCGCGCGGCCTGGGCCTGCAGATGGCCCACGCCCTGGGCGAAGCCGGCGCGAAGATCATGCTCAGTGCACGCAAGGCCGAAGACCTCGAACAGGCGGCCGCGACGCTGCAGGCGGCCGGCATCGACGCCCGGTGGATTGCCGCCGACTGCTCGAAGGAAGAAGACACCCGCCGGCTGGCCGACGAAACGCTCGAACGCATGGGCGCCGTCGACATCCTGGTCAACAACGCCGGGGCCAGCTGGGGCGCGCCGGCCGAAGACCACCCGGTCGAGGCGTGGGACAAGGTGATGAACCTCAACGTGCGCGGCTATTTCATCCTGTCGCAGCAGGTGGCCCGCGGCTACATGATCCCGAAGAAGACCGGGCGCATCATCAACATCGCATCGATCGCCGGGCTCAACGGCAATCCGCCCGAGATTCGCACGCTGGCCTACAACACGTCCAAGAGCGCCGTGATCGGCTTCACCCACACGCTGGCGGCCGAATGGGGCAAGTACAACATCAACGTCAACGCGATCTGCCCGGGCTTCTTCGTGACCAAGCTGGCTGCGGGCCTGATCAAGTCGCTGGGCGAGGCTGAAATGGCCTCGCACGCGCCCCTGGGCCGGCTCGGCGACGAAGAGGACCTGAAGGGCATCGCGCTGCTCTACGCGAGCGATGCCGGCAAGCACATCACCGGCCAGTGGCTGGCGGTCGATGGCGGCGTGAGAGTGGTGCTCGGCGCCTGATGCGGCCGATTTGCCTGAGGAACGAGTCGCCATGAGCGAACCCCTGGACGACCCGAACGCGCGGGCCTTCACGAGCCGCATTCCGTTCGCGTCGCACCTGGGCTTCGAGCTGATGAAGTTCGAGGGCGGCGAGTCCGAGATCCGCTTCACGCCACGGCCGGAGCACTTCAACACCTTCGACGTCACGCACGGTGGGGCCTGCATGACCTTGCTCGACGTGACCATGGCCGCGGCGGCGCGCAGCCAGACACCCGAGATCGGCGTGGTCACGATCGAGATGAAGACCACCTTCATGCGCCCCTCGGTCGGCCCGCTGCACGCGCGCGGCCGGCTGATGCACCGCACGGCCACGATGGCCTTCACCGAAGCGACGATCTACGACGCGCGCGAGCAGCCTTGCGCCCATGCCACCGGCACTTTCAAGTACGTGAAGCGGCGCCTGCCCACCGGGGCCGCCAGCGCGAATCCGATGCGACCCCCATCAACCGATTGATCACCCGCCGACCCACCCACTTCCAGGAGACAACATGCCCACGAACAAGCAACAACTGCTCGACAACCGCCCCGAAGGCGAGGCCACCGCGAGCAATTTCAAGCTCGTCACTGCGGAAACGCCTCCGCTGAAGGATAACGAGGTGCTCGTGAAGCACCACTACATGAGCCTCGACCCCTACATGCGCGGGCGCATGAACGAATCCAAGAGCTACGCGCAACCGCAACCGCTCGGCCAGGTCATGCAGGGCGGCACGGCCGGCGAAGTGGTCGAGAGCAAGCACCCGAAATACGCGGTCGGCGACAAGGTGGTCGGCTTCGGCGGCTGGCAGCAATACAGCGTGGTCGACGCGTCGCAGCCCGGCGCGCTGAAAAAGGTCGACACCACGCACGTGCCGCTCTCGTACTACCTCGGCGCGGTCGGCATGCCGGGCGTGACGGCCTGGTACGGCCTCGTGAAGATCATCGAACCGAAGGCCGGTGAAACCATGGTGATCACGGCTGCCAGCGGCGCGGTCGGCAGCGCCTTCGGTGCGCTCGCCAAGGCGCGCGGCTGCCGCGTGGTCGGCATCGCGGGCGGCGCGGAAAAGTGCAAGTACGTGACCGACGAACTCGGCTTCGACGCCTGCATCGACTACAAGCAGCATCCGGACACCAAGAGCATGAGCGCGGCGCTCAAGGCCGAATGTCCGAAGGGCATCGACGGCTACTTCGAGAACGTCGGCGGCTACATCTTCGATGCCGTGCTGCTGCGCACCAACGCTTTCGCGCGCGTCGCGCTGTGCGGCATGATCGCCGGCTACGACGGGCAGCCCCTGCCGCTCGCCAACCCGGCCTTGTTCCTCGTCAACCGGATCAAGCTGCAGGGCTTCATCGTGAGCGAGCACATGGAAGTCTGGCCCGAGGCGCTCGCCGAGCTGGGCGCGCTGGTCGCCAAGGGCCAGCTCAAGCCGCGCGAGTCGGTCGCCGAGGGCATCGAGTCGGCGCCCGAGGCCTTCCTCGGCCTGCTGAAGGGCAAGAACTTCGGCAAGCAACTGGTCAAGCTGGTCTGATCACGCGGAGGCTCACATGAGCGCCGCCGACACGCACGAGGTCTTCAACCAGCCGACACCGCTCGCGGACTACAACCTGTTCGCGACGCATCGGGCGCTGGCCGACGCACTGAAGTTCAACGCCCCCGCGCTCGACACCGCGCCGCTGACCGAGCTCGGCGCTGCGCTCGGCACGCACGAGATGCAGGCGCACGCGAGGCTGGCCAACTCGAACGGGCCGGCGCTGCACACGCACGACCGATTCGGCCGCCGTGTGGACGAGGTCGAGTTCCACCCCAGCTACCACGCGCTCATGAAGGCGGCCGTGGGCGCGGGCCTGCACGGTGCGGCCTGGGCCAACGCCGATGGGTCGCCGTCTCCGCACGTGCGCCGCGCCGCCGGCTTCATGCTCTTCACCGAGCTCGAGCCCTCGATCCTCTGCCCGATCTCGATGAGCTACGCCGTGGCGCCGGCACTGCGCGGCAACCCTGCCGTGAACGCCGCCTGGGCGCCCGGCCTGTCGAGCCTGCGTTACGACCCCGCGCTCGCACGCTTCGACCTCAAGGCCGGACTCACCATGGGCATGGGCATGACCGAGAAGCAGGGCGGCTCGGACGTGCGCGCGAACACCACGCGCGCCGTGCACGCTGGCACCGACGCGTGGGGCGAGCGCTACGAGATCACCGGCCACAAGTGGTTCTTCTCGGCGCCCATGTGCGATGCCTTCCTGGTGCTGGCGCAGGCGCCGGCCGGGCTCAGCTGCTTTTTCCTGCCGCGCGTTTTGCCGGACTGGATGGGCAACGCTGACGGCGAAAAAACCGACGGCGAAATCGGCGGCGTTCGCAACGCGATCCGCATCCAGCGCCTGAAGGACAAGCTGGGCAACAAGGCCAATGCCAGTTCCGAGGTCGAGTTTCACGGCGCGAGCGCCTGGCTGGTGGGCGAGGAGGGTCGGGGCGTTCCGCAGATCCTCGAAATGGGCACCATGACGCGGCTCGACTGCGCGCTCGGCACCAGCGGCCTGATGCGACAGGCGCTGAGCCTGGCGCTGCACCACACGGCAGGGCGGCAGGCGTTCGGCAAGGCTCTGATCGAACAGCCGCTGATGAAGAACGTGCTGGCCGACCTGTCGCTCGAAAGCGAAGCGGCCACCGCACTCGCCATTCGCCTCGCCCGCGCCTTCGACCGGGCGGACGACGAGCGCGAACGCCTGATGGCGCGCCTGCTCACGCCGGTCGCCAAGTTCTGGATCTGCAAGCGCGGCAGCCACTTCGCGCAGGAAGCCATGGAATGCCTCGGCGGCAACGGCTACGTGGAAGAGGGCGGCGAAGGGGTGATGGCGCGCGTGTACCGCGAAATGCCGCTCAACTCGATCTGGGAAGGCGCCGGCAACATCATGGCGCTCGACCTGCTGCGCGCCACGCGCAAGGGCGATGTCGTCGCCGCGCTCGCACAAGAACTCGCACCGGCGCGCGGTGCCCACGCCGCGCTCGACCGGCTGGCCGACGCCTTGCCGCAACGCATCGAAGCGATGGCCGGCGAAGTCGAGGCCCGACGGCTGGCACAGGACGTGGCGCTGGCCGTGCAGGCCGCGCTGCTGGTGCAGAGCGCGCCGCCGGCCGTGGCCGATGCGTTCTGCGCCTCGCGTCTCGCAGGCGATTGGGGTTACGCTTTCGGCACGCTCGGCCCAGGCACCGATTTCGATTCGATCCTTTCGCGTGCGAGCCCCCATTGATCGCGCCAACCCATCCCCAAGGAGCTTCATGGCAGACCTGATCCTTCACCACTACGCGAACTCGCCGTTCTCCGAAAAGCTGCGGCTGATCTTCGGCTACAAGAAGCTGGCCTGGAAGTCGGTGATCATCCCGGCGATCATGCCCAAGCCCGACCTGATCTCGCTCACGGGGGGTTACCGCAAGACACCGGTGCTGCAGATCGGCGCCGACATCTACTGCGACACGGCGCTCATCTGCGACGTGCTCGAACACCTGGCGCCTATGCCGTCGATCTACCCCGAGCCCGGCAAGGGGCTCGCCCGCACGGTGGCGCAGTGGGCCGACAACAGCGTGTTCTGGGCCGCGATGGCCTACAACCTGAGCCCCAAGGGGGCAGCCGACATGTTCGCCAAGGCACCGCCCGATACGGCGCGCGTCTTCATGGAAGACCGCCGCGCGATGAGTAGCAATCTGGTGCGGCACAAGCCGGCCGACGCCGCCGCGGCGTACAAGTCGTACCTGCGACGCATGTCGGACATGCTGGACGACACCGACTACCTGCTCGGCGCCTATCCGACGGTGGCCGACTTCGCGTGCTACCACCCGCTCTGGTTCACGCGCAAGCGCACGCCCTCGATGGCCGGCATCCTCGAACTGACCCCCGCCGTGCTCGACTGGATGGACCGCATGGCCGGCATCGGCCACGGGCAGATGGAAGTGTTCGATTCCACGCAGGCCATCGAAGTCGCCAAGGCGGCCACGCCGCACACGCTGCTGTCGGACAGCACCTTCCAGGACGAGCACGGCATTCCGCTCGGCACGCGCGTCACGGTGGCCGGCGAGGCCTTCGGCATCGAGCCGACCGAAGGTGATCTGATCGCCGCCACGCGCACGCACTACTCGCTGCGCCGCGACGACGATCGGGCCGGCACCGTGCACGTGCACTTTCCGCGCATCGGCTACACGCTGCGCAAGGTCGACGCCTAGTCGCGCACCGGGCACCGGGCGTCTCCACTTCACATCGCAAGCGACCAAGGACTTTCATGATTCAGGATTTCGCCGGGACCACGGCCGTACTCACCGGCGCCGGCTCGGGCTTCGGGCTCGAATGTGCACGCATCGGCGCGGCGCGCGGCATGAACCTCGTGCTGGTCGACGTCCAGCAGGACGCGCTCGACAAGGCGCGCGCCGAGATGGAAGCCGCCGGCGCCCAGGTGCTCGCGTGCAAGGTCGACGTGTCCGACGCGGCGCAGATGGAAAAGCTGGCTGCCGACGTACAGCAGCGCTTCGGCGCGCCGCACTTCGTCTTCAACAACGCGGGCGTCGGTGCGGGCGGTCTCGTGTGGGAGAACACCACCGCCGACTGGGAATGGGTGCTCGGCGTCGACCTGTGGGGCGTGATCCACGGCGTGCGCCTCTTCACGCCCATGATGCTCGCCGCCGCCGCCAAGGACGCGGGCTACCGCGGCCACATCGTCAACACCGCCAGCATGGCCGGGCTGCTGACGCCGCCCAACATGGGCATCTACAACGCAGCCAAGGCGGCCGTGGTGAGCCTCACCGAAACGCTCTACCAGGACTTGAAGCTCATCACCGACCAGGTGGGTGCAAGCCTCTTGTGCCCGTACTTCGTGCCGACCGGCATCACGAGCAGCGAGCGAAACCGCCCGGGCAGCCTCGCCGCCGGCGAGATGACGCGCAGCCAGATGATCGGGCAGGCCATGAGCAACAAGGCCGTGAGCAGCGGCAAGGTCACGGCTGCGGAGGTGGCGCAGATGGTGTTCGACGCCATCGCCGCCAACCAGTTCTACGTGTTCAGCCACCCCAAGGCGCTCGGCAACGTGAAGAGCCGCATGGAAAACATCGTGTCGGGCACCAATCCGGCGGACCCGTTCCTCGAGCGGCCCGAGATCGGCGCCCGGCTGCGCGAGCAACTGCGGTCGGGTTGATCCGGGCTCAGTCCCGCTTCGGGATGTTGAGCCCCGCCGCCACGGCCGGGCGCGCGGCGAAGCGTTCGAGTGTCTTCTTGACCGCGCCGAACTCGTCGAAGCCCACCAGTTCACCCGCGCCGTAGAAGCCGATCAGGTTGCGCACCCACGGAAAGGTCGCGATGTCGGCGATGGTGTACTGGTCGCCCAGGATCCACTCACGCCCCTGCAAATGCCGGTCGAGCACGCCGAGCAGGCGCCGCGCCTCGGCGACATAACGGTCGCGCGGCCGCTTGTCTTCATAGTCCTTGCCGGCGAAGCGATGAAAGAAGCCGAGCTGGCCGAACATCGGACCGATGCCGCCCATCTGGAACATCAGCCACTGGAGCGTCGTGTAACGGCCGGCCGCGTCGGTCGGCATGAACTTGCCCGACTTGTCGGCGAGATAGACCAGGATGGCGCCCGATTCGAAGAGCGGCAGCGGCTTGCCGCCCGGGCCGTCGGGGTCGAGGATCGCGGGGATCTTGTTGTTCGGGCTGATCGACAGGAACTCCGGCGTGGTCTGGTCCTGCTTGTCGAAGCTGACGAGGTGCGGCTCGTAGGGAATGCCCGTCTCTTCCAGCATGATCGGCACCTTGACGCCGTTGGGCGTCGGCAGCGAATAGAGCTGCAGGCGATCGGGGTGCTGCGCAGGCCACTTGCGGGTGATCGGGAAGTCGGAAAGGTCGGCCATCGGTTCGGGTTCCTTGCGTGTGGTGGGTGATGAAGGTGGATGGATGCGGTTTGCGCGGGCCGCCGCGGCAAGGCGGCGACCGAGGCCTCAGCGGCCCCCTTCGGCCGCGCGCCGCAGCGCCGCTCTTGCCAGCAGTCGCGTCGAGTCGAGCGTCGGCAGGGGTGAATTGCCGTCGTCGATGATGAGCATGATCTCGGTGCAGCCCAGCACCACGGCGTCGCAGCCCGCGGACTTCATGCGCTCGATCACACCCTGGAAGACCGCGACGCCTTCGGGTTGGAAGACGCCCTTGACCAGTTCGTCCATGATGACGCGGTGGATGTCGTCACACTCGCTGTCGGTCGGCCGCTCGAAAGCCAGGCCCTGGGCGCCGAGCTTGTCGGGATACACGTCGCTGTCGACGAGCCATCGCGTACCGGTCAGCCCAAGGCGACGGAAACCACGCCCGTGCGCCTCGGCGGCCACCACGTCGGCGATGTGAAGCCAGGGCACCGGCAGCCGCCCTTGCACGAAGCCGAGCGCCTGATGGATGGTGTTGTCGGGGCAGATCACGAAGTCGGCACCGATCCGTGCCAGTTTCTCTGCCGAGCGCAGCATGAGTTCGCCCACGCCCGCGATGTCGCCTCGGTCGAGCAGCGCGACGTAGTCGGCGAAGGATGGCGTGTGCATCGAGATCTCGGGATGCGCATGCGGCCCGAAGAGGGCCGGTCCTTCGGAGCAGAGCGTGCGATAGCAGAGGGCTGCGCCTTCGGCGGAGCAGCCGACGATTCCGATGTGCAGGGTCATGCGTGGAATATGCACCAGTTGAGCGGGTGGCGTGGCGCGCGCCGCCGAATGCGGCATGCGCCGACTGGCGCGGGTAGGGGGCACGGTCTATGCTCTTCGATCTTCCAAAGCTAGGAGACCCCGCATGGCCTATGTCGACGCTTTCGTGCTGCCGCTTCCCAAGTCCAACCTCGAGCAATACCGCCTGATGGCGAGCACCGCCGGAACGGTGTGGATGGAACACGGCGCACTCGAATACCGCGAGTTCATCGCCGACGATGCCGCGGCCGGCAAGCTCACGTCCTTTCCGCAGAGCGTGCAGATGAAGGACGACGAGACGGTGGTGTTCTCCTACATCCTCTACAACTCGCGCGAACACCGCGACGAGGTGAATGCCAAGGTCATGAGCGATCCGCGGCTGGCGGGCATGATGGCTCCGGGCGCCATGCCCTTCGACGGCAAGCGCATGTTCTGGGGCGGCTTCAGTCCGCTGGTCGAGTTCTGATGGGGATGGCGCGGGCTCGGGGTTTCACGGCGCGGTGCTGGGCGGGCTTGCAACGGCTCATGGACAATCGGCGCCCATGAAAGAAGTTGCCGATGCGATCGTCTGCGAAGGGTGCGACGCGGTGTATCGACGCAAGCCGCTGGGCCGGCTGGAGGTGTCGCAGTGTCCTCGCTGCGGCACCGAGCTCGACCGCCAGGCGGCGGGGCAGGACGCGCGGATGCTCCCGCTCACGGTCGCCTGCCTGATCCTCTTCGCGATCGCCAACCTGTTTCCCATCGTCGAGATCGAACTGCAGGGCCTGCGCAGCCAGACCACCTTGATCGGCGCCGTCTACGCGCTGTCGGCCGAGGGTCGGTCGATCGTGGCGCTGATCGTGCTTGCGACCACCATCCTCTTTCCGCTGCTGCAGCTTTGCATCCTGTTCTACCTGCTCGTGCCACTCGCCCATGCGCGGCGGCCGGCCGGCTTCGCCATTCTGGTGCGCTCGATGCAGATGATGCGTCCGTGGGGCATGGTCGAGGTGTTTCTGCTGGGCGTGCTGGTGGCCATCGTCAAGCTGTCCAGCCTGGCGCGCGTGGTGCCCGGCCCGGCGCTCTGGGCCTTCGTCGTGCTGACGCTGTTGCTGACGGCGGTGATGGCCTTCAATCCCCGGGCCTTCTGGGAGCTTGCCTTCGAAGACCGCCCGGGCCGCAGCGCATGACGCAGAACGGCGACGCTCCGATCGAGACGGCCGCGCATCTGGGCTGGCTCAGTTGCCACCACTGCGGCATGGTGTGGAGCGGCGCACAGCCGCACGAACCCTGCGCGCGCTGCGGCACCCACCTACACCAGCGCAAGCCGAACAGCATCCAGCGCACCTGGGCGCTGCTGATTTCGGCGTGCATCCTGTACCTGCCCGCGAACCTGCTGCCGGTGATGGTGACCAAGAGCCTGCTCGGAACGCAATACGACACGATCCTGAGCGGCGTCATCTATTTCTGGGTGACGGGCGCCTACGGCCTGGCCGCGATCATCTTCGTCGCCAGCTTTCTGGTGCCACTCTTCAAGCTCACGGCGTTGATGATCCTGGTCGTCGCGGCGCAGCGCCGGAGCGACTGGCGGCAGGTCGAACGCGCGCGGCTCTACCGCATCCTCGAAGTGATCGGCCGCTGGTCGATGCTCGACGTGTTCGTGGTCTCGCTGCTGGCCGGGCTGGTGCAGATCCAGGGCTTTGCAGAGATCACCGCCGGCGTCGGCATTGCGGCCTTCGGTGCGGTGGTGGTGCTGACCATGCTCGCCTCGCTCAGCTTCGACCCGCGCCTTACCTGGGACACCGCCCAGGCGGCGCAACCGTCCCCACCCCCCGTCCACAAGGATCAGACCCCCCCCATGCAAGGCAGCGAAAGAACGGTATGAGCGACGAAGACACTCCGCTGGCAGAACCCGTCGTCAGCCGGCGCCGCAACTGGCTGCCGTCGCTGATCTGGCTGATTCCCATCGTGGCGGCGCTGGTCGGCGTGACGCTGGTGGCGCGCATCCTGATCGACCGCGGGCCGGTCATCGTCATCTCTTTCGACACGGCCGAAGGCCTCGAAGCGGGCAAGACGGCCGTCAAATACAAGGAAGTGCAGATCGGCACTGTGCAGACCATTCGTCTCGCCAAGGACCGCTCCGAGGTGCGCGTAGCGGTGCAACTCAAGAAGGAAGCCGAAGGCTTCACCGCCAAGGACACGCGCTTCTGGGTGGTGCGGCCGCGGCTCGACACCTCCGGCATTTCCGGGCTGGGCACCTTGCTCTCCGGCGCCTACATCGGCGCCGATGCGGGCACGAGCGAAGAGAGCGCCGACGAGTTCAAGGGCCTCGACGTGCCGCCCATCGTCACGCGCGACGCGTCGGGCCGACAGTTTCTGCTGCATGCGCGCGATGTCGGCTCGCTCGACATCGGCTCGCCCGTGTACTTTCGCCGCATCAAGGTCGGCCAGATCGCGGCCTACGAGCTCGACCCCGACGGGCGAGGCGTGACGCTGCGCGTGTTCGTCAACTCGCCCTACGAGAAATTCGTCGGCGCCAACACGCGCTTCTGGCAGGCCAGCGGCATCGAGATCGACCTCAACTCAGGCGGCCTCAAGGTGCACACCCAGTCGCTGGCGACCGTGCTGCTCGGCGGCATCGCGTTCGGCACGCCGCCCGACAGCGCGATGGGCCCGGTGTCAGGTGAAAACACCGAGTTCACGCTGGCCGAGGACGAAAAGACGGCCATGAAGGAGCCCGATGGCCCGTCGCAGAACCTGCTGCTCTATTTCAACCAATCGCTGCGCGGACTCTCGCCCGGTGCCGTGGTCGACTTCCGCGGCGTGGAAATCGGCGAGGTCAAGTCGATCGGAGTCGAGTTCGACCGGCAGGAACGCGAGTTCAAGATGCCGGTGCTGGTGCAGATCTATCCAGACCGCCTGCGCCGCCGCTCCAACGAGCCCCAGCTGTCGCGCCACAGCCAGGTCGAGCGCCTGCAGTTCCTGATCGGCAAGGGCCTGCGCGCGCAGTTGCGAACGGGCAACCTGCTCACGGGGCAGGTGTACGTCGCGCTCGACTTCTTTCCCAAGGCCAAGGCTGTCAAGGTCGACGTGAGCCAGAACCCGATCGAGTTGCCGACCGTGGCCAACAGCCTGGACGAGATCCAGCTGCAGGTGGCCGAGATTGCCAGCAAGCTCAACAAGGTGCCTTTCGAGGAGATCGGCACCGACCTGCGCAAGTCGCTGGCGACGCTCGACAAGACCCTGACCAGCGCCGAAGCGCTGGCGCGCCGCCTCAACAACGACGTCGCACCCGAGATGACGGCCGCCATGAAGGACGTGCGCAAGACGCTCAACAGCGCCGACCGAACGCTGTCCAACGCCGACAAGACGCTCGCGAGCGATTCGCCGCTGCAGCAGGACCTGCGGCAGACGCTGCAGGAGCTGAGCCGCGCGGCCGGCTCGCTGCGCGTGCTGACCGACTATCTGGAGCGCCACCCCGAATCGCTGTTGCGAGGCAAGCCCGAGGAAAAGAAGAAATGACCGTGTGTTCTCTCCGGCCGGCGCTGTGCGCGGCGGCCCTGTTCGTCGCGGGCTGCGCCAGCACGGTGCCGCAGTTCTACAGCCTGGCAGAAACCGGATCGGTGGCCGCGACAGGGTCGGCGCCGTCGGGTAGCTCGAGCCTGTTCATCGAAATGGCGCCGGTCGCCATGCCGGAGCGCTTCATGCGCCCGCAGATGGTGGTGCGCCAGAAGGATGCCGATGGCGCGCAGGTCGACATCCTGGAGCAGCACCGCTGGTCGTCATCGTTCGAAGACGAGTTGCGCGACGCACTGGGCAGCGGCGTGGCGCAGCGCCTGGGCGCGGTGGATGCCACCAAGGTCGGGCGCCCGCCGGGAGCCAAGGTCTTGCGCATCGGCGTGCAGATGCGGCAGCTCGACGCGATCGAGGGCACGCGGGTGGACGCAGCCTTCAGCTGGACTTTGCGTCAGCTCGATGAAGACCGGTTGACGGCCTGCCGCGCAGCCATCTCCGAGCCGGTGGCGTCGGGCACCGATGCGTTGGCGGCCGGGGTGCGGCGCGTGACGGCGCGGTTGGCGGATTCGATTGCCAAGAGCGTGTCGGGTGGGGGGTGCGTGGGCTGACTTGCACTTGCTGGCCCCCATAGATAGGCTGGCCGGCAGGTAATGCTTCTCTGCCTCATGGGGCGTGCGCACGGCACGTGGGGTTCGTTTGTCCCATGGACAGTGCGCCCGTCAGGCAGTGCAGGCTGTGCCGGCTTCACTGCGGTGGCCCTTCGGGCTTCCTTGCGGTACTCGCCTTTCGCGGGGTCTCGCAGAACTCGCCTGCGGCTCAGACAGCTGCGAGCCCTTATCCGCGAAAGGCTG
>JAHJOG010000321.1 GCA_018820395.1 Gammaproteobacteria bacterium | reverse complement strand
TCGGCAGATCGATGATAGGAGACGGGTACTCGACGCCTGCGAACAGCCCGTTCAGCTTCGCCGGGTTGTGGATTCCGCGTTTGTCCAATTCGGCGAGCTCGGGCAGCCAACGCCGCAGGAAACGGCCGTCCGGGTCGAACTTGGCCGACTGACTTAGCGGGTTGAACAAGCGGAAATAAGGCACCGAATCGGTCCCTGTCGAGGCGCTCCACTGCCATCCACCATTGTTGGCGGCGAGGTCTCCGTCGATCAGGTGCTGCATGAACCAGCGCTCGCCTTCGCGCCAGTCGATCAGCAGGTTCTTGCTCAGGAACATCGCGACGATCATGCGCAGGCGGTTGTGCATCCAGCCGGTAGCGAGCAGCTGACGCATCGCCGCATCGATGATCGGGAAACCGGTACGGCCCTGCTGCCAGGCGGCCAGCTCATCGGGCGCGTGACGCCAGGGCAGGGCTTCGGTTTCGCGCCGAAACCCCTGGCCCATCGAGACGTGTGGATAGCCGACCAAGATGTGCTTGTAGAACTCACGCCAGAGCAGTTCGGTGATCCAGGTGACCGCACCCGGATTGCCGCTATCGACTTCGCCCCGATTGGCTCTCAGAGCGGCATGCAGACATTGCCGAGGGGAAATGACGCCCGCAGCCAGATAAGCAGAGACCTGGCTGGTGCCAGGCTCGGCGGGGAAGTCGCGACGCTGTTGATAGTCTGCCAGGTCGTCTTCGGCGAAGTGCGCGAGGCGCAGTTGGACAAAGTCTTCGCCAGCCGGCCACAGCGAACGCAGATAGTCGCTGGGCTGAGCAAAACCGTCGACGGTCTGCGGCACCGAGTCGCTGGCAATCAGCATCGATGCCTGGCGATCCGGGACGGGTAGGCACGCGGGAAGTGACTGCGTCAGGCGGGCATAACATACCTTGCGAAACTGGCTGAAAACTTTGAAATAACCACCCGACAGGGTCGTTATGGTCCCCGGCGCAAACAACAGCTGATCGAGGTGGCGACGCATGTTGGTGGGCGTTTCCAGAAGCGCTTCGGCGACCGCTTCGTCACGGCGCTGCTCATTCACGCCATATTCGTCGTTGACGTGCAGGGTGGCGATCTCATGCCTGCGACAAAGCTCAGCGATCAGCGCGGGCACAGCCTGCCAATCATGGACGGTGCGGATCAGCAGCGGTACGTTCAGCTCAGCGAGACGTGCTGCCAGCTCGGCCAGGTTGCGTAGCCAGAAATCGACCTTGCACGGCGCATCGTCATGGGCGAGCCATTGGCCTGGCGTAATCAGGTAGAGCGCAACGGTCGGACCGGCGCTCATCGCGGCAGCCAAGGCGCTGCTGTCACTGACGCGCAGATCGGTGCGTAGCCAGAGAAGCTGATTCATTCCAGGTAACCTTTGGGGTGTTCGAGCAGCGGCCCAGCCTGCAGGGCTTCGAGGGCGGCGAGTGGGTCAATGGCGAGGGTCAGGCCGGGTACGTCGCGCAGTTCGGCCAAGTGAATGCTGGCGGCTGGCCCCGCCAATAGCAGGGGCATGTCGTGCGGGTCGGCGAGGCGCGGCAGTTGCCGCTTGAGGTAACCGCTGTCCAGCGACTGACTGGCATAGAGCAGCAGGCCGCGCGGCTTGATCCGCTCGAGGGCCAGTGGCAGTTCCGCCAGTGGCACGGACCACTCAATCACCTCGACAGGGCAGCCTGCGCTGGAAACCAGCCAGGCGCTGAGCCACAGGCCGGGCTCGAAGCGTTGCTCGCATAGCGTCGTTAATAACAGCGGCGCGCCGCTATGCTGGCGGTTGCTGTGGTAGATGCGAGTGCCAAGCTTGGTGCGCAACCAGGAACAGAACAATCCGCGCTCGAGTTCCGCACCGAACTGACTGGCCCATCGCTGCTCGAGGCTCAGCAATAGCGGAAGCAGCAGGTGCTTGCACAGGGTGAGCGGCGGATACAGCGAGAGCGCGCGGTTGAAACTGTCGTCGAGTTGCCGCTCGGAGAGGTCGGCGACGGCCTGCAGCATTTGGTCGTGCAGCCCGCCCCACTGGTTGTGCTCGGTCAGATTGAGGGTCTGGCGTGCATCCAGCAATTGCTTGACCTGCCCGACCGCAACGCCGCGATTCAGCCACTTGAGAATGCTGTGTATCCGCGTGACGTGACTGTCGTCATACAGCCGATGGCCCTTGGGGGTGCGGCGCGGCACAATCAGGCCGTAACGGCGCTCCCAGGCCCGCAGCGTGACCGGATTGACGCCGGTAAGACGCGCGACCTCGCGAATCGGAAACCAGCCATCGTCATGGGACAGGTCGACGCCTTCATCAATAGTCAGGGTCATGTTCAGATGCCGTTTCGCAGGCTGAGGTCTTCTGGGTGTGGCTGCAGGTACACCTGACTGGCCACGTAGCGGTCCGGATGACGGCGAAAGTGGTGCTTGAGCAGCGTCATTGGCACGACGAGGGGGACGATGCCGTCGCGGTACTGGCTGATGAGACGTTGCAGCTCCTGCTTGTCGTCGCCGCAAAGGTCGTTCTTCAGATAGCCACTCAAGTGCTGCAGAACATTGCTATGCGTGCCGCGCGAAGCAGTTCGTTTGAGGGCCGCCATCAGCTGGCTGAAATAGGCCGGTGCGAACTGATCAAGCGGCTTTATGCCAACCGTCGCCACGAGCTGCCCGAGCGCCTTGTACTCCGCTGGGTTGGTCGCCATCAGCTGGTATTTATGCCGCGAGTGAAAGTCGACCAGTGCCTTGCGGGTCAGCCCGGCTTCGAGCAAACGCTGCCATTCGGCGTAAGCGAAGATCCGGGTGAGGAAGTTCTCTCGCAGCACGGGATCATTGAGCCGACCATCTTCCTCAATGGGCAGGTCCGGCCGGGCGGCCATCAGCGCATGGGCGAACAGGCCAGAACCGCCGCCGTCGATGGGGTGCCCGTTGGCCTGGTAGACCTTGACCCGCTCCATGCCGCAGGAGGGGGATTTCTGCATCAGGATATAGCCGCTGATATCGTGCAGTTCGTTGGCGATCTGCTTGCCGTATGCGGTCAGGGCTGCGCTGACATCCAGTTCGGGGTGCACGGTGCCGACTGCGCGGGGACTGTCGGGGTCGCCGACCAGCCGGATCGGTTCACGCGGCGTGCCGAGCCCTATCGCGACCTCCGGGCAGACCGGTACGAATTCGAAATGCCTGGCCAGCGTTTCGCTGCACAGCCGCGACTCTTTGTGACCACCATTGAAGCGCACCGGACTGCCGAGCAGGCAGGCGCTGATACCGACCTTGATAGGGGGACGTGAGGTGTTGGGCATGGGTTCGACCTCGCTGCGTTCTTGTACAGATAAGATTCTCTGTACAGCATGAGGCCATCATAAGTTGTTACTTGTACAAGTCAATACGCGATGTACAGGAATTATCATAGAGCGTTGTTGTTGGTCGACTGGGTGGTTCGTCATCGCCAACCAAACAGCCATTGCTCATCATCACGCAAGCGATGCCAGTCCATCCATTCGCTGCGTCGGCTGAGGACAGCCTGCAGTTCAACCTGCAACAGAACGCCATCTTCATCCCGCAAAAGCTCCGTGATCAGAAAGTGTTTTTCTTTGTGCCGTGGTCGAGTCGCCGTCCACTTGGACAGCAGCAACTTGTCCGGATTGAAGCGATTCATAGCGATTTGAAGCCGGCGATGGACTGAGTGTGCATGGGTCACCTGCTTATAAGTTGTACATAGACTACGCTTTCGCTAGTAACTTATACAACAGGCTGTAGCTGTATAGGTGTAACATCAGGACCTAGCAACCCGCTGTTTCGTTGGGGCGGACCCGCAGATGAGATGAGGAGGCGGCAATGAACATATTGCTAACCGGCGGCACCGGTCTGATCGGTCGGGCGCTGTGCAAGCACTGGCTGTCAGAGGGCCATCGGCTCTGGGTCTGGAGCCGATCACCGGAGCAGGTGGCGGACCGTTGCGGCGAGTCAGTAACCGGTATCGGCGACCTGCACGAGCTCGATGAAGTCCCGCTCGACTCGGTAATCAACCTCGCGGGTGCGCCGATTGCCGATCGGCCCTGGACCAAGTCTCGCCGGCTGTTGCTATGGAACAGCCGCATCAACCTGACCGAGCAATTGGTCGAATGGCTTGCAACGCGGCAACAGAAACCTGCCCGGCTGATTTCCGGCTCGGCGGTCGGCTGGTATGGCGACGGTGGTGAGCGGGAGCTGAGCGAGGACGACAGCCCGGTCACCAACGATTTCGCCAGCCAGCTTTGCAACGCCTGGGAGGAAAGTGCGATGCGCGCGGAGGAGTTGGGCATCCGCGTGGTCCTGATCCGGACCGGGCTGGTGCTGGCACCCCAAGGCGGGTTTCTGCAACGTCTCAGGCCGCTGTTCGCGCTTGGGCTCGGCGGCAGACAGGGCAATGGCCGACAGTGGA
>JAHJOG010000134.1 GCA_018820395.1 Gammaproteobacteria bacterium | reverse complement strand
GGCCGACGAAGCGGGCCACGTCGTTGCCGCCGGAGCTGCGGTAGAAGTTCAGCCGCGCATAGGGCTGCAGGGTGCCCACTCCGGTGGCGAACTGGCCCTTGACGCGCACGCCGGCCCGAGCGATCCAGCCGCTGTGGGTGTCGAGCTGGACGACGGCGCCGGAGATGGTGCTGTCGTCGAGGTTCATGCGCTGGTGGGCGATCTGCACGCTGGGTTCGATCTTCCACTGGGCGCCGAGGTCGAAGGCCTTGCCGGCTTCGAGGGAGACGAGGGTGCTGGTGCCCTTGGCGGAGGTGGAGAGGCCGAGGTTGGGGCTGGCGCGGTAGGTGTGGCGGCCGTGCTGCAGGACGGCGTCGGCGTACCAGCCGCTGTCGGCGGTGTAGGTGCCGTAGGCGCCGAAGTAGCGGCTCTTGAGGTCGGTGGAGCCGACGGCCTGGTTGGCGATGCCGCTGGCGAAGCCGTTGACGGCAGCGTCGCCGTCGAGCTGGCCGACGTAGACACCGGCGCGCCACTGGCGGTTGGCGAAGAGGTCGGTGCCGGCCTGAAAGCCGCTCAGACGGCCGTCGCTGGCGGCGTTGACGGTGCCGCTCTGGCGGATGTCGAGGTCGGTGCTGATGAGACGACCCCAGGCGCGACGCTCGCCGAGGGCGGAGGGGCCGGCGCCTGCCACGGTGGGCTCGTCGTCGCCGATGCGCTGGTGGCGGTTGGAGAGCATGGCGAGGCCGCCCTGGCGCAGCTGGCCGGCGACGGAGGCGTAGAGGGGGACTTCGCTGCGGTAGGCGGTGACGGCCGATAGAACCGGCGCACCGGTGGAGGTCCCAACGCTTCCCAAGGCTGTGGTGTCCGCAGGGGCGACACCGGTCGTAGCGCCCCCGGCGATCGCACTGCCGGTCGTGCCTCCACCGGTTGTTCCCCCACCGGTCGGCGGGACGACCGGTGTGACGGTCGTTCTCAGATACCAGCTCTCCCCCGCCCCGTTGGCGTCCGCCGCATAGAGCCGGTACTCGAAGGCGCCGACGTCGACGTGGCCACCGGCCAGGCCGCTTGCCTGCAGCACGGGGGTGCCCTTTGGCACAGCCACGCCGTTGCCGGTGGCGAGCGTGAAGGCGCTCTGCGTGGTCTGCGCGGTGGTGGTGGCGCCGTTGCGCGCGGCGATGACTTCAATACCGTTGCCCGTGGTCGGGGCTCCGAGGCCACCGAGGTTGGTGATCTGCACGGTGGTGCTGCCGCTCGCCGAAGCGCCGGCGCCGTCGAGCACGAGGCGGTCGGTGGCGCTGCCGTTGTCGCCAAGGGCCGTGCCAAGGCGCAGCACGCCGTCGTTGCCCACGTAGGCGCCGGTCACCGTGAGGGTGGCGCCAGGCACGCTGCCGACGGTCGAGACCGTACCGCTGTTGGCCAGCGATGGCACGATCTGGCTGAAGCCGGCGAGGTCGAGCATCGCGCCCGATGACACCGTGTAGGCGGAGTTGGGACTCAGCACGCTGGCCGCTCCGGTACGCAAAGTGCCGCCTTCGACGGCGGTCGGGCCGGTGTACGTGCTGACGCCATTCAGCTGAAGCGTGCCGGCACCGCGCTTGTTGAGGTTGAGACTGCCGCTGATGGGTGCAGCCAAGACGGACGCATCTGCCTGATCGAAATTGATCGTTGCCTGACCCAAGGCTTGGATCGTGGAAACACTGAGCGTGCCCGCGGCGCTTCCGTTGCCGACGTTGATCACAGTCGGCACAGGAGAACCCCGGCCAAGGATCAGGTTGTTCGCGCTGATCAGGCCGCCATTGCGCACATTCAGCGTGCCGGTGCCGGAATCACCGACAGCGAGATCACCATTGACTGCCAACGTCGACCCGACGCCGTCTACCGTGACGGTCCCGGTCCCGCTGTTGTAACCGACCTCGCCGGAGGTGCTGGTCACCCGGCCGCCATTGACGATCGAAAGATTGCCGCGATTGATGCCGCCAACTACCAGCACCCCGGTGTTCCAGGCGGACCCGTTGCCGTCGACTGCGACGTTGCCGACATTGGCTGCGTTGGAGGGGCCGCCGAAGGTGAGGTAGCCGGATCCTGAACTCACCGTGCCGCCATTCTGGATCGTCAACGTCGACGATCCGGTCCCGCCAACCAATAGAGAGCCAGAGGTGGTCAAGTTGGAGCCTGCGCCGTCGACCAGCACGTTGAAGCCATTGAGCATGGTCATCGTGGTGCTGGACATCGCACCACCGTCGATGATCACCAGCTCGGCAGCGGTGGTCAGCGGCCCCGAAAAAGTCAGGCGGGCGCCTCCGTCGACGCGAAGTTGGCCGCCAATTCCGAAATTGCCCGCGAGCGCGTTCACCCTCGCGCCGTTCTCGAGCAGCAGAATGCCGATGCCCGTGTTGGTGCCGAGGCTGAGCGTCGAGTTGTGGGTCCAGGACGAATTGGCTCCGTCGACCGTCACAATGGCAAAGCTGTTGCCATTCAATCCAATGCCGCTGGCTCCAGCTGCGGGAGAACTGACGAGCGTGCCGCCGTTCGTGATGAGCATGTAGCCTTGTCCCGTATCGCCGACGATTAGGCCCCGAGTGACGGCGCCTGGCGTCGATATCTCTGCGAAGCCGCCGTTGCTGATGATCGCGTCGGTCGCGGCAGTCGGCACACCCGCGGACCAGAACTGGGGATCGAACCAGTCACCCGCTATGACGACGTTCCAGTTCGTGGTTTGTGCGATCCCTGTGAGCGGCACCGAAATCAAACCCCACAGAACAAGTGCAGGCCCTATCGATCGAGCGCGCGAAGCAGCCTTGGGAAACGCGGTGGCAATTGCCGCAGCCGTCCGGGTTATTCGAGGAAAAGATGGCGATGGGGACGACGAAAGGCGATGGGAACGCGAATGGCATGGGGACGACACGACGGCTTCTCCTGAGCGAATGGCACACAGCTGGGACGCCGGGCATTCTTCAGATTTCGAAGCAATGTCGAGAGGATTAGCGACAAAAAGTCAGATTTGAAAAACCCCGCCGGCACGGTCCACGAACCTTGCCTCACCCCACCCAACCGGGCAGCCACGTCGCAATGGCAGGAATCCAGAACACGGCAGCCAGAAGCAGCAGGCTCATGGCCACATAAGGAATCACGGCACGAAAAATGTGCCCCATCGTTACGGCCGGCGGCGCCACGCCCCGCATCGTCATGAGCAGGAGACCGTGCGGCGGAAGCAGCAGACCGAGCTGCATGCAAATCAGAAACATCACGCCGAACCAGACCGGGTCGATGTTCAGCGTCTGCACGATGGGCATGAAGATCGGCAGCGTGATCATCATCATGCTGATCTGGTCGACGAAGATGCCGAGAAAGATGAGCATCAGCATCATCCCCGCGATGATCATGCCGGTCGACAAGCCCTGGCCGGTGATGAGCTGCACCAGCCCATTGCTGGCCCCGGAGAACGACAGGATCTGCGCAAAGGTCGTCGCACCGAGGATGATGAAAAGAATCATCCCCGAGATGCCGGCGGTGCCCTTCAGCGACTTGAGCACGGCATCGACCGTGAGCGCGCGATAGCCCAGCGCCAGCACCATCGTCGCGAAGGCGCCGAGCGCCGCGCATTCGGTCGGCGTCGCCCATCCGCTCGTCAATGCGCCCACTACCACGCCGAAGATCGACAGCGTCGGCAAGACGTAGGCGAAGAAGGGTTGCCAGCGCGCCCAGCCCGTGTGGTGGACCTCGTCGGTGTCGGCGGGTGCGAGCGACGGCGTGATCTTGACGCGCACCACGATCCAGAGCACGAAGGCGATGGAAAGTATGACGCCGGGCACCACGCCGCCCACCAGCAGCTTGGAGATCGAGATGCCCGACAGCGAGCCCAGCAGGACCGTGAGCGCCGACGGCGGGATCAGCATGTCCACAGCGCCGATCGCCATGATCGGCCCGGTTGCGATGGTCGGGTGATAGCCGCGCGCGAGCATCACGGGCAGCATCAGCGAGCCGAGCATCGCCGTCGTGGCAATGGTCGAGCCCGAGATGGCGGAAAACACCGTGCCGGCCACCACCGCAACGACGGCGAGGCGCCCGGGCACGTGTCGGATCAGGCGCTCGACGCCCTCGATGACCTTGAGAGCCAGCCCGGTGTGGAACAGCACCTCGCCCATCAGCACGAAGAGCGGAATCGGCGTCAGCGCAAAAGCAGTGACCGAACTGACGCTGCTGCGCGCGAGCTGCATCAAGCCGGCCTCACCGCCCATGTAAAGCCAGGCGCCGACGATGTTGACGGTGATGAAGGTCAGCGCAACGGGCATGCCGATGAACAGCAGCACGGTCGAGCCGCCGAGCATGAGCCAGGCGGCGAGCACCCACGGGCTCATGCGGCGCTCACCGCATCGTGCCGCGGCCCGCGCTCACCGCGCAACAGCCGTTGCATGCGAAACAGCATCTCGATCGCCAGCAGCACGAAGACCACCGGCAAGGGCGCCAATCCCCACCACTCGGGCGTCACCAGCGTCTTGATGTTGACGGCGCCCGACGCAAAGCTCGACCAGGCGGCCAGCGTCCCGTACCACGCGATCACCAGGCAGCAGGCCAGCCCGATCAGGTCACCCACCCATTCGAAGTACCACGCGAGCTGGCGCGGCAGCGCCTGCAGGACGATGTCGACCCGGATGTGCTGGCCCTGCCGCAGCAGCCAGGGCGCCACGCACATCGTGATGAGATAGAGCATGAGTTCCGACACCTCGTTGCTCCAGGCCAGGCCGCGCGGCAGGCCCGGAACGGGAATGTTTCGCAGCAGCACGTCGGCCACGATGACGAACATCATGGCGAACAGAATGGCGCAGCCCAGCAGCGCCAGGCCCGCCAGAAATCGGCCGTAGGCGCTCGACAGCCGCCCGTTCACTTCGAGAACAGGGGCTTGAAGC
>JAHJOG010000331.1 GCA_018820395.1 Gammaproteobacteria bacterium | reverse complement strand
CGACAAGGCGCACCTGCTTCTGGAGCCGCTTCTGGGATCATCCATCGCTCCGGTCCTGTTTGGGATTGCGCTGCTGTGTTCGGGTCTCAACTCGACCGTGCCGCCACAATGGCCGGACAGATCGTCATGGAGGGTTTTGTCCGGCTGAAGCTGCAACCCTGGCTACGGCGCCTGATCACCCGGGGGTTCGCAATCCTGCCCGCGACCGTGGTGATCCTGATCTACGGCACAGAGGGTACAGGACAATTGCTGATCCTTAGTCAGGTCGTGCTGTCCTTCCAGCTGCCCTTTGCGATCGTGCCCCTGGTGATGTTTACCGCCAGCCGCGCCAAGATGGGGCCGATGGTATCCCCGCGCTGGCTGACCGGCCTGTGCGCCCTGATCGCCGTCACCATCATCGTGCTGAACGTGAACCTGTTGGCGACAGTTCTGGGCTGACTTTGGTGTCACCAATGCGTGACGGCAGGCTTTCTCGCTTGAAGCTCATGTGGCTAGAGGCTTTAGGCCTCGGGAAACGATCATGGATGCGGGCAACATGCAGCTGATCACGCTTCAAAAATTTCTCTGGGCGGCTGTTGCCGTGGCGCTGGTGGCTGTTGGCGCGGCCTTTCTGCTCGTCGACCGCAGCCCTGAACCGATCGCTCAGGCGGCGTTTCGTCCAACCTTCAGCCTACCCGACGCGGGAGGACGCCTGCGCACCCCGGCCGATTTCGAGGGCAAGCATCTTCTGGTATTTTTCGGGTTCACGAACTGCCCTGATATCTGCCCGACCACCTTGGCCGAGGTGGCTCAGGTCATGGACGATCTGGGTGATCAGGCAGGCGAGGTGCAGCCGCTGTTCATTTCGATCGACCCCGAGCGCGACCGGGAGATGGGTCTTGCCGAGTATACCGAGGCGTTTCATCCCTCAATCCTGGGCCTTGCCGGAGATGCGGCACAAACCCGCGCTGCGGCAGACAGTTTTCGCATCTATTACGAGCGTGAAGCCAATTTGGGGGCTCTTGATGGGTATGCCATGTCCCACAGCCCTGGCCTTTACCTGATCAGCCCCGAGGGGGACTGGCTTGGCCAGTTCACCTACGGCACGCCCGCATCCGAAATCGTCGCCGACCTTCAAGCCAGATTGTGACCCACATGAAACGCATCTTCGCCACCCTCGCCCTGATCGCCGCCGCGGGCCCTGCCCTGGCCTGCGAAACCGTGACGGCCGGTCCCCTGGAGGTCTCTCGGGCTTGGTCGCGCGCTTCCATCGGCACGGCGCGGCCCGGCGTGGTCTATCTGACCATTCGCAATTCCGGCACGGCGGATGATGCGTTGATGTCCATCACCACACCCGCCGCTGGCATGCCGATGCTGCACCAGACGGTGATGACCGACGGCGTCGCCTCGATGCCTCACGCGATGGAGGTTCCGGTCCCCGCAGGGGGCCAGGTCGCGCTGGAACCAGGGGGCTATCACGCCATGCTGATGGATTTGACCCAAGTTCTGGAAGAGGGCGAGACCTTTCCCGTGACCCTGACGTTTCGCGATGCCGGCGAGGTGACCATTTCCGTTACCGTTCAGAATATCGGCGCAAGCGAGCCGACCTGCCCCTCGCCTGACGAATGAGGTCTGCGACCCTGCTGCGCGGCAGCGCCATGGCTGCAGCTGCAGTCCTGTTCATGCTCGCACTCGGCTGGTGGCAGACCCAAGACAGGGATCAGCAGGCCGCAAGCGTCCTTCCACTGCCAATTGACCGCATGTCCTTTTCCCTGACGGATCAGTCAGGCAACACGGTTCAACCCGAGGACTGGCTCGGCCGTCCCACCATGGTGTTTTTCGGCTTCACCTGGTGCCCCGACATCTGCCCGACCACGCTGAGCGATATCTCGATCTGGCTGGAAGAGATCGGTCCCGAGGCCGATCGGATGAACACGGTGCTGATTTCGGTCGATCCCGAACGCGACACGCCTGAAATTCTTGGCGATTACTTGTCGAACTTCGATCCGCGGATCAATGGTCTGACCGGCTCCCTGCCCCAGATTGAACAGGCCGTCGATGGGTTTCGAGCGTCATTCAGGAAAGTGCCCCAGGATGACGGTGATTACACGATGGATCACACGGCGGGCGTGTTCCTGTTCGATGCTGATGGACGCTTTGTCAGCATCATCGATTATCATGAGGACTCCCGCTATGCGGTGCCGAAGATCCGCCGCGCGTTGGAATAGCAGGATCTCGCGTTGGATAGATCGGATATGGCACCCTGTCCCGATGAATTCCGAATGTTTTTAGATTTGCGCTTGGTCAGGATACGAACAGCAATGACATCGGCAACAGCCTTGGAGATGAAACATGCCACATGGTGAGGGTCACACGCATCTCGATGCCTCCAGCGGCGATCGCCGCGTATCGCTGGCGATCTGGGCTAATGCCCTCCTGACATTTGCTCAGATCATCGGCGGCCTTCTGTCGGGCAGCCTGGCACTGATTGCCGATGCGCTTCACAACTTCTCGGACATGGCGTCGCTGGTCATCGCCTTCGCCGCTCGCAAGATCGCCCGCCGTCCGGCAGATGCTGCCATGACCTTCGGGTATGGCAGGATCGAAATCGTCGCCGCCTTGATTAACTACACGACGCTGATCCTGATCGGGGTCTACCTGCTCTACGAAGGCGGCATGCGGTTGATCGACCCGCCGCAGGTGGCCGGTTGGACCGTCGTGATCCTCGGTGGCGTGGCGCTGGTCATCGATACGCTGACGGCCTTTTTGACCTGGTCGATGCAAAAAGGCAGCGTCAACATTCGCGCACTGTTTCTGCATAACCTGTCCGACGCTCTTGCATCAGTTGCAGTCATAGTCGGTGGCACATTGATCCTGCTCTACGACCTGCGGTGGGTCGATCCGGCCATCACGATCGGGATTGCTCTTTATATTCTATATCTGGCGGTGACCGAAATTGGCGGGCCGATCCGGACGCTGATGCTGGGCAGCCCCCCGGACATGGATGGAGATGCCGTTGTCCGCACGCTTCGCGAAACAGAGGGCGTCCAGGATGTCCACCATGTCCATCTCTGGCAGATGCAGGAACACGATGCTGCGCTCGACTGCCACGTGATCCTGACCGACCAGGGATGGCGCAGCATCGAGGTTGTGAAGGCAGCGATCAAACACCGCCTGAGTGAGCAGTTTGCCATCTCGCATTCGACCCTCGAGTTCGAAAGGCCAGATCACGCGCATCAGGGCGCTCGGCTGTTTGGACATGAGAAAGGTGACTTGTCGTCTCGACTATGACGATCTCTGGTAGGCGCCGAGGTTGTCCAGCGCCTTGTAGACCACGGACAGGCCGATGATCGCGTCGATGATATAGGCGTTGATGCCCCAGCCGTACCAGACGCCCAAAAGCATCGTGACCGAATGGCCGATGGCGAACAGGCTGACATAGATGCCCACGTCCTTCATCCTGTAAAGGAAGAACACCACACCCAGCAGGAACAGGATGTGGTCATAGCCCGTGACCATGTGCTTGGCGCCCAGATAGATAAAGGGGATGATCTGCACCCCCCAGATTTCATGGATATAGCCCGTAGACAGCCCCAAGCACCCATAGGAAGTCGCCTGAATCCTCTATGTTTATCTGTTTCTTGTTCCAGCACCCCTTGTTGTAAATCTCGT
>JAHJOG010000133.1 GCA_018820395.1 Gammaproteobacteria bacterium | reverse complement strand
GTGTTCTGGGGCCGGGTCGCGAGCGGCCATGTCGAGCCCGGTCAGGGCGTGACGGTGTTTCCGAGCGGGCAGACCGCCACGGTCGTCCGCGTGCTCGGCCACACGCGCCAGCCGAAGACGGTGCATGCCGGGCACAGCGCCGGGATCGTGCTCGACCGCGAAGTCGATGTCTCGCGCGGCGACTGGCTGCTGGCGCGCCAGGGCTTCGAATCCACGCGCGAGGTCACCGCCACCATGTCGTGGCTCGATGACGAACCATTGGTCGAAGGCCGCGTGTACTGGGCGCTGCACGGGCACCGCTGGGTCAAGGCGAAGGTGGCGCGCATCGTCGATCGGCTGAACATCCACACGCTCGAGGCCGAAGCCGCCGACCGGCTCGAGATCAATGCCATCGGCAACGTGGTGCTGGCCCTGCAGCAACCCTTGGCGGTGCTGCCCTTCGCTCGCTCGCGGGCGCTCGGCTCGCTGGTGCTGGTCGACCCCGCCACGCACAAGACCGCGGCTGCCGTATTGACAAGCGCCAACCGCGCGCCCGCCGCAAACGCCTAAAATTGGGGTTTGCCCTCTCGTCTGCCCTCCTTTCTCTCTCGCTGAAGCACATGACCCACGTCGTCTCCGAATCCTGCATCCGCTGCAAATACACCGACTGCGTCGACGTCTGTCCGGTCGATTGCTTCCGCGAAGGCCCCAACATGCTCGTCATCGACCCGGACGAGTGCATCGATTGCGCGGTTTGCATCCCCGAGTGCCCGGTGAACGCGATCTACGCCGAAGAAGATCTGCCGGCCGATCAGATGGCTTTCATCAAGCTCAACGCCGAACTCGCGCTGGCCGACGGCTGGAAGAGCATCACCAAGCGCAAGGCGCCGCCGCCGGACGCCGACGAATGGAAAGACAAGACCGACAAGATCGGGGAGCTGGTGCGCTGAACCCAGCCCGCGTCCCGATCGAGACCGACGCGCTGATCATCGGCGCGGGTCCGGTCGGGCTGTTCCAGGCCTTTCAACTGGGCCTGCTCGAAATCTCCAGCCACATCGTCGAGGCGCTGCCCCAGGCGGGCGGCCAATGCGCCCAGCTGTACGGCGACAAGCCCATCTACGACATCCCTGGCACACCGGCCACCACCGGGCGTGGCCTGACCGAATCGCTGCTGCAGCAGGTCGCGCCGCTCAAGCCGGTGTTCCATTTCGGTGAGCAAGTCGCAACGCTGTCGCACCAAGACGATGGCCGCTGGCTCCTGACCACTTCGCGCGGCACGGCCTTCGCGGCGCGCACGGTCTTCATCGCGGCGGGCGTCGGCGCCTTCGTGCCGAAGCGCGTCGCTGTGGAAGGCATCGAGCGCTTCGAGGGATCGACACTTTTCTACCATCCGGACGAACTCTCTCGCTTCGCGGGGCAGGCCGTGGTGGTCCAGGGTGGCGACGATGCCGCGCTCGACACGGCCCTGGCGCTCGTGCCCATCGCGCGGCAGGTGACGGTGCTGCATCGCCGCGACGCGTTCCAGGCGCCGGACGCGACGGTGGCGGCGTTTCGCGAGCAGTTGGCGGCCGGCAAGAGCCAGCTCGTGGTCGGCCAGCCGAGCGCTTTCGACGGCTCGCAACTGCAGGTCGCGACACCCGACGGGAATTCGCATGCCCTCCCCCTCGACGCGCTCATCGCCTGCCTCGGCATCTCGCCGCGTCTCGGGCCGATCGCCGATTGGGGACTCGAACTCCATCGCAAGCAGGTGCCGGTGGACACGGAAAAATTCGAAACCCGCGAACCCGGCGTGTTCGCGGTCGGCGACATCAACACCTATCCGGGCAAGAAGAAGCTGATCGTGTGCGGCTTCCACGAAGCCACGCTCGCCGCCTGGGCCGCGACGGCCATCGTGTTTCCCGGCAAGGCCGTGCCGCTGCAATACACGACGACGAGCACCCGGCTGCACCAGCTGCTCGGCCTGGGCGACGCGAGCGCCGCGACCGGCACCGAACTTGCATAGCCGTGACCGCGCATCGGGAAACCGATCGTTGTCATTTGCATCGGCCCACCGGACACTGCGGCGCTGAGGCGCGGTTCAGCGCCTGCTGTCCGGCGCCCCGCCGTCCTCAACCTGGAGCCTCACCGCAATGTTTTCGCGCAAATCCTTCCTCGCCGTCCTGGCCCTGAGCACGACCCTGGCCGCACCGCTCGCGGCCCAGGCCCAGCAGTTCTTCCGCATCGGCACCGGCGGCACCACCGGCACCTACTACCCGGTGGGCGGCATGATCGCCAATGCGGTAAGCCAGCCCGGCAAGATCGTGGTCACGGCGCAAGCAACCAACGGATCGGTGGCCAACGTCAACGGCATCGCCGGCGGCGCGATGGAAAGCGGCTTCTCGCAGGCCGACGTGGCGACCTGGGCGCAGACCGGCACCGGCATCTACGAAGGCAAGCCCAACGTGCCGGGCCTGCGGCTCATCGCCAACCTGTATCCGGAAAGCGTGCACGTGGTCGTGAAGAAGGGCAGCGGCCTCAAGAGCGTGGCCGACCTGAAGGGCAAGCGCGTGGCGCTCGACGAGCCCGGCTCCGGCACGCTGGTCAATGCGCGTGCCATCCTGGCCGCCTACGGCATCAAGGAAGCCGACATCAAGCCCGAGTACATCAAGCCCAACCAGGCGAGCGACAAGCTCAAGGACGGCTCGCTCGACGCCTTCTTCTTCACGGGCGGCGCACCGGCCGGCGCCATTGCCGAGCTGGCCTCTTCGGGCACCGGCATCGACATCCTGCCGATCGACGGCGCCGCGGCGCAGGCGCTGCAGAAGAACAGTCCCTTCTTCGCGCCCGACACGATCCCTGCCGACACCTACAAGGGTGTCGGTCAGGTGAGCACGCTCGCGGTGGGTGCTCAGTGGGTCACCAGCGACAAGGCCGACGAAACGGCCGTGTACGAGATCACCAAGGCGCTCTTCAGCGACGCGGGCCAGAAGCAACTCTCGGCCGGCCACGCCAAGGGCAAATACATCACCAAGGAAAACGCAGTCAAGAGCGCCGGCATTCCGTTCCACCCGGGCGCCGCCAAGTTCTACCGCGAAGCCGGCGTGCTGAAGTAGGTGAGCGCCGCCGCACTCGACGAGAAGGCCCTCCAGGAACTGGAGGAAAAGTTCGACCCCGAGATGCGGTTCCGGCCGCTGACCTCGGTGGCCGCGACCGTGGTCGGCGGGCTCCTGATCCTGCTGTCGCTCTTCCACTACTACACGGCAGGCTTCGGCCTGCTGCAGGAAGTGACGCATCGCGGGGTGCACCTGGCCTTCGTGCTGGGCATGATCTTCCTGGTGTTCCCGCACCGCAAGGCGCTGCTCGAGAAGGCCGCCATGCACCGCCTGGGCGCGCCCGGCAGCGTGCCGTGGCTCGACTGGGCGCTGGCCCTCGCCGTGGCCGTGGCGGTGCTCTACATCCCCTACATCTTCGAAGACCTGACCTTTCGGGTCGGCAACCCGCTGACCCAGGACGTGGTCATGGGGTCGATCCTGATCGTGGCGCTGCTCGAAGCCACGCGGCGCAGCATGGGCTGGCCGCTGCCGCTGATCGCCATCGGCTTCATGTTCTATGCGCTGGCGGGGCCGATCTTTCCGGGGCTGCTCAAGCATGCCGGCGCCAGCTGGAGCCAGCTCGTCAACCACGAATACCTCACCAGCCAGGGCATCTACGGCGTCGCGGTGGGCGTGGTGGCGACCTATGTCTTTCACTTCGTGCTGTTCGGCGTGCTGGCCACGCGCATCGGGCTGGGGCAGCTCTTTCTCGACGTCGCGAGCAGCATCGCCGGGCGCTACGCGGGCGGTCCGGCCAAGGTGAGCGTGTTCGGCTCGGCAATGTTCGGCATGCTCTCGGGCTCCAGCGTCGCCAACGCGGTGACCGTGGGCTCGCTCACCATCCCGGCCATGATCCGCGTCGGCTACAAGCGCGAATTCGCCGCGGCGGTCGAGGCGGCCTCGTCCACCGGCGGGCAGATCACACCGCCCGTGCTCGGTGCCGCGGCCTTCCTGATGATCGAGTTTCTGGCGGTGCCCTACCAGACCATCATCGTGGCGGCGGCGATCCCGGCCTTCATGCACTTCTTCGGCGTCTTCATGCAGGTGCACTTCGAGGCCAAGCGCTTCGGCCTGCGCGGACTCACCGACGCCGAAATGCCCAAGCTGCGCGAAAGCTTTCGCCAGCGCTGGCCGACCTTGATCCCGCTGGTGCTGTTGATCGCCATCCTGGTCACGGGGCGCACACCCTACCTCGCGGCCTTCACGGGCATCACCTCGTGCGCGATCGTCGGGTTGACGACGCGGGTCCAGGGCAACTCGCCGCGCCACTGGGCGCTCATGGTGGCGCTGCATGCGGTGCTCGGCGTGGTCGTCTTCGGCGGCATCGAGAACGCCCATGTCAAGCTGGCGATCTTCGGTGCGGCACTGGTGGCCACGCCGCTCCTCATGAAGGCGCTGCGCGTCAGCGGGCGCATCGACGCGCGGGCGCTGATCGAATCGCTGAGCACCGGCGCCAAGTACGCGCTGGCCGTCGGCGCCGCGGCAGCCACGGTGGGGCTGGTGATCGGCGTCGTCACGCTCACCGGCGTGGGATTCAAGTTGAGCATTCTCATCACCGGTGCGGCGCAGGCGGTGGCGGGTGGCGTGGGTGCGTTCGTGCCAGCCGCACTGATGAGCCCGCAGGCGCTCACGCTGCTGGTGGCGCTGGTCATGACGGGCTTGGTGTGCATTCTGCTGGGCGCGGGCATCCCGACCACGGCCAACTACATCATCATGGTGACGGTGGCCGCGCCGACGTTGGTGACGCTGGGCGTCGAGCCGCTGGTGGCGCACTTCTTCGTTTTCTATTACGGCGTGCTCGCGGACATCACGCCGCCCGTGGCACTGGCCGCGTATGCCGCAGCCGGCATGGCGGGGAGCGATCCGTTCAAGACCGGCAATACCGCCTTCCGGCTCGGCCTCGCGAAGGCGCTGGTGCCCTTCGTCTTCGTGTTTTCTCCTTCGCTCCTGATCGTCGCGAAAGGCTTCACTGGCTATGCCTTCGTGGTGACCTTCGTCGGCTGCGTGCTCGGCATCACGTTGCTGGCGGCGGCGCTGTCGCGCTTCTTCCTGGTGGAGATGACGCGCGCCGAACAGGGGCTGTGCCTTCTGGCCGCGTTGCTGATGATCGCGCCCGGCCTGCTGCCGACGCTGATCGGCATCGCCCTCGCGATCCCGATGCTGGTGCGGCACACGCTGGCCTTGCGCAAGTCCCGCATGGCGCGCATCGCGGGGTGACGGTGCTCGCCACCTAGAATGGCGGCATGCAGCAGGTGGGTCGCAACGTCCATACCCGGCCGGAACTCGTTCCGGTGAGCATGCTGCCGCGCGGCTACTTCTGCTCCGTCACTCCGCCCTGAGCGCCCGCACCCGACCGCCTTCTTGCCGAGGGCATCCGGGGCGCATCCAGCGGCCCTCTTTCTTACGTTTTCGCATGCCGCCGCCCACTTCAGGGCCGCCGCCGCTTTCGCTTTTGCAATGACATTCCAGACATCCCTTCGCCAGGATTGGCTTTCCAACATCCGCGGCGACCTTCTCGCAGGCACCGTCGTCGCGCTTGCCCTCATTCCCGAAGCCATTGCCTTTTCGATCATCGCGGGGGTGGACCCCAAGGTCGGGCTCTATGCCTCGTTCTGCATCGCTGTCGTCATCGCCTTCGCAGGCGGCAGGCCCGGCATGATCTCGGCGGCCACGGGCGCCATGGCGCTCGTGATGGTCACGCTGGTCAAGGACCATGGGCTGCAGTACCTGCTCGCCGCCACCGTGCTGACGGGCGTGCTGCAGATCCTGGCCGGCTGGCTGCGGCTCGGCGAGCTGATGCGCTTCGTCTCGCGCTCGGTCATCACGGGCTTCGTCAACGCGCTCGCCATCCTGATCTTCATGGCGCAACTGCCGGAGCTGATCGGCGTGAGCTGGGTCGTCTATCCGATGGTGGCCGCCGGGCTGGCGATCATCTACGTGCTGCCGCTCTTCACGAAGGCGGTGCCTTCGCCGCTGGTGTGCATCGTCGTGCTGACGGTGGTCGCGGTGGTCTTCAAACTGGACATCCGCACGGTAGGCGACATGGGCCAGCTCCCGGACAGCTTGCCGATGTTCCTGTTGCCGGACGTTCCGCTCGACCTCGACACGCTGCGGATCGTCCTGCCCTACTCGCTCACGCTCGCCGTGGTCGGCCTGCTCGAATCGATGATGACGGCATCGATCGTCGACGACCTCACCGACACCTCGAGCAACAAGAACCGGGAGTGCATGGGCCAGGGCGTCGCCAACATCGCCGCGGGCTTCCTCGGCGGCATGGCAGGCTGCGCCATGATCGGCCAGTCGGTCATCAACGTGAAGTCCGGCGGTCGCGGCCGGCTCTCCGCCCTCGTTGCCGGCGTGTTCCTGCTGATCCTGGTGGTGTTTCTCGGCCGCTGGGTCCGGCAGATCCCGATGGCGGCGCTGGTCGCCGTCATGGTGATGGTGTCCATCGGCACTTTCAGCTGGGAATCGATCCGCAACCTGAGAAAGCATCCGCCGAGCTCGAGCATCGTGATGCTCGCGACCGTCGCCGTGGTCGTGGCCACGCACGATCTCGCCAAGGGCGTGTTCGTCGGCGTGCTGCTGAGCGGCGTGTTCTTCGCCAACAAGGTCCGGCGAGTGCTGCGGATCGACAGCGCGATGTCAGCCGACGGCGCCGCACGCTCGTACAGCGTCGTCGGGCAGGTGTTCTTTGCGTCGGCAGGCGCGTTCGCGCTCGGCTTCGACTTCAAGGAGGTGGTCCGGCGCGTGAGCATCGACGTGAGCCATGCGCACTTCTGGGACATCACCGCCGTCAATGCGCTCGACATGGTGGTCATGAAGTTCCGGCGCGAAGGCACCGAGGTCGAGGTGCTCGGCCTGAACGAGGCCAGCGCCACGCTGGTCGACCGCTTCGCCGTCCACGACAAGCCCGATGCCGTCGAGCGGCTGATGGGTCACTGACAGGAGTTGCCACCATGAACAAGGTCATTGCCTGCGTCGATGCAGCCCCGTCCTCGCCGAGTGTCTGCGACTGCGCCGTCTGGGCGGCCGAGCGGCTCGGTGTGCCGCTCGAACTGCTGCACGTGCTCGACCGCCACCCCGAGCGCGCCCCGGTCACCGATTTCAGCGGCAGCATCGGGCTCGGCACGCAAGAAGCCCTGCTGGAGGAGCTGGGCGCGCTCGACGAAAGGCGCAGCGCCCTGGCCCAGAGCCACGGGCGCGGACTGCTGGAGCAGCTCGCTGGACGGCTCCGCGAGGCCGGCGCCGCGGTGAATGTGGAAACGCGCCAGCGCCACGGCGGACTGGTCGAGTCCATTCTGGATCTCGAACCCGAAACCCGGCTCTTCGTCCTGGGCCAGCATGTGCGGGCCGATCCACCCGGCAAGCTGCACATCGACCACCATGTCGAGCGCGTGGTGCGTTCCGCTCAGCGTCCGTTGCTGATCGTGTCGAGCCAGTTCTCGGCGCCCAGGCGATTCGGCATCGCTTTCGACGGCAGCAAGACGGCCCGCAGCATGATCGAAGCCGTTGCCGCGAGTCCGCTTCTCGAGGGCCTGCCGTGCACCGTGGTCCGTGCGGGCGAGCCGACATTCGACTCGCGGAGCCAACTCGACGCAGCGCGATCACGGCTTGCCGACGCGGGTTTCGATGTGAGCGTCCTGGCACTTCCGGGCGAGCCGGAAGCCGCGTTTCCGAGCTGGCTCGGACAGGGTGGAGCCGATCTGCTGGTCATGGGCGCCTATGGCCACTCGCGGATCCGCCAGCTGATCGTCGGCAGCACGACCACGGCGCTGCTGCGCACCAGCCCGGTTCCGGTGCTCGTGCTGCGGTGAAAGGCATGAAGATGAGGTGCGGTGCGGTGCGATGCGGTTCGATGCGGTGCAGCGCACACCGCTCCGCTCAGTACGACTTGTAGGGCAGGAACTTGCCGCTCATCGTGATGCTGACGCGGTCGCCCGCCGGGTTCGGCTCGCGCTTCAGGTCCATCTTGAAGTCGATGGCCGACATGATCCCGTCACCGAACTCCTCGTGGATCAGCTCCTTGAAGGTGCTGCCGTAGACGTTGACGAGCTCGTAGAAGCGATAGATCAGCGGATCGGTCGGCACCGCGGTGGGCAGACTGCCCTTGTAGGGAACGACCATGAGCCAGCGCGTCTCCTCCGGCGTGAGGCCGAAGATGCCGGCCACCACCTCGGCCTGCTCGCCGTTGAGCTGCATCTGGCCCAGACAGGCCGCGGTGACCCATTCCTTGCTCAGGCCGACCTTTTCGGCGATGTCGCTCCATTTCAGGCCCCGGCTGACTTTGGTGGCGATGATTTTCTCGGTGACGGCGAGTCGGGTCATGCGGTTCTCCTGGATGGGGTGTGCGGCCGGTGTGTTGCCAACACTGCCAGCAAGGCCCATGCCAAAGCCACTGACCGCTCTCCGTTGAACCCCGCCTTGAAGAAACCGCGCCCGCAGGCCGTACCTTCCGTTCAGTCGTCCTCGCTCGCGTCCAACCCCGGAAACAGCACCTCGGTGAACCCGAAGCGCGAGAAATCGCGCACTCGCATGGGGTACAGCTTGCCCAGCAGGTGATCGACCTCGTGCTGCACCACGCGCGCATGAAAACCGCTCACGGTGCGCTCGATGGGCTCGCCGAAGGGGTCGAAGCCGGTGTAGCGGATCTGCGCGAAGCGCGGCACCACGCCGCGCAGGCCCGGCACCGAGAGGCAGCCTTCCCAGCCCTCTTCTTCCTCGTCGCCCACAGGCGTGATGACGGGGTTGAGCAGCACCGTGCGCGGCACGGCCGGTGAATCCGGATAGCGGGGGTTCACGCTGTCGGTGCCGAAGATCACCAACTGCTGGTCGACGCCGATCTGTGGCGCTGCGAGACCTGCGCCATTGACGGCGTGCATGGTCTCGAACATGTCCCGCACGAGCAGGTGCAACTCGTCGGTGTCGAATGCCGGAACAGGCTGGGCGACCCGCAACAGCCGCGGATCGCCCATCTTCAGAATTTCGCGAACGGTCATGGCAAGAGGGTCGCCATCGGCGTCGCGATCAGGGCTTGTCGGAATTGCGTGGGTTGTACTCGCCCGACCAGGCCGGCGGCTTCACCGGCGCGAAGCCGATGCCGGAGCGCGGAACCGGGGCCGGCGGCACGCCGCGTGGCACACCACCCCCTGCAAACGGCGGCACGCCCGGACGCGGTCCGCGGTAGTCGCCGCGACGATCGCCGCGATCGCCGCGGTAGCCCGGACGCCCGTAGTAGCCGGGCTGCCCGTAATAACGCGGGCCGCCGTAGTACGGCCTGTCGTGGTAGTAGCCGCCATCGATGTAGACCGACGGCCCCGGCACCACGGTGGGCCCGACGTCACCGTAATAAGGGTCATATCCGGGCCCGGGGACACCGACGCAGCCGCCCAGCGCGACGAGTCCTCCCAAGGCGAAACACGTGCCAACGATGCGAATCCGGTTCATGGTGCTCTCCTGGGTCCGGAGACCCTGATGTGATTCAGTGGTTTTAGCCGCACTTGAATGCCCTTGTATGTAGGCGCGTAACCTTGCGTAAAGTTGCCGCCGATCCGCTCAGACCGTGGTTTGCAGGATCTCGAGCATGCCCGCTTCGTCGATGACGGCCACACCGAGCTGCTGCGCCTTGTCGAGCTTGCTGCCCGCCTCGGCGCCGGCGACCACGTAATCCGTCTTCTTGCTCACCGAGCCGGCCACCTTGGCGCCCGCGGCCTCCAGGCGCTCCTTGGCCTCGTCGCGACTCAGGTTGGGCAGCGTCCCCGTGATGACGAAGGTCTTGCCGGCGAGCGGCTTCGGCACCCGGGCGGCCGGTTCGCCCTCCGGCCAGTTGAGGCCGCAGGCGCGCAGCTGTTCGACGACTTCGCGGTTGTGCGGCTGGTCGAAGAAGGTGCGCAGGCTCTTCGCGACGATCGGGCCCACGTCGTGGACTTCGAGCAGCTCTTCTTCGGTGGCATTCATGATGCCGTCGAGCCGGCCGAAATGGCTCGCGAGGTCCTTGGCGGTGCTTTCGCCGACATGGCGGATGCCGAGCCCGAACAGAAAGCGCGCGAGGGTGGTCTTCTTGCTTGCCTCGAGTGCGGCGACCAGGTTCTTCGCGGACTTGTCGGCCATGCGGTCGAGGCCGGCGAGCGTGGTGAAGCCCAGGCGGTACAGGTCGGGCAGGACGCGGATCAGTACGGCGTCCACCAGTTGCTCGACCAGCCTGTCGCCCAGGCCCTCGATGTCGAGCGCCCGCCGCGCCGCGAAATGAAGAATGGCCTCCTTGCGCTGCGCCGCGCAGTACAAGCCGCCGGTGCACCGGTAGTCCACCTCGCCTTCTTCGCGCAGCGCGTCGGAGCCGCACACGGGGCATCGGCGCGGCATCGTGAACACCGGGCCGCGCTGGTCGTCAGGACGGGCGCTGCTCTCGGGCAGCACGCCGACCACTTCGGGGATCACGTCGCCGGCTCGCCGGACGATCACGCGGTCGCCCACGCGCACGTCCTTGCGGCGGGCCTCGTCCTCGTTGTGCAGCGTGGCGTTGGTGACGGTGACGCCGCCCACGAACACGGGCGCCAGCTTGGCCACCGGAGTGAGCTTGCCCGTGCGGCCCACCTGCACCTCGATGGCCTGCACCTCGGTCACCTGCTCCTGCGCCGCGTACTTGTGCGCCACCGCCCAGCGCGGCTCGCGCGAGACGAAGCCCAGGCGCCGCTGCAGCTCCAAACTGTCGACCTTGTAGACCACGCCATCGATGTCGTAGGGCAGCGTGTCGCGCAGCCGGCCGATGGTCTCGTGAAAGGCGATGAGTTGCTCCGCGCCGCTCGCGCGCTGCGTCTGCGCCGCCACCGGAAAACCCCAGGCGTGCATCTGCTGCAGCCAGTCGAACTGGGTCGGGCAATCGGGGCCGCCTTCGGCCGGCGACGACACCTCGCCCAGGCCGTAGGCGAAGAAGCTCAGCGGCCGGTCGGCCGCGATGGCCGGGTCGAGCTGCCGCACGGCGCCTGCCGCGGCATTGCGCGGATTGACGAACACCTTCTCGTTCTTCTGGCCGGCCGCGATCTTGTCGCGTTGGCGCGCATTGAGCGCCTCGAAATCGTCGCGCCGCATGTAGACCTCGCCGCGCACCTCGACCACCGGCGGTGCGGCGCCATGCAGGCGCAGCGGGATCTGCTGAACGGTGCGGATGTTCTGCGTGACGTCTTCGCCGATCTCGCCGTCGCCGCGCGTGGCGGCCTGCACGAGCACGCCGCTCTCGTAGCGCAGGTTGATGGCCAGCCCGTCGAACTTGAGCTCGCAGACGTATTCGACCGGTGCGGCATCCGGCGCCAGGCCGAGTTCCTTGCGCACCCGCGTGTCGAAGGCGCTGGCGCCGCCGGCCGTGATGTCGGTCTCGGTGCGGATCGACAGCATCGGCAGCTTGTGGCGCACCTTGGCGAAGCCGTCGAGCACCGCGCCGCCCACGCGCTGGGTCGGCGAATCGGGCGTGCGCAGGTCGGGATGTTCGGCTTCGAGCTGCTGCAGCCGCTGGAACAGCTTGTCGTACTCGGCGTCCGGCAACTCGGGCGCGTCGAGCACGTAGTACAGGTGCGCATGCCGGCGAAGCTGCTCGCTGAGCGCGGCGATCTCGCGGACGGCGTCTGCTCGCGTCGCCATGGCGCTCAGCTGAAGAGGCGGCGGGCCAGCGCAGAGCCGGCGGAGAGATCGCGCGCGTCCAGCGTGTCGTAGAGCTGTTCGAGGTCGGCGCCGATGGCATCGAGCGTCTCGTCGCGCAGCGGCTGAACGTCGCTGTCGGTCACCACGCCGTCCATCTCGCGGGCCAGCGCAGAGGCGATTTCTCGCATGCGCTCGAAGGGCCGTTCGTTGCGGTCGACCTGTGGCACGTCCAGGCTCAGCGTCAGTTCGCGGATGGCCGACTGTGCGGGGTCGTCCGCCAGCGCCGCCTGCGTGTCGAACGACAGCACCAGGATCGGCGGCAAGCCCGCCTCGCCCGCAGGCAGCACCATGCGTCCGGGGATGATGCCGGCCACGAAACCGTGGCGCATCGCGTTCTGCTGAACGTAGCCGGGGCTCCAGGCGGCATGCAGGGCGCGCAGCACGAAGCTCAGCTGGGCGTCGTGCTCGCTCGCGAACTGGTCGAGTTCGCGCGCACGCGCCACCTCGTCGAGCATTTCGGGAAACTCCGGCGTGCCGTTCACCGCATCGGCAAAGGCCTGCGCCTTGACCACGAACTCGGAATATTCGATCGCATTGAGCGCGCCGGTCCGGTTGGCGAGCTGCACGCCGACCTGGAACGCGCGGTAGCGTTGGCCGGCCACGGCCGGTTCCCACTCGCCCGACTGCGCGTTCAGGCATTCGATCGCCACCGGCTTGCTGCCGGCGCGACGCGTGGCGGGCATGGCCGCGATGGCCGCGTCGCCGGACGCAATGCCTTCCAGCGCCACGGGTGCGAGCACGTCGATGAGCGGATCGAGCCCGCCGCGGCGACCGGCCACCGGCATCGGGAGCGGGGTCGGCGCCGGCAAGTCGGGGTCCTGCAGCGGCTCGTGGCGATCGTGACCGAAGCCGGAATGCGACGCCGAATGCAGCGAAGGCTCGACGGGATCGTGCGGCGGCAGTTCACCGTGGACCGTGACTGGACCGTCGCCGGCCTGCGCCTGGCGCGGGGTGCTGCGGCGCGTCATCCAGGCGTTGTAGGCAATCACGGCGGCGAGCACGAGCCCACCCAGGATGGCCAGTGCGACGGTGAGGCTGCTCATGGACGGGCGCGCCTCAGGCGGCGTCCGCCATGGACACGGCAGACTCCATGTCGACCGCCACGATGCGTGACACGCCCTGCTCCTGCATGGTCACGCCAATGAGTTGTTCGGCCATTTCCATCGCGATCTTGTTGTGGCTGATGAAGAGGAACTGCGTCTCGCGGCTCATGGCGGTGACCAGCTTGGCGTAGCGCTCGGTGTTGGCGTCGTCCAGCGGCGCGTCGACCTCGTCCAGCAGGCAGAACGGCGCCGGGTTGAGCTGGAAAATCGCGAACACGAGCGCAATGGCCGTGAGCGCCTTCTCGCCACCGGAAAGCAGGTGAATGGTCTGGTTCTTCTTGCCGGGCGGTTGCGCCATCACCTGCACCCCCGAGTCGAGGATCTCGTCGCCGGTCATCATGAGCCGCGCATTGCCGCCGCCGAACAGCTCGGGGAACATGCGGCTGAAGTGTTCGTTGACGATCTTGAAGGTGCCGCCCAACAGGTCGCGCGTTTCGGCGTCGATCTTGCGGATCGCGTCTTCGAGCGTGCCGATGGCCTCGTTGAGGTCGGCCGACTGGGCGTCGAGAAATGTCTTGCGCTCGCTCGCGGCCGTGAGTTCGTCGAGTGCGGCGAGGTTGACCGCACCGAGCGACGCGATCTCGCGGTGCAGCCGGTCGATCTCGCCTTGCAGGCCCGAGAGCCGCACCTTGTCGGCCTCGATCGACTGCGCGAGCGCCTCCAGGTCGGCCTGCGCGTCGACGAGCAGCTGCTGGTATTGCTCGAAGCCGAGGCGCGCCGCCTGTTCCTTGAGCTGGTATTCGGTGATGCGCTGGCGCAGCGGGTCGAGTTCGCGTTCGAGCTGCATGCGGCGCTCGTCGCTGGCGCGCAGTTTCAGGGTCAGGTCGTCGTAGCGGCTGCGCGTGGCGCCCAGTGCGGTTTCGCGCTCGAGCTTGAGGGCCAGTGCGTCCTGCAGGCCGGCCTGCGCAGCCGCATCGGACAGCCGGCCCAGTTCGGCCTTGGCGCGCTCTTCTTCGTCGGCCAGCGACGTGGTCTGCTCGGCCGCCGTGTCGATGGCGCGGCTCAGTTCGGCGCGCCGTGCTTCGAGCGTGCGCCGAGCGAAGGTCGCCTCCTGCGCCTGGCGCTCGAGGCTGCGATGCTGTTCGCGGCTGGCCGCGAGCAAGCGCCCGGCTTCGATCACGCGCTCGTCGAGCTGGGCATGGCGTTCCTGGCTGTCGGCCAGCTGCATGTCGAGTTCCTCGAAGCGCGCTTCGGCGGCGACACGCCTTTCCTGCAGGTCTTCGAGCTGCGCATCGACCTCGCCCAAGTCGGTGGACAGCTGCTCGCCGCGCACACGCGCCTGCTCGGCCAGTTGCGACAGGCGCAGCGCCTCGACCTGGAGCTCATGCGCGCGGGACTGCGCATCGGCCGCTTCGCGGCGTGCGCTCACGAGCCGCTGCGCCGCGTCGCCGTAGGCCGACTCGGCGCGGGCCAAGGCAACGCGCGATTCTTCGCTGATGAGGCTCTGAGCGCGCAACTGACGCTCGAGGTTCTCGATTTCCTGCTGCCGGGCGAGCAGGCCCGCCTGCTCGGAGTCCTGCGCATAGAAGCTCACGCCATGCGCGGTGACGGCATGACCGGCCTTCACGTAGATCTCTTCGCCGGGCTGCAGGAGATCGCGCTGCGCCAGCGCATCTTCGAGCGTGGCCGCGGTGAAGCAGCCGCGCAGCCAATCGTCCAGCAAGGCTTGCAGCCCGGCGTCGTTCAGGCGCAGCAGGCTGGAAAGCTTGGGCAGCGGGGTCTGCACGGCGGCACTGCCGGCCGAAGGCGGGCTGTAGAACGCCAGCTTGGCGGGCGGCGCGTCGTTGCCGAAGGCGCGGACCATGTCGAGCCGGCTGACTTCGAGGGCACCCATGCGCTCGCGCAGCGCGGCTTCGAGCGCGCTTTCCCAGCCCTGCTCGATGTGGATGCGGCTCCAGAGCCCCTGCAGGCCATCGAGCCCGTGCTTCGACAGCCAGGGCGCGAGCTTGTCGTCGGTCTTGACCTTTTCCTGCAACGCCTTGAGCGCCTCGAAGCGAGCCGACAGATCGGCATGGCGGCCCGATTCGGTGTTGACGCTCTGCTGCGCGGCACGGCGGTCGTCGTCGAGCCGGGGCACCGATTCCTGCAGTTCCTGCAGCCGTGCGTCGGCTTCCTCGGCGGCCTCCTTGGTGGCGGCCGATTGCTCCTGCACGTCGCGCAGACGCACTTCGTCGGGCGCCGTGAGGGCGTTCTGGTCGGCGCGCAGCCGCTCGGCGCGCTGGGTCAGCTGACGGCTCTGCTCCTCGATGTTGCGCTGGTCGGCGGCCAGCACCTGGATCTGCTGCTGCACCTGGACCACGCTGGCCCGCTGCGCGTTGGCTTCGTCCTGCGCGCGCTGCTGGGCTTCTTCGAGGCCCGGCAGGCCGGCGTCGTGCTCTTCGAGTTGCGCGGCGAGCAGTTCGGCCTGCTCTTCTGCGTCGACGCCCTGCCCGGCCAGGGTCTCGATCTCGGCCTGCGCGTCGTCGCGCCGCGTGCCCCACTGCGCGATCTGCTCGCGCAATTGCCCGAGGCGCTGCTCGACGCGCTGGCGGCCCTCGACCACGAAGCGGATCTCGCCTTCGAGCCGGCCGACTTCGGCGCTGGCTTCGTAGAGCTTGCCCTGTGCCTGGTTGACCTCGTCGCCGGCTGCGTAGTGGGCCTGGCGCACGGTTTCGAGTTCGGCCTCGATGTGGCGCAGGTCGGCGGTGCGCGATTCGAGGTCGTTGAGCGCCTTGTCGGCCTCGGCCTTGACCTTGGCCTGGTCGGCTTCGCTTTCGGCCCGCTTCAGGAACCACAGCTGCTGCTGCTTGCGCGTGGCGTCGCTCTGCAGCGTCTGATAGCGCGCCGCGACTTCGGCCTGCTTCTCGAGCCTTTCGAGGTTGCCGTTCAGCTCGCGCAGGATGTCTTCGACGCGGGTCAGGTTCTCGCGCGTGTCGCCCAGGCGGTTCTCGGTCTCGCGGCGGCGTTCCTTGTACTTGGAGACACCGGCCGCTTCTTCGAGGAAGAGGCGCAGCTCTTCGGGCTTGGATTCGATAATCCGGCTGATCGTGCCCTGGCCGATGATCGCGTAGGCGCGCGGGCCGAGGCCGGTACCCAGGAACACGTCCTGCACGTCGCGCCGGCGCACAGGCTGGTTGTTGATGTAGTAGCTCGAATTGCCGTCGCGCGTGAGCACGCGCTTGACCGCGATTTCAGCGAACTGCGCCCACTGGCCGCCGGCGCGGTGGTCGGCGTTGTCGAACACCAGTTCGACGCTCGACCGGCTGGACTGCTTGCGCGTGGTGGTGCCGTTGAAGATGACGTCCTGCATCGATTCCCCACGCAGTTCCGACGCACGCGATTCGCCGAGCACCCAGCGCACCGCATCCATGATGTTCGACTTGCCGCAGCCGTTGGGCCCGACCACGCCGACCAGCTGGCCCGGCAGCAGAAAGTTGGTGGGTTCGGCGAAAGACTTGAAGCCCGAAAGCTTGATGGAATTGAGACGCACGAAATGTCGGGCCGAATGCCGGGGTTATGCCAAGGAATTGATGCGACAGGGGTTCATGCAGCGCGCGTCGGGGACGGCGGTTTGCGGCCCGTGCCGGCGATGATAACGTGCGGGCCATGAGCGCTTTCTCACACCCTGCGCGCCTTTTACATCGCGTATCCCTTGCCTTCGGGCTGGTTTCCGTCCTCGGCCTGGCCGGCTGCGCCAGCACCGACCGCGCCGAGCCCTACGCCGGCAACGAATGGCTGCAGTCCGGCACCAACCGCATCGCCAACCTCGCCTTGCGCGACAACCTGCAGTCGATCCGGCGCGTGCAGCTGTCGCTCTACCGCCGCAATCCGCGCGAGTGGCGCAAGTGGGCTGCGAGCCCCGACGACGCCATCCGGCGGACCTGGGACGCCGTCACGCACGAGTCGCCGCTCCCGGGGCTGCGCGAAGCCAGCGGCATCGACGCGGTGCGCATGGCTTTCGAGACCGGCCCCAAGGCCTACGACGGCGACCGCGTCGCCGCGCTGGTGGTGGGCTGGGCGTCGATGCTGAAGGAAGCCAACGGCGGCACCTGGGAGCAGAGCATGCTCGATGCGGTGAACGCCGAGAACAGCTTTCGCACGGCGCGCAACGTCGAGATCTCGCTCTGGCTGATCAGCTCCAAGACCGGCCTGGACGGACAGCCGCTGCTGCTGGCCACCGAGATCAGCGAGCGCGGCCGCAACCTGGTGGTCGACCGCGAGCTTTCCAAGGTGGTCGCCCGGCTCGACCTGCTGGCCGCGCAGGCCGACGAAAAGTACCGCCGCGCCGCGCTCGACTTCAGCCAGAACTGGTTGATGGGGAGCCTGGTGCCGTTCTTCTCTCTGATCCCCAAGTAGCGCTCTGCCCGTCCTCGTGCCTCGCGGGGACCCGGCCCCTAGAATGATCCGGCCCCTCCACTCCACCCAACCCTAGAGAACTTCATGAGCTCCATCAACTTCATAGGCGGCGAAAAAGGCGGCGTCGGCAAGTCGGTCACGTCGCGCATCCTGGCTCAGTATTTCATCGACCACAGCCGTCCTTTCGTCGGCTTCGACACCGATCGCTCGCACAGTTCGTTCACTCGTTTCTACGAGGGTTTTGCGTCGCCCGTGGTGGTGGACAGCTACGAGGGCCTCGACAAGGTGGTCAACGGCTTCGAAGCCAACCCGCAGCAGAGCGTGATCGTCGACCTCGCCGCCCAAACGCTGGCCCCGCTGTCGCGCTGGATCGTCGAATCCGACCTGGTCAACCTGCTCACCGGGCTCGGCGTGGCGGTCAACTTCTGGCACGTGCTGGACGACGGCCGCGACTCGACCGACCTGCTGGGCACGCTGGTCGACACCTTCGGCAACGGACCCAACTACATCGTGGTGCAGAACTACGGACGGGGCAGCGATTTCGGCATGCTCCTGGGCTCGCAGTCACTCGGCAAGGCCACCGCGCACGGAGCCCGCGTGATCGCCCTGCCCCGGCTTCACGAAGCCAGCATGCGCAAGATCGACGCGCACAACACCAGCTTCTGGAAAGCGGTCCATGACCGCGAAGGACCGCATGCGCTCGGCCTGCTCGAGCGCCAGCGCGTGAAGACTTGGCTGGCGAACGCCTACGCGGCCTTCGACACCCTGCCGCTCTGACGCGGTCGCCCGACGAGCAGCACCAGCAGCAGCAAGCCGAACACCGTGAAGGCGATGAACGACCAGTTCGCGATCGATAGGCCCAGAAAGGTCCAGTCGATCTGCGTGCAGTCGCCGCCGCCGCGAAAGATCATCGGCAGCGCCCGCTTCAAGGGAAAGGTCTCGATCATTCCGTAGAGATCGCGGCCGCACGAAGCCACTTCGGGCGGGTACCACTGCAGCCAGCTCTGACGGGCGGCCGTGTAGGCGCCGCCCACGGCCATGATCAGGGCCAGCACTTCGCCGGTGGCCTGCAGACCGCGCCGATGGCTCAGGGCGGCCAGGCCGGTGAACACGGCCACGAGGATCAGCGCATAGCGCTGGACGATGCACATGGGGCACGGCTCCAAGCCGACCACGTGCTGCAGATACAAGCCGAACGCCAGCATCGCCACACAAGCCAGGCAGATCAGCCCAAGGGCGCGGCGCGGGGCGCCGAAATACCAATCGATCAATTCAAGGGCTCCCGAGGTCGCATCAACACCGCGAAGCGCGGCGCCCGGAATTCTCGCATCGATGCGGCGCGAGGCCGGACCGCGCGCGGGAATGCCCGCTGGACGATAAAGCGCGCGGAATCAGGCCTCGGCTGCGACGGCCGCTTCGGGCGCCTCGATGTCGAGGTTTTCCAGCAGCCCCGGCGCCTGGAGCGCCGCGCGAAGGGCGGCGAACGACGTGGGGTCGAAGCAGGTCCGGAAGAAATGGAAATCCGGGTCGGCGTCGAGGATGGCGTCGACGGCTTCGGCATGCATCGCGTCGCCGCGCGCGATCCGCTCCCCCAGCCTCGCGCACAGATAGCCGATGGCGCGGCTGTGCAAGCCGAGCGACAGGCCCTCGTCGACGCGGGCCACCAGCAGCCGATCGATCGCCACCACGTCGTCGATCAGCTCGGCCGGCAGCTTCCAGGCCTGCTTGAGCAGCTTGCCGACCTCGGGCGCAGCGAGACCGCAGTGCGTCTGCTGATGAATGAAGCGCTGGAGCAGGCTGCTAGAACGCAGATACGCGCCGAACTTCGCACTCCGCGTCTGGATCGATGCCACGGCGAGATGGCCGGTGAAGGACATCACGATGTGCGTGGTCAACAGAGCCGCATCGTCGATGGCGATGTGTCGCGAAAGCCGGGCGCACAGCTCGGCGGCGATCGAACTCGCGTCGCTGATCTCGCCGAAGATCTGCCGCATCTCGAGATCGGCCGTCTTGAAGGATTCGTCGAGCAGATAGCGCAGGCACACGTTGCGAACGCTCGTCGTGCCGAGGAAGGTGATGGCATGGCCCAGTTTGGTGACCGGCTTCTTGATACCATAGATCGGCGCATTGACCTTGGCCAACACCTTGGTCACGACCAGCGGCTCGGTCATGACCAGGTCGACGAGCTGATCCGAAGTCGCGCGTGCCACGAAGTCCAGTGAAATGAGCTCGTGCAGCGCACGCGGCGGGCGTGGCACCGAGCCGAGAGCCTCTACCAGAAGCTTGCATCGATCCGCCGCAAGTTGCTCTGCGTGGACCAGCCTGAAAGCGTCGAGATCGGCGGAAATGGCTTGCGGGGCCGGAGCCGGCGGCGGGTGTGCTCCCGAGGGGTGCGCGGCGACGGAAACGGGCGGCACGTCAAGGCCGCTTCTGAGGGCTGCCGGCGATGCCCCGGCGAACGGCATGACGATCTGCACCGTCGCGCGCTCAGCGGCCTTTCGCCGCTTCGACACCATCAAATAGAGACCCACGGAAACGACGCAGAGCGCAACGAACAGCAGCAGCATGTCAAGGCTTCCTGGTAAGAATGGGCGCATTCTTGCGGCGTTCCCACGCTGTCACAAGGGCCTTTGTCACGCCCGCGCCAACCCTCTGCGGGTTTGCAGAAATCAACAACGGCCTCAGTGCGCCGCGAACACGCGGGCCTGGCGCGGCGTGGCGATCACCTTGTCGCCTTCACGCAGGCTGAGCTCGCGAAACTGTGCTGCGCCGAGTTGCGCCTCGATGACCGCGCCCGACGTCGGTTGGCCAGGATCGGCGCCCACCGGCTCCAACTCGAGCCGCGCGATCGGGCCGACGACGATCGCACGCGTCAGCGTCGCGACGATGCCCTGGCGCGCGCGGGCGGCATCGAAAGGCTGCACGTCGAGATCGTGGGGCCGAACATAGGCCGTCGCGCGGCCGTCGGCCAGGGGGTCGTCGCCGGGCGATGCGAGCCGCAGGCCGTCGACCAGCACGTCCCCGTCGTGCGCGCGTCCGTGGAACAGATTGACGTCGCCGAGAAAGCCATAGACGAAGGGGCTGGCCGGGTGGTCCCACACGTCCTGGGGTGTGCCGACCTGCTCGATGCCGCCGCCGTTCATCACCACCACGCGGTCGGCGACTTCGAGCGCTTCTTCCTGGTCGTGCGTGACGAAGATGCTGGTGACGTTGAGTTCGTCGTGCAGCCGGCGCAGCCAGCGGCGCAGTTCCTTGCGGACCTTGGCATCGAGTGCACCGAAGGGCTCGTCAAGCAACAGCACCTGAGGCTCCACCGCGAGCGCGCGTGCCAGCGCGATGCGCTGCCGCTGACCGCCCGACAGCTGGGCCGGGTAGCGGTCGGCCAGCCAATCGAGCTGCACCAGGCCGAGCAGTTCGTGCACCTTGGCCTTGATCTGCGCTTCGGCCGGACGCTGCGCGCGCGGCTTGACCCGCAATCCGAAGGCCACGTTCTCGAACACCGTCATGTGGCGGAAGAGCGCGTAGTGCTGGAAGACGAAGCCCACCTGCCGCTCCCGCACATGCACGCGAGTGGTGTCGGTGCCGGAAAACAGGATGGTGCCGGCGTCGGGCGATTCCAGCCCGGCGATGATGCGCAGCAAGGTGGTCTTGCCGCAGCCGGACGGACCCAGCAGCGCCACCAGCTCACCCGCCTCGACCGTGAGGCTCACGTCGCGCAGCGCGCGGAACGCGCCGAACTGCTTGCTGACATTGCGGATCTCGATGCTCATGGGGAAGAGACTTTCTCAGGCGACGGCGGCCGGCCGAATGGGGGGATTGGGCGGGATCGGTTCGGGCAATGCCGCCGGCTTTTCGGGCGGGAGATCGGAAATCGCCTTCATCTCGCGCTCGTGGCGCCACTCGATCGCGGTCTTGAGCACCAGCGTGACCAGCGCCAGGATGGCCAGCAGCGACGCCACCGCGAAAGCGGCCACCGACTGGTACTCGTTGTAGAGCACCTCCACGTGCAGGGGCATGGTGTTGGTCTGCCCGCGGATGTGGCCGGACACCACCGACACGGCGCCGAACTCGCCCATCGCGCGGGCGTTGCACAGGATCACGCCATACAGCAGGCCCCAGCGGATGTTGGGCAGCGTCACGCGCCAGAAGGTCTGCCAGCCGGTCGCGCCGAGCACGATCGCGGCCTGCTCTTCTTCGCTGCCTTGGGACTGCATCAACGGGATGAGTTCGCGCGCGATGAACGGAAAGGTGACGAACACCGTCGCCAGCACGATGCCCGGCACGGCGAAGATGATCCGGATGTCGTGCGCCGCGAGCCACGGTCCGAGCCAGCCCTGCGCGCCGAAGACCAGCACGTAGATGAGGCCCGAGACCACCGGCGACACCGCGAACGGAAGATCCACCAGCGTGATGAGCAGCGCCTTGCCGCGAAACTCGAACTTGGCGATGGCCCATGCCGCCGCCACGCCGAACACGAGGTTCATCGGCACCGCGATGGCGGCCGTGAGCAGCGTCAGGCGAATCGCGCTCCATGCATCGGGTTCCTTCAGTGAATCGAGATAGGCGCCGACGCCCTTGCGCAGCGCCTCGGTCGCGACGGCGGCGAGCGGCAACACCAGAAACAGGAACATGAAGCCCAGCGCCAGCCCGATCAGCAGCCAGCGCACCCAAGCCGGCTCGGTCGTGCCCGCGTACGCGCCGCGCGCTGTCTTCGGCGCCGCGTTCATGCCGGTGCCCCCGAGCGGCGCCGCTGCCAGGCCTGCAGGCCGTTGATGAGCAGCAGCATCGCGAACGAGATCACCAGCATCACCAGCGCGACGGCGGTGGCGCCGGCGAAGTCGTACTGTTCGAGCTTGCCGATGATGATCAACGGCGCGATCTCAGACACCATCGGCATGTTGCCGGCAATGAAGATGACCGAGCCGTACTCGCCGATGGCACGCGCGAAGGCCATCGCGAAACCGGTGAGGAGCGCGGGCGCGATGGCCGGCAGGATCACGCGCAAGAAGGTCTGCAGCCGCGTCGCGCCCAGGCTGCTGGCGGCTTCTTCCAACTCTTTCTCGGTGTCTTCGAGCACCGGCTGCACCGTGCGCACGACAAAGGGCAGGCCAATGAAGATCAGCGCGATGACGATGCCGGCAGGCTTGAACGCGAGCTGGATGCCGAGCGGCTCCAGATGCCGACCGACCCATCCGTTGCCCGCCAGAAGTGCCGTCAGCGCGATGCCCGCGACGGCGGTGGGCAGCGCGAACGGCAGGTCGACCAGCGCGTCGACGATGCGCTTGCCCGGAAAGCGGTAGCGCACCAGCACCCAGGCGACGAGCAACCCGAACACCAGGTTGACCGCCGCCGCGATGAACGACGCACCGAAGGTCAGCCGCAGCGACGCCACCACCCGCGGCGCGGACACGGCCGCCCAGAACTGAGGCCAGCTCAGCGCAAAGGTCTTGATCACCAGCGCCGAAAGTGGAATGAGGACGATCAGTCCCAGATAGAGCAGCGAAAAGCCGAGCGTGAGATGAAAGCCCGGCAGCACGTGCCGGCGCGCGGGCGTCATGCGAATGCGGCCGCGCTCACCGGGCGCCTGTGGCGTAGAGCCGGTCGAACTGACCGCCATCGTTGAAGTGCACCTTCTGCGCCTCGCCGAGGCTGCCGAAGAGTTCCTGCACGGTGAAGAGCTGCAACGGCTTGAAGGTGGCGGCGTGCTTCTTCAACACGGCTTCGGAACGCGGGCGCAGCGCGTGCCTGGCGGCGATCTCCTGGGCTTCGTCGGAATAGAGATAGCCGAGGTAGGCTTTGGCCAACTCGCCGCTGCCCTTGCGTGCGACGGTGCGCTCGACCACTGCGACCGGGTTCTCGGCCAGGATGCTGATCGACGGGTAGACCGGCTCCACCCGGCCGGCGCCGAATTCGCGATCGATCGACACCACCTCGGATTCGAAGGTGATCAATGCGTCGCCGGTGTTGCGCTGCAGGAAAGCCGCCGTGGCGTCGCGCCCGCCGCGCGCCAGCACCGGCACGTTCTTGAACAGCTTGCCGACGAAGTCCGCCGCCTGGGCGTCGGTGCCGCCCTTCTTCTTCACGTAACCCCACGCCGCCAGGTAGGCATAGCGGCCGTTGCCGCCGGTCTTGGGATTGACGATCACCACCTGCACGCCGGGCTTGACCAGATCGTCCCAGTCCTTGATGCCCTTGGGGTTGCCCTTGCGCGTGAGGATCAGCATCGTCGACGTGGTGGGCGACGCGTTCTGCGGAAAGCGCGCGGGCCAGTCCTTGGCGACCACGCCGGCATTGGCCAGGAAGTCGATGTCGGTGCTGGTGTTCATGGTCACCACGTCGGCATCGAGCCCGTCGGCGACCGCGCGCGCCTGCGCGCTCGAGCCGGCGTGGGATTGGTCGACCTTCACGTCCTTGCCGGTGGTCTTCTTGTAGTGCGCGACGAAGG
>JAHJOG010000011.1 GCA_018820395.1 Gammaproteobacteria bacterium | reverse complement strand
GTCACGTTCAGCGATGCGTTGCGCAAGCACCTCGCCAAGAAGGGCTTCGATCCGTTGATGGGCGCCCGGCCGATGCAGCGACTCATCCAGGACACGATCCGTCGTGCGCTTGCCGACGAGTTGCTGTTCGGACGCTTGCAGGATGGCGGCCGTCTGGCCGTCGACCTGGACGACAAGGACGAAGTGCAGCTCGACATCCAGCCGCTGCCCAAGAAAGAGGGCAGGGCGAAGCCCGAAGCGGAAGAAGCCGCAACGGGTTGACGCGCCGCGGACGGAACGTCCAGCAAAGGCCGGTAGCATTGCTGCCGGCCTTTTTTGTTTTCACAGCCTTTGACTATCGATCTCCCGACCATCAGCCAGGAATGGAAGACTGGCCTGTCCTTCGCCTGGAGCGGCTACATCGCGATTCTGGCGGTCTGGATCGTGATGCAGAAGCGCGCGCCGCTGTCCACCATGAGCTGGATCCTGTCGCTGGCGCTGCTGCCATTCGCAGGCTTCGTCGTCTACTACTTCTTCGGGCCGCAGCGTCTCAAGAAGCAACGGCTCAAGCGCGTGCGCAGTCGTGCCATCGCGCGCGCGTCCGCAGGCGTTGCAATGCTGCGCCAGGCGGCCGAGCGAGCGCCTCCTGCGTTGAAGGAACTTGCCCAGCTTGGCACCGCAACCTGCGGCTTGCCCGTGTCCAGCGCCACCGAAGCGCGGCTGCTTTCGGGCGGTGCCAGCACCTTCGACGCCATCTTCGAGGCCATTCGCAACGCCGCGCATCACGTCCATCTCGAGTACTACATCTTCGAGCCGGACAAGATCGGCACCGCGTTGCGCGACCTGCTGATCGAACGGGCGCAGCAGGGCATCACGGTGCGCTTGCTGCTGGACGCGCTGGGCTCCAAACGGATCGGTCGACGATTCATGGCGCCGATGCGCGACGCCGGCATCGAAGTGGCGCTCTTCCACGACACCAAGATCGGCCGGCGGCTGCGCCCGGTCACCAACTACCGCACCCACCGCAAGATCGTGGTCTGCGACGGCCGCGTCGGATTCACGGGCGGCGTCAACATCACCGACGAGGAAGACGCGCGCACGCGCCCTGACGCCTACCACGACGTCCATCTGCGCATCGAAGGGAGCGCCGTGCGCTGGCTGCAGACGACCTTTCTCGAAGACTGGGCCTACGCGACAGGCGACGACCCGCGCGAGATGGACGTCGACATGGATCAGTTGCTGCCCCGGCTCCCGGCCCGTGAAGAAGCGGGCGACATCGCGGTGCAGATCGTCACCAGCGGGCCGGACAGCACGATGGAGGGCATCCACCGGATGCACGTTGCCGCCATCCACTCTGCCGTTCATCGCGCCTGGCTCACCACACCGTACTTCGTACCGGGCGAGCCGGCCATGATGGCTCTCACCAGTGCTGCGCTTCGCGGCGTGGACGTGCGCCTGCTGGTGCCGCGCCGCAGCGATTCGCTGGTGGTGAGCGCGGCCGCGAGGTCTTACTACGACGAACTGTTGGCCGCCGGTGTGAAGGTGTGGGAGTACAAGGCGCGCATGCTTCACTCCAAGACCCTCGTGGTCGACGACCACTGTGCCATGGTGGGCACCGCCAATTTCGACATCCGCAGCTTCAGGCTCAACTTCGAAGTGATGGCGGTGGTGTACGGGCCGACGCTCGCGAAGCCGTTGGCCGCACAATTCGAAACCGACCTGCACAGCTCGGCGTCGATCCGTGCGCACCGACCCCAACCGTTCCTGCGCCGCTTGGGCGAAGCGCTGGCGCGCTTGTTCTCACCAGTTCTTTGACTGACTGTTCCGCGCGCCTGCCGCGCTCACTCTCCAACCTCCGCTCCGAATGACGCACAGCTTTCTCTGGCACGACTACGAAACCTTCGGTGCAGTGCCGCGGCGCGACCGGCCCTCCCAGTTTGCTGCCATTCGCACCGACCACGAGCTCAACGAGGTCGGCGAGCCGCTGATGTTCTTCCGCAAGCCGGCCGACGACTATCTTCCCAGCCCGGAGGCTTGCCTCATCACCGGCATCACGCCGCAACAATGCCTGGCGCAAGGCATCCCTGAACACGAGTTCGCGGCGCGCATCGAGCGCGCGTTTGCGCAGCCCGCGACGATCGGCGTCGGCTACAACACGATCCGCTTCGACGACGAGGTGACGCGCTTCCTGTTCTGGCGCAACCTGATCGATCCCTATGCGCGCGAATGGCAGAACGACTGCGGGCGCTGGGACCTGCTCGACGTGGTCCGGCTCACATACGCATTGCGGCCCGACGGCATCGAGTGGCCGAAGAAGGCCGACGGCAGCCAGAGCTTCAAGCTCGAAGACCTCGCACGCGCCAACGGCTTGCTGCACGAATCGGCGCACGACGCGCTGTCCGACGTGCGCGCCACCATCGCTTTGGCGCGGCTCATTCGCGACCGTCAGCCGCGGCTGTTCGACTTCGCCTTCGGGCTGCACAAGAAGGACCAGGTGGCGCGAGAGCTGAATCTGCCAGCGACGAGTTCGACGGCGCGCGCCTTCCTGCATGTGTCGGGCATGTTCCCCGCCGAGCGCGGCTGTCTCGCGGTGATGTGGCCGTTGGCGAGCCATCCGACCAACAAGAACGAGATCATCGCGTGGGACCTGGCCTTCGACCCGCGCGAGCTGAACGATCTCGACGTGCCGACGCTTCGACAGCGCCTTTTCACTGCGACCGCCGAACTTCCCGAAGGCGTGACCCGCCTGCCGGTGAAAGGCGTCCATCTCAACAAGTCGCCGATGGTCGTCGGCAAGGTCAAGACGCTGGCGCCCGAGATGGCGCAGCGCTGGAAGATCGATCTCGATGCCGCCGCGCGCCACGCCGAGTTCGCCGCAGCCTTGCCGGACATGAGCGCCATCTGGGCCGAGGTCTACGCCCGGCCGCGCGAAGCCGCGCCGGACGTGGACGAGGACCTCTACGGCGGTTTTGTCGGACCGGCCGAACGCCGGCGCCTGACCCACTTACGGACACTGTCGCCGACCGAACTGGCCCACGCGCGTACCGGGTTCGACGATTCGCGCCTGGAGGAACTGCTGTTTCGCTACCGCGCGCGCAACTTTCCGGAGTCGCTCGGCGACGAAGAGCGCGAACGCTGGGAAATGCATCGCGTGGCCCG
>JAHJOG010000132.1 GCA_018820395.1 Gammaproteobacteria bacterium | reverse complement strand
CGCAGCGCCTCGTTGTCGACGAGCGGCTGATAGCTGTCGGCCAGGAGCCGCGCCACCGAGGGCGGCGGCGCGCGGCCCGAGACGGCCACGTGCATCACCGCCGCCAGCGCATAGACGTCAGTCCACGCGCCCTGCGACATGTCGGGCATCTCGGCGTACTGCTCGATCGGCGCGTAGCCGGGCTTGAGGATGACGGTGATGGCCTGGGTCTTGTCGGTGATCACGCGCCGCGCCGCGCCGAAGTCGAGCACCACCGGCCGGCCCGAGCCTTCGAGCAGGATGATGTTGTCCGGCGCGATGTCTCGGTGGTAGCAGTGCGCCGCATGCATCACGGCCAGCGCCTGCGTGACGCCGTCCATGATGTGCAGCAGCCAGTCTTCGGCCACGGCGCCCGACCGCGCGGCCAGCGCCTGGCGCAGCGTGTCGCCGCGATAGAAGGGCATCACCATGTAGGTGGTGCCGCGCTCCTGCCAGAAACGGTAGACCTTGAGGAGCGACGGATGATCGAATTGCGCGAGCAAGCGCGCCTCGTTGATGAAGCTGCGCATGCCGAGGTCGAAGGTCTCGCGGTGGCGCTCCGACAGCGGCATCACCGTGCCGTCGAGCTGCCGGGTCGACAGCGCAGTCGGCAGGTATTCCTTGATCGCGACCACGCGTTCGAGCGTCGGGTCCCACGCCTCGTACACCACACCGAAGCCGCCCTGCCCGACGATGCGCGTCACCTCGAATTCGCCGAGCCGGCTGCCGATCGGCAACAGGCCGGCTTCGGCGGGAGGACCGGGGGAGGTGTTCGGCCGCGAGCTGGGCGCCACCGTCGGCGCATCGGCGTCGGGCCGCGCGGGACCGGTCTGGATGCGCGTCGCGCCGTCGTCCTCGGCCATGTCGCTCATGCTCCCTCCCCCGCGTCGTGGCCGGACAGCGGATCGGCGCGCAGCACGAAAAGCGCGTCGAACTGCTCGTCCTGCGGCAGCCCGCGGTTCATCATGCCGGGGCCGCTTTCGCCGATCGGATCGGTGAACCACAGCGACTGGCCCGGCATCGGCAGCGCCAGCGCGCCAGTCATGCCGTCGCTGTCGCCGCTTGCATCGACGGCCGGCGCCTGCGCATCGGCTGCGAACAGGCGCGTCAACAACTCGTCGAAGCGCATCGCGTCCAGATCCTGCTCCAGCCCTTCGAGCGCGGCTTGCGCGGCCAAGAGCCACCACTGCCGCACGCGGGCCAGCGCGTCGCCCTGCAACTCGGTCTGCACCGTGTCGAGCTCGGCCGCGACCGTGAACGGAAAGTAGCGCCCCACCGAATCGACCGACGGCATCAGCACCCCGATCCAGCGCGGCGCACCGATCACATTGCTGCCCAGCACGAAGTACCAGATCGGCGCCTTCAGGTAATGCTCCGTCCAGTCCGCATGCAGCACCCGCAACCGCGCCAGCCCGACCTGCAGCCACCGATCCCACGCCTCGCGAAAAGCCTCCGACAACCGCCGATGAGCGAAGTCCCCCATGCCCGGCAATTTCCCAAACCACCCCGGGGTCATGAGCTCTCCCCCAGGCTTCGCGCACTTCGTGTCGCTTCGCCCCCCCCCTCACCGGGGGCGGCACCCGCAGCCCGGCAAAGCCGGGTCTGCGGTGCCCCTGGCATTGCGGAGACACGTGTCGGGAGGCGCCGTTTCCATACACCACCGGCGTCCCTAGCGGAGATCGCGGGAACACCGCGGAACCGGCTCCGCCGGGCCGCCGGTGTTGCCCCCGGCGAGGGGGTTGGCGGCCACACGAAGTGGGCAAGCCTGGGGGAGTTCACAAGCCCTCCGGGCAGGCGAAGTCGCGCAGTTCGCGCAGGCGGATCGGATGCTGCACGCTGTTGGTGGTGACCTCGAAGCGGGCGCGGCGGTTGTCGACGTTGAAGGTGACGAAGAAGCGCTCCGGCGCATCGCCGGGTTCGAGCTGCGCCTTCTCCAGGGTCTTGAAGAGGGCCCACGGGCCGTCGACGGTGAGGCCCGACGCGCCGCTGGCAGATGGCGGGCTGATCTGCACGCGCACCTGGTTGCTGCCCTTGGGTCCGGGCCATTGCACCGACAGGGGCACGACGGGGCCGTGCGCGTACTTCACCAGCTGGCCGTCGACGTCGAGGATGAACTGGGTGATGGTGGCGTCCATCTCGACGGGCTTGAAGTCGAGCCGCATCGCGGGCGTGCGGCCGGCCGCGCGGAAGAAGATGTCCTTGATGCGCGCGGCGCGCTCGAACTGCGCCAGCGCCTGCGTGGTGACGGCGGCGCGTTCGGCCACGGGCTTGTAGCGCCACGGGCGGGTGCTGGTGTCGACCAGCGCGGCGAGCCGCTTCTGGAAGAACTCGTCCATGAGGCCGCCCGGGCCGAACATCTGGCCGAAGTCCTCGGGCAGCACGTCGCGGCTGCTCGCTTCGGCGAACGGATAGCGCCCTGCGATGGCGCGCCGGCAGAACTCGGTGACCGGGCGCAGGTCCTGGCTCAGGTTGCCGCGCTCGGCGACGCTGGCCTGCGCGGCGCCGGCCTGGCTCAGGTTCTCGACCATCGAGCGCACCGGCTCGGGCAGCCGGCCGGCGTCGGACTTGAGCTTGCCGGCCACGTCGCCGGGCGGCGGCGAGGTGCGGCCCTTGATGGCCGTGTCGACCGCCGTCAGGTAGACGTAGACCTCGTTGAAGAGCTTGAGCGTGTCGTCGAGCGGCGCAGGCTGGTTGGGTGCGAAGGGCGTGACCAGGCGCCGCAGCGGCTCGAAGCGGTCGTCCACGATGCTCTCGATGCGCTTGCCCGTGGCCACCGCCTGCCTGTTCGGGTCGCCGCCGAAGAGATCTTCCAGGCCCTTGCGCGTGCTGCGCACGGTTTCGGTGGCCTTGCTGACGGCGCTCTTCTCGACTTCGGGCGGCACGAGCGTGGTTTCCTTGACCACCGCGCGCAGGAAGCCGGTGAGCGGCGATCCGGCGCCCGACAGGATGCGCGCGATCTCGATGTTCTTTTCGAGCCCGGTGGCGCGCACCAGGCGCATGTCGGCCAGGAGCGCCTCCCAGACCTTCACGTATTCCTCCAGGTAGAGCCGGCGCACGCGGTCGGTGAGCGAGCCGAGCGCGGCGACGTCACGCGCCCGGTCGGCGGCGCTCCGATCCTGGCCGAGCACCCACGGCTCTTCCTGCGCCAAGAGGCCGGTGACGACCACGACCTCGGCCTGGAAGCGCTTGTGATAGCCGTCGAAGGTGAACATGCCCGGCACGCCTTCGGTGAGCGGCTTGCCGCTGATGCGCTCGAACACCAGCAGCCCGGACGGCCCGGCGGCCGCGGCCGGACTGAAGGGCGGAATGTCCTTGGCGGTGCGCTGGCGCTTGAGCCGGCTGAAGACGCGCTGCTCGAGCGGGTAGCTGGCCAGCACCGCGCGCACGCTGCGCACCAGGCTTTCGTCCATCTTGAAGGGCGCGCGCGGCGGGCCCTGTGCGATGAGCACGTCGAGCTGGTCTTCGAGCAGTCGGCGCTGCTCTTCGGGAATGCCGCGGTCGAGGCTGCGCGTCCAGTCGAGCGTGATCCAGGCCTTGAGCGCCTCGGGGTCGAAGTGCTCGGGCTGATAGAGCATCAGGTAGACCTTGAGCGCCTCGTAGGTGTATTCGAGGTTGTCCTTCTGCGCGGTGCGCAACTGGTCTTCGATGCGCTTGGCGACTTGCGGCAAAAAGGCCTCGTCGAGCGCGCGCAGGTGCACGCCGCGCGCGGCGGCATCGAGCTTGTCGCCCTGGTAGAGGCCGAGCGTCATGGCGAGCGGCGCATCGCCCTGGCGGTTCTCGGGCGTCTGCCAGATGCCGCGCAGGCCCTGCAGCACCGGCGCGACCTCGACCAGGTTCTGCACGCTCGACGGCAGGGCCGCGAGCTGCTGGCGCGCCGGCTCCACGCGCGCCTCGACCGCCTTCAGGTAGTCGAGATTCTTCATCGCGCTCCAGCCCCATGCGGCGAGCAGAGCCACGGTGACGACCGACATGCCGCCCACGGCCGCGAGCCGCAGCGCATGGCGGCGGCGTTCGAGCTTGACGTCGGCGCCCGCGAGCCGCTGCTCCGGAAACACCACGTCGCGCAGCAGCGCGGTGAGAAAGTAGCTGCGGCCGCTGCTCTTCTGCGGCGCCAGCACCGCGCGTTCGAGCCCGAAGCTGCGCGCGAGGCTGCCCATCACGCGGTCGATCGGGCTGCCTTCCTGCGTGCCGCTGGTGAAGTACACGCCGCGCACCCACGGCGGCTGGGCAAAGCGCGAGCCGGTGAAGACCTGATCGAGCAGGTCGGCCAGCATCGGACCGACGGCACCGAACTGCGCCGGAAAACCGAAGATCGCTGCACGCCGCGAGCCGTCGCTCTCGCGCTGCATGCGCTGGATGAGCGCGTCGTCGATGCGGCCGTGCAGCAGCGCGAACTCGCGCTGAAACGCCACGCCCAAGCCCTGCTCGTCGACCTGCGCGCCCTCTTCCACCGGCAGCGTGAAGCCGAACACCTGCGCGCGCTGCTCCTTGCCGAGGTCGTCGAAATACTCGGTGAAGCCGTAGAGCAGGTCGGCCTTGGTGACCAGCACGTACACGGGCAGGCGGGTGGTGAGCTTGGCGTCGAGTTCGAGCAGGCGCGCGCGGATCGACGCGGCCAGCGTGCTGCGCGCCTCCGGCCCCTGGCTCAGCAGGTCGCCCACGCTGACGGTGAGGAACACGCCGTTGAGCGGACGGCGCGGCCGCACCTTCTTGAGCAGGCCGAGAAAGCCTTCCCACGCGCCCTTGTCCTCGGCCTCGTGGCTGTCCTGCGTGGTGTAGCGGCCGGCGGTGTCGATGAGCACCGCGTCGTCGGTGAACCACCAGTCGCAGTTGCGCGTGCCGCCCACGCCGCGGATCGCGCCGGGGCCGAACTTGTCGGCGAGCGGAAATGACAGCCCCGAATTCACCAGCGCCGTGGTCTTGCCCGAGCCGGGCGCGCCGATGAATACATACCAGGGCAGATCGTAGAGATAGCTGCCGCCCGAGAGCGACAGCCAGTCGCGCCAGCCGGGCTTCCTGCCGGCGGCGTGCAGTCGCATCTGCTTGAGCGTGGCGACCGCTTCGGTGAAGCGCGTGCCGAGCACCTTCTGTTCGGCGCTGCCGGGCTGGTCGGGCTGGCTCGGCGCGGCGGCCGGTGCGCGCAGCAGGCCTTCGGTGAGATGCTGGCTGGCCTTGCGCGCCCGCCAGCGCCGCCAGAGCGCACGCAACACCACGATCAGCACGACGATGCCGATGAGCACACCGCGCGCGAGTTCGCTTTCGAGCGGCGCGAGCGCACCGATCTTCACGAGCGGGCCGATCCACCAGATGAGCACAGCCACCACGGCCAGCGCGACGGCCGTCAGCAGCAGGGGATGAAAGAGCCAGCCGAAGAGCTTCTTCATCGCTTGGGCTCCATGGCGGGCGAGGCGGAAGCGCCGGGCGCGGCGGGCGCGGCGAATGCCGCCGGTGCGACGCCGCTCACGCGCTCCGGCGGTGCAAGCAGCACGATGTCGACCCGGCGATTGCGCGCGCGGTCGGCAGCCGTTTCGTTGGACGCGACGGGTTCGGTGTCGGCGCGGCCGTCGGCGCGCAGGCGGGCCGGATCGACCCCGCGTGCGATCTCGGCCCGGACCGATTCCGCACGCGCCGCCGACAGGTGCCAGTTGGACGGATAGCGCAGCGAGCGGATGGGCTGGTTGTCCGAATGGCCGGTGATCAGCACGTCGCCCTGCACCTCGGCCAGCGCCTGCGCGATGCCCGCCAGCACGGGCAGCGAGCTCGCCATCGGGTCGGCGCTGCCCGACGAGAAGAAGCTGTCGCCGCGCAGGCGCACCACGCTGCGGTCTGCCTCGTCGGTGACCGTGACCAGCCCCTGCTTGACCTCGGGCTCGAGAAACTTGGCCAGCCGCGGCGCCTTGGCCTTGATGGCAGGCGGCGCGATCTGCAACTGCGGCACGCGCAAGCTGGACACCGCCGTGAAGGTGGCGTCGGAGCGATGGTTCATTGCCAGGCGCAAGCCGAACCAGGCCAGCGCCAGCAGCAGCGCGAAGCCGGCCGCGAACACCCACAGCGGCAGCGATTCGCGCAGCCGCGCCGAGCCTGCGCGCTGGCCGCGCCAGTGCGGCGACAGCTCGGCCTCGACCGGCGGCCGGTCCTTGGCGATGAGTTCGGCCAGGCGCTGACGCACCGAATCGAGCTGCGCGCGGCCGTTGTCGAGCACGCGGTAGCGGCCTTCGAAGCCGAGCGCGAGCACGCTGTAGATCAGTTCGAGCAGCTGGCGGTGCGTGGGCACGTCCTGCGCCAGCCGGGCCAGCAGCTGGAACACTTTTTCGCCGCCCCAGGTCTCGTTGTGGAACTGCACCAACAGGCTCTGGTTGTTCCAGCCGCCCTGCACACCCCACGGCGTGTTGGCCACGGCTTCGTCGAGCGCGGTGCACATCACGTAGCGCGCAGCCAGCACCGACTCGTTCGGCACGCCGTTGCGCCGCGCCGCCGCATCGAACTGGTTGACCGCCTCGGCCGTCGACGCGCGCAGCGCCGCGACGCTCGACGGCTGCACCATGTTGCGCAGCTTGCCGATGAGGATCAACAACTTGCCGGCCGCCGACACCAGCGGGTTGAGCAGCGACAGCTCACCCAGCTCCGCCGCCGGCGCGTCACCGTGCGCAGAAGGCGGCGGTGCGGACTGCGCCTGCCCCGGCGAGCGCGGCTTGGGCTTGATGACCGTGCGCTCGGACTCGTAGGCCGCAAACGGATCGGGCGTGGTCATGATCGGATGGCCCAGAAGGCCAGGTCGAGCCCGGGAAAGTCGCCCGCGATGTGCATCGCGACGCCGCCCGATTGTTCGAGCTGGCGCCACAGATCGCTGTTGCGCGTGTCGAGCTCGAAGTAGCTCGCGCCCGAATGAAACGGGATCTGCCGCGGCGCCACCGGCAGCGGCATCAGCGTGACGCCGGGGAGCGCCAGGTTGACCAGGTCGCGGATGCGCTCGACCGGCCCGATCTTGACCTGCGTCGGAAAGCGCGCGCGCAAGGCCTCGCTCGGCATCTGCGCGTTGACCGCCAGCACGAAGGTGGCGTTGCGCTGCAGCTCCACGTCCGGGATCACCGCCACGCGCACGCCGTGCTTACGGTCGTGCAACTCGATGCGGATGGCCGACTGCTCCAGCACCATCGACAGGCTGCGCCGCAGGTCGTCCATGAGCGGCTTGAACGAGAGCGCGAGGTCGTCGTGGATGTAGGGGCCGAAGCGCGCGACGCGCCGCGTGTCGCGAAAGGTGGCCAGGTCGCCGGCCAGCGCCAGCGCGTGCTCGAAGAAGTGGCGCGGATGCAGCGTCGCGCTGCGCGCCAGGTGGGCGAACACCGGCTCGTTGCGGTTCACGGTCTGCAGGAGCAGGAAGTCGGCGATCTCGGCCACGCCGCCGGTGCCGCCTTGCGACAGCCGCCCGGCCAGCGCTTCGCCGCGCTGCCGCAGAAGGCCCAGCAGTTCGTCGAGCCAGCCGCGGGTGACGGCATGCGCCGCCACGTCGAGCAGCGGCGGCAGCAGCACGCGGTCGAGCTGCACCTGGTTGTCGACCCGGCGCTCGACCACGCGCGCGATGTTGAGCGTGGTCCAGGCATCGGTCGCGTCGCCGGCGCGCATCAACCGCGTGTGCAGCGCGCCGAGCTGCAGCATCGCGGTGCGCTCGCCGGCGGTGTTGGAGTCGGGCACGTCGGACTCCACCACGCGGTGACGCACCAGGTCTTCGTAGGCCTCGGCATCGGCCTCGCGCGCACCGGCGCGGCGCAGCGGCAGGGCCAGCACCACGGCTTCGTCGCGCAGGGTCGAAGGAATGTCGATCGGGTCGGGCAGCGGGTCGACCGCCGGCATGTCGAACACGGTGCCGTCGCCGAACACCCCCACCGCGCGCACCAGCGCCAGCTTGCCCAGCGCCAGCGCGGCCGAGTCGATCTCGAGTTCGCAGTAGCCCCACGCACAAGGCGCAGTGCTGCGCAACAACAGGTGCCGCGCATGATCCGCATGGCGCTCGCTTTGCTGCAGGTGCTGGGGCTGCAGCAGCATCCCCTCGCTCCAAACCACTTTAGTTCGCCAACTCATCCGCGCTCCGGCAACGGCGGATGGTTCCCCGCCTGATTGGAAACATCTAGTTTCCGGCGCACGGTTGCGCTGGCAAATCTGGCGAACGGCCTACGTGGGGGAAATGGTCTAGTGCTAAGGGGCTATGGGTGTGCCGTGATGGGCCGTGGCATTCCGGACTGTCGAAGGCGCGCGGCTTTCGCGCCCGACGATGCGGTTATGATCCGCCCCGTTTCAAACAGCCCGCAAAGGGCCAGGGAGTGGGTCATGGACAGGTCAACGACCGTCTTCGGCCGTGCACGCCATGCGTGTCGCCGTTTCTTTTTTTCTTCTTCTTTGTCCCCGCAGCCGCTGAACACTCTCGGCGGCGTGCTCCCTGAGTTCGCCTCTCGATTCAGCGGCCCGCGAGCGCGACCCAAGTTCGCTTCCATTTTTTTCTGCGGCCTCGTCGCATTGATCCTGGCCTGTCCGAGTCAGCCTGCGCAAGCCCAGCTCGAACACAAGTTCGCGTTCTGCGAATCGGCCCCCTGGGCGTCCACCCGCGAGGCCGCATGCGGCATCGCCGCCCAGACGCTGCCGATGTGCGACCGGCCCGGCGTCACGCACTACAACATCCAAAGCCAGTTGCTGTCGCCCACCGCCTGCATGGTGTCGTGGCAGTTCACCGAAGCCGGCGAAACGCAACTCAGAGACTGGTCGGAATTCGCACCCTACTGGTCCCGAGCGAACGTGCCCGAGCTAGAGGGCGATGCCTGCACCAGCGGAGCCAGTGTCGGCAACCCCATCCTCCCTCCCACCGCAGAGAAGTACCAGCCCGAGACCGACTACATCGACGCTGCCCCCGGTGGCCTGAACTTCAGCCGCACCTACCGCAGCAACCGAGGCCTCGACACCACGCGAGCTTCAGGCCCTCTCGGCAAGACCTGGACCCACAACCACAGTTTTGCGCTCACTGTCGCAGT
>JAHJOG010000131.1 GCA_018820395.1 Gammaproteobacteria bacterium | reverse complement strand
CCGTTGAGCTGCTCGGTGCGGGCCGTCTCGAGCCGCGCCACCCGCGCGAGTTCGATGGCCGCCTCGATGCCTTGGGCGACCGAGCTTTCCGAATAGGCGAGGATGCCGGCAAGCCCGTGGCGCTCTGCGAGCTCGACCACGATGCTCGACCCCACGATGACCTTGTAGCCTTCCGCCGCCAGGGCGCGAAAGCAGACCTCGGCTTCGACCGAGGAGCTGTACGAGCGCTGCGCGATCTCGATGCTGAGCAGCGCCTTGACGGATTCGAGTTCGGGAATGGTCTGGCGGAAGGTGACCACGCCGACCCGGTCGGACAGCGTCCTCGCCTTCAGCAAGGCCATCAGGATGTCGTAGCCGTCCACGCGAATCGTCGCCACCGGGGTCTTCAGCGCGTCGCGCAGGGTCATCGCGTTCGCGCCGGCGCTCACGAAGGCGTCGACCGACCCGATGCGCTCGCGCGCCTTGGCCAGCTCCAGCGCCGGGCCGAACACCTCGTCGATGATCTCGATTTCGGCGCGATCGCGAAACGCTTGCACCACCGGCAAGGCGAGTTGGCTCAGGTGCCGGTAGCTCACGAAGCACAGCCGCGGCCGGCTGCCGGGCGCAGGGTCGATCATCTTGCTCAAGGGAATTGTCCGTATCAACGATGTTTCAGCCCGAGCATACGCCGCGCAACACTGAAACGTCTCGGGCCGGACCCGTAGCCCGGATCGCCGGGCTCGCCCCCGGCACGGCGCGGGAAAGCTCCCCGGAGGAATCGGCGCGAACGGCGTGGGCATGTGACTTGCAGCAGGGCCGCCATGTCTTCCAACACCACCGGCCACGACGGCCTGCCCTCTTCTTCCACCGACGCCGACCGAACTGCGGACGCCGGCGACGTCGTGATCACCGACGTGATGCTGCGCGACGGGCTGCAGAACCAGCCGACCCACGTGTCGCTCGACGGCAAGCTGCTGCTGCTGCGCGCCCTGGCGGCGGCTGGCGTCCGCAGTGCCGAGATCACCAGCTTCGTTTCGCCCAAGGCCGTGCCGCAGATGGCGGATGCGGCCGAGCTGATGCGCGCGACCGCCCAGATGCCGATGCGGCTGTCGGTGCTCGCGCCCAACCTCAAGGGCCTGGAGCGCGCGGCCGCGGCGGGCGCGAGCGAGGTGGCGATCGTGCTGTCGGCCACCGACACGATGAATCGCCGCAACATCAACATGGGGCTCGACGAGGCCTTGCGCGTGAGCCTGCAGACGCTCGGCGCGGCGATCGATCTCGGTCTGCGAACACGCGCCTACGTCGCCGTCGCTTTCGAATGCCCTTTCGAAGGCAGGACGCCTGCAGCGCGTGTGCGCGAACTCGCCGTGCCGCTCCTGGAAGCCGGCGCGAACGAAATCGTGATCGCCGACACGATCGGCGCGGCGGCGCCGGGCGAAGTCAGGCGGCTGCTCGACGCGCTGCTGCCCGTGCTGCCGGTGGCGCGCGTGGGCATGCATTTCCACGACACGCGCGGCATGGGCGTGGCGAACGCCTTCGCGGCGCTGCAGATGGGCATTCGCCGGCTCGATGCGAGCACGGGTGGCGTCGGCGGCTGCCCTTTCGCGCCGGGCGCGTCGGGCAACGTGGCCACCGAAGACCTGGTGTTGATGGCGGAACAATCGGGCTATCGCACCGGCATCTCGCTGCCCGGGCTGGTCGCGGCGGTCGATCTTGTCGAAAACCTGCTGGGCTCGACCCACGGCGGCGGCGCCATGCCCTGGCTGCGGCGCATGGCCGCGCAACGGCGCACGGAGCCGCTCACGGCCTGAAGCGAGCGATCGGCGTGAACCCTGCGGCCCGCTCGGACCGCGGTGGTCCCGGGCGCCAAACGCCGCCGTAGCGACGCTTCCACGACCCCACCGGGGTGAATGCGGCCGGCTGCACGGACGAGCCACAATGCATTTTTTCAGGGACCCGGTCGTGAAACTTCGCCTGCTCCGTCGCATCGCCCTCGCTCTCGGCGTGCTGCTGCTGTTGCTCGTCGCGACGGTCGCCGTGCTCGTCGCGACCTTCGACGCCAATCGCTACAAGTCGGTGGCCATCGACTGGATGAAGAACGAGCACCAGCGCACGCTGGCGATCGACGGGCCGATCGAACTGTCGGTGTTCCCGAGGCTCGCGGTGCGGCTTTCGGGCGTGCGGCTGTCGGAGCGCGGCAAGAGCGACGAGTTCGCCGCCATCGACCGCGCTTCGCTCGCGGTCCAGCTGATGCCGCTCCTGCGAAAGCAATTGGTGATCGACCGCGTGAGCGCCAGCGGCGTGCGTGCGACCTGGCTGCGCGACGCCAACAACGTGAGAAACATCGACGACTTCGTCGGCGCGAGCCAGGCGGCGGCACCGGCGAGCCCGGCGCCCGGGGCCGGCGCACCGCCGTCGCCTGCATCGCCGTCATCGTCCGCGTTGCGCTTCGACGTGGGCGGCGTGCAGCTCGACGACGTGCGGCTCGGCGTACGCGACGACGCGGCGGATGTCGCGGGCGACATCGTGCTGCGCTCGTTCACCTCCGGCCGGATCACCGGGCAGGGCCAGTCCCCGGTGTCGCTGAGTGCGAGCGCGCAGCTCACGCGCCCGAAGCCGGCCACCTTGTCCGCCGACGGCACGGCGACGGTGGCGCTCGACCTGGCCCGCAATGCGGTGTCGCTGGACGCTCTGTCGCTCGACGTCACCGGCGACGTGGCGGACGCCAAAGGGCTCGCGGTGACGCTCACCGGCCAGCTGGGCTGGGACGGCAAGGCGGTGCGCGCCGGGCCGCTCAAGGTGGCGCTGAAAAGCGTCGCCATCGGTCCCGCGGCGCTCGGCCCGTCGACGCTCGACGTGAAGCGCGCGCTCTTCGATCCCGAAGGCCGGCAGCTCGAACTCGAAGCGCTCGCGCTTTCCGCGGCCGGTCGTCGGGCCGAAGACAGCTTCAAGCTTTCGCTCGACTGGCCGCGGCTGAAGGTGAACGCGAACGAGCTCGAAGGCAGCGCGCTCCAGGGCCGCTTCGAGCTGACCGGGCCGACGTCGCTCGCGGGCACTTTCCAGTCGGCCGCGCCGAGCGGCAAGTTCGACGCGCTGCGGCTGCCGGGCACCGCCGTGACGCTGGCTGGGCAGAGCGGCCCGCGCAAGATCGACGGGCGCGCGCAGACCGACATCGTGCTGGATGCCGACCGTCGCGCGGCCCGCCTGGAGGCGATCGCCGTCGACGTGGCACTGGTCGACCCGGGGCTTCAGCCGGTGCAGCTGACCATCCGCGGTCAGGCCGATGCGAGCGCCGGCCACGCCCACTGGAAGCTCGACGGCTCGCTTAACACCAACCGATTTTCGAGCGCCGGTCAGGCCGCGTTCGCGGGCGCGGCGCCCGACATCCAGGCCGAAGCGCGGTTCGACAGCCTCGACCTGAACGAGCTGCTGGCACCGCCGGGTGGCGCGAAGCCCACGACGCCCGCTTCACCTGTGCCTGCCGCGCCCGCCAACGCACCGGCGCCCGCGGAAAGCCCGGTGCAACTCGCCGGCCTCAAGGCGCTCGACGGCAAGTTCACGCTGACCGCCGGCACCCTCGCCTTTCGGCAATACCGCGTGGCCGACGCCCGCGTCGACGCGGCGATTGCCAGCGGCACGCTGACCGTGTCCCGCCTGGAGGGCAAGGCCTGGGGCGGCACGATCCAGGGCAGCGGCAGCGCGGCCGCCGACTCGCAACGCATTGCCGTCAAGCTCGCGGCGAGCGGCGTGGACATCGACGCGCTGCTCAAGAACGTGGCCGGCAAGGACCTGCTCGAAGGCACCGGGCGAGTGACGGCCGATGTCGCGACCACCGGTGCCACCGTCGGCGCGTTGCGCTCCAACCTGGGCGGCACGGTCGCGCTGCAGTTGCGCAATGGCGCGGTCAAGGGCATCAACCTTGCGCGCGCATTCCGCCAGGCCCAGGCGGCGCTGACGCAGAAGCAGGACGCCGTCAGCGCCGCGAAGACCACCGAGAAGACCGACTTCACCGAGCTGAGCGCCAGCGCGCAGATTGCCAACGGCGTCGCGCGGAGCAACGACCTCGACGTGAAGAGCCCCTTCTTGCGCATCGGCGGCGACGGCCGCTTCGACATCGGCCGGGGGCGCATCGACTACACGGCGCGTGCCACGCTCATCGGCGCGCCCACGGGCCAGGGCGGCGCCGAGCTGGCGGCGTTGAAGGGCATCACGGTGCCGGTCGCGTTGTCGGGACCGTTCGAGGCCATCGACTGGAAGATCCAGTGGTCGGCCGTGGCGGGCTCGGTCATCGAAAAGCAGCTCAAGGACCGGCTGGCCGACCGCCTGGCGCGCGAGCTGGGCGTGCCGCCAGCCGGCAAGGACGGCAGCCCGCCGGCGGCGCCGATCGACGATCTGAAGAACCGGCTCAAGGGCCTGTTCCGCTGAGGCCGGCGCGAGCGGGCAGCGCCGGCAGGCTCAGCGGGCGGGGCTGCGCGGCAGACGCTTTGCCGAGGCCTTCGGCGGCACCTTCGCAACCTCTTTCATCGACGATTTCTCCGCCCGCTGCACCTGCCGCTTGCCCTCGCGCGCCGACTGCATGAACGGGCTCTCGCTGGTCGTCACGCCGACGATCTTGGCGAGTTGCCGGCTCACGCTCACGTAGGCGTGGCCGATGCGCCCTTCGAAATAGAGCGAGTCGCCGCGCGCCAGGCGGACCACGTCGCCGGACTCGAAGTGCACGTCGATCTCGCCGCTCAGCACGTAGGCGAACTCTTCGCCCGCATGGCGCGCGAAGTCGCCGGGGCCGTTGACGCGCCGCGCATGCACCGTGCCGACCACCGGGCTCATCTGCTTGCCCGCCGCCGTGGTGCCCAGGAACTCATAGGCGAACGACAGGCCGCGATACACCACGCCTTCGCCCGCCCGCGTGACCACCGGTCCGTCCAGCCGCGACGGCCGCACGCCGCTGCCGGCGAACATGGCGTTCATGTCCATCTGCAGGGCATGGCCGAGCGCCGCGAAGTTCTCGTAGCCCAGGGCGAGCTGGCCGCGCTCTGCGCGCGAGATGGTGGTGATCGACACACCCGACAACTCCGACAGCTGCGCCAGCGTCCAGCCGAACTGCTTGCGCGCCGCGTGCAGGCGCTTGCCGAAGGTCTCGCGGTCCAGCGTGTTCGGTTCGGGGTGCCGCTGTGCGCCTGGCGCCGGCTGAGTGGAGTCGTTCGGTTTCAAGAGTGTGGGCAGTGGGTGTCGCGCCAGGACGCGCCGCAGATTGTGCCACCCTGGCCCGCAATTTGCGTGCAGCTTTTGCGTATGCGCAAATTTGCGGATCGGCGAATCGGTAGCATCTTCTTCCTCGGTGTTTCCCCTGAATGATGCCGTCGACTTTTGCGTATTCGCAAATTCCTGTCTAAACTTCGCCCCTGCCGCTGCGGCCGTTCGCCGCCACGCACTCCCGACATCCCGGATCCGCCGACCACCCGAATGACCACGACCCCCAGCCCCCGCTCTCGCGTCGACGCCGACTTTCTCATCATCGGTGGCGGCATCGCCGGGGCGTCCGTGGCGTATTGGCTGGCCCCGCACGGCCGCGTGGTGATGCTCGAACGCGAAGACCAGCCGGGCTACCACTCCACCGGTCGATCCGCCGCACTCTTCATGGAAAGCTATGGCACTCCGCAGGTGCGTGCGTTGACCATGGCGAGTCGCGCCTTTCTGCAGCAGCCGCCCACCGGCTTCAGCGACCAGCCGCTGCTCGGCCGGCGCGGCGCGATGATGGTCGCCGCCCCGGGCCAGCAGGCGCTGCTCGACGAACATTGGGACGTGCTGCGCGCCCTGTCTCCCGATGCGCGCCGGCTCACCAGCGCCGAGGCGTGCGAGCTGTTCCCGGCGCTGCGCCCCGAATGCCTGATCGGCGCGCTGTACGAGCCCGATGCCGCCGACATGGACGTGCACGCCATCCACCAGGGCTATCTGCGCGGCATGCGCCGATCCGGCGGCCAGCTGGTCTGCAATGCCGAAGTCACCGCCATCGAGCGCCACGGCGCCGACTGGCAGGTGCAGTGCCACGACGCGGTCTACCGCGCCCCGGTGGTGATCAACGCGGCCGGCGCCTGGGTCGACCGCGTCGCTCGCATGGCGCAGGTGGAGCCGATCGGCATCGTGCCGCGCCGACGCTCGGCGTTCACTTTCTCCGCACCGCCCGACATGGACTGCACCGGCTGGCCGATGGCCTTCGGTGCTGCCGAAGACTGGTACATCAAGCCCGACGCCGGCGTGCTGCTCGGCTCGCCCGCCAATGCCGACGCGGTCGATCCGCAGGACGTGCAGCCCGAAGAGATGGACATCGCGCTGGCCATCGATCGCATCGAGGCCAACACCACGCTCGCGATCCGCCGGCCGATCCGCACCTGGGCCGGACTGCGCTCGTTCGTGTCCGACGGCGACCTGGTCGGCGGCTTCGACGACGCGCAGGCGGGCTTCTTCTGGGTGGCGGCGCAAGGCGGCTACGGCATCCAGACCTCGGCCGCGATGGGCGAAAGCTGCGCGGCGCTCGCGCGCGGGCTGCCGGTGCCGGCGCACCCCGCGTCCTTCGGATTGACGGCCGAGATGCTCGGCCCGGCGCGGCTTCGCACCCAGGCCGCGCGCACCGTTCCCAGCCCGCACTGACCCGCGCGGACTCGACCCCACCCTTCAGCCAGGAGCTCCCCAGTGCGCGTCTTCAGTGCGTCCCTCGCCACCGAAACCAACACCTTCGGCCCGATGCCGACCGGGCTGTCGTCCTTCAAGGACCGCGGCTACTACCGGGCCGGCGAGCACCCGGATCACATCACGCTGTTCTCCGGCCCGCTGTGGGCCGCGCGGCTGCGCGGCAAGGCGCTGGGCTGGGAACTCTTCGAGGGCGTGGTGGCCGGCGCGCAGCCGAGCGGCATCACCACGCGCCATGCCTACGAAACCCTGCGCGACGAACTGCTGGCCGACCTGCGCGCCGCCATGCCGGTCGACATGGTCGTGCTTGGCCTGCACGGCGCGATGGTGGCGGACGGCTACGACGACTGCGAAGGCGACCTGCTGCGCCGGGTTCGCGAAATGATCGGGCCCGACGTGGTGCTGGGCGCGGAGCTCGACCCGCACAACCACCTGACGCCCGAGATGGTGTCCAACGCCGATCTGCTCATCTCGTTCAAGGAATACCCGCACACCGACGTGCTCGAACGCGGCCTCGAACTGGTGGACCTGTGCGCCGCCACGGTGGCCAAGAAGATCCGCCCGGTCGCCGCCGTGGTCGACTGCGACATGATCGTCACCATGCACACCTCGCGCGATCCGGCCAAGGCCTTCGTGCAGCGCATCCAGTCGCTCGAAGGCAAGGACGGCGTGTTGTCGATCTCGGTGTCGCACGGCTTCGCCTGGGGCGACGTGCCCGAGATGGGCACCAAGGTGCTGGTCTACACCGACGGCGACGCGCCCCGTGCGAACGCGCTGGCGCGCACGCTGGCCGACGAGCTGATCGGCCTGCGCGAGGCGCTCGACGTGCGCTACCCCGACATCGATGCCGCGCTCGACGAGGCGCTGGCCTTCGACGGCGGCCCGGTGGTGCTGGCCGACGGCGCCGACAACCCGGGCGGCGGTGCGGCGAGCGACTCGACCTTCCTGCTTCGGCGCATGGTCGAGCGCGGTATCACCAACGCCGCGCTCGGCCCGCTCTGGGACCCGATTGCCGTGCGCATCGCGTTCGACGCGGGCGAAGGCGCGCGCCTCTCGATGCGCATCGGCGGCAAGATCAGTCCGCTCTCCGGCGACCCGATCGACCTCGACTGCACCGTGAAGGCACTGTTCCACGACATGGTGATGACCGGCCTGGCGAACACACCCACAGCGCTCGGCGACTGCGCGCTGGTCGAGGCCGACGGCATCGAGATCGTGCTCATCACCCTGCGCAACCAGGCCATGGGCACCGACCTCTTCACGCAGCTGGGCTGCGATCTGGCGGCCAAGAAGATCATCGTGGTGAAGTCGTCGCAGCACTTCTATGCGTCGTTCTCGAAGGTCGCGAAGCACGTGATCTACGCGGGCGCGCCGGGCGCCGTGACGCTCGATCTGTCCACCCTTCCCTATCGCAAGATTCGCCGGCCCAAGTGGCCGATCGATGCCTGATGCGCACTTCTTTCTTTCACTGGAGTCCAACGACATGAAACGCCGCCTGATCGCATCCGTTGCCATGGGGGCCGCGCTGGCCCTCGCCGCCGTCGGCCTGCCCGCCGCGGCGCAGACCAAGACGCTCAAGATCGTCGCGCATGCCGACGTGAAGATCCTCGACCCGACCTTCACCACCGCCTACATCTCGCGCAACTTCGGCTACATGGTCTACGACACGCTGTTCGCGCAGGACGCGCGCAGCAAGCCGCAACCGCAGATGGTCGAGAAGTACACCACCTCGAAGGACGGCAAGGAGTGGCGCTTCACGCTGCGCCCCGGCCTCAAGTTCTCCGACGGCTCGCCGGTCACGTCCACCGACGTGATCGCGTCCCTGCAGCGCTGGGCCGGTCGCGACAGCCTGGGCCGCGCCATGACTTCGGCCGGCGCCGAATGGAAATCCGTCGATGCCGCCAACTTCACGCTCACGCTCAAGGAGCCCTTCGGCATGGTGCTCGATGCGCTGGCCAAGCCCTCGGGCTTTCCGCCGTTCATCCTGCCCGAGCGACTGGCCAAGATGCCGGCCACCTCTCCGCTGCCCGAGGTGCTGGGCTCGGGGCCGTTCATCTTCAAGCGCGACGAATGGGTGCCGGGCAACAAGGCCGTCTTCGTGCGCAACCCCGAGTACGTGGCGCGCAGCGAGCCGCCCAACGGGCTGAGCGGCAGCAAGAAGAGCCACTTCGACCGCGTCGAGTGGCTCTACCTGCCGGATGCCAACAGTTCCATCGCGGCGCTCAAGCGCGGCGAGGTCGACCTGATCGAGCAGCTGCCGCCCGACTACATCGCTCCGCTGAGCACCGACCCGACCATCAAGGTGGGCTCGGGCGGTGCCTACCAGGGCTTCCTGGTCATGAACCAGATGTTCCCGCCCTTCAACAACCCGAAGGCGCGGCAGGCGCTGGCGCATGCGGTGAACCAGGAGAAGTTCACCGCCGCCATGGGCTACCCGCTGAACATGCGGGTCACCTACTGCGCCACCTACTTCATCTGCGGCGGCCCCAACGAGACCTCGGCCGGCGCGGAGCCGTTCCGCACGGTCGACGTGGCCAAGGGAAAGGCCCTGCTGGCCGAGGCCGGCTACAAGGGCGAGAAGGTGGTGCTGCTGGTGCCCACCGACGTGCCCTACCTCAACGCCGAGGCGCTCATGGCAGCGCAGGCGATGCGCAGCCTCGGCATGAACGTCGACATGCAGAACATGGACTGGGCCTCCATCGGCGCGCGCCGCGCCAAGAAAGAAGCGCCCGATGCCGGCGGCTGGAACGTGTACGTGACGGTGGCCGGCGAGTTCGACGTGAACTCGCCCATCACCAATGCCTATCTGGGCGCGGCGTGCGGCACGTCGCTGCCGGGCTGGCCGTGCGACAAGCCGCTGGACGAACTGCGCACCGCCTGGATCAAGGAAACCGACGCCGCCAAGCGCAAGGAACTGCTCGACGCCTTCCAGAAGCGTGCTTACGAGGCCATTCCCTACGTGAACGCCGGCCAGTATTCCGCAGCCTATGCGGCGCGGTCGAACCTCAAGGGCCTGGACAAGCTGTGGGCCGGCATGCCCGTGGTCTGGGCGCTGGACCGGTAAGCGCGCGGCGGCCGCTGCATGGGCTACGTTCTTCGCCGCCTGCTGGCCACGCTGCCCGTGATGGCGGTGGTCGCGGTCGTGGTGTTCCTTCTGATCCACCTGTCGCCGGGCGATCCGGCGGCGCTCATCGCCGGCGACCTGGCGACGGTGGACGACATCGAGAAGCTGCGCGGCGTGCTCGGCCTGGACAAGCCGCTGTGGCAGCAGTTCGTGCTGTGGATCGGCCGGCTCGCCACGGGCGACCTCGGCGTGTCGATCTTCACGCAGGTGCCGGTCACGCAACTGCTCGCGCAGCGGCTGGAGCCCACGCTGTCGATCGCCTTCTTCACCATGCTGCTGACGCTCCTGATCGCGGTGCCGCTCGGCACGCTGGCCGCCTGGCGCGCGGGCACTTGGATCGACCGGGCGGTGATGATCTTCGCGGTGCTCGCCTTCTCGGTGCCGGTCTTTCTGGTGGGCTACCTGCTGGTCTATGTCTTCGCGGTGCAGCTTCCGTGGTTTCCGGTGCAGGGCTATGCGCGCATCGCCGACGGCCCGGGCGAGTGGCTGCGCTCGCTGGTGCTGCCCTGCGTCAACCTAGCGCTGGTGTACATCGCACTCGTGACGCGCATGACGCGCGCCACCGTGCTCGAGGTGCTGCACGAGGACTACATCCGCACGGCCCGCGCCAAGGGGCTCGGCGTGATGCAGGTGCTCGGGCATGCGCTGCGCAACGCGGCGATTCCGATCGCCACCACCATCGGCGTGGGCATTGCGCTCTTGATCGGCGGCGTGGTCGTCACCGAGACCGTGTTCGCGATCCCCGGCGTGGGGCGCCTGGTCATCGAATCGGTGCAGCGGCACGACTACCCGGTCATCCAGAGCGTGCTGCTGATTTCCGCCGGCGTCTACGTGCTCATCAATCTGCTGATCGACCTCAGCTACCGGCTGTTCGATCCGCGCATCCAGTACTGAAGCGACCACCCTGTCTACGAACATGTCCACGAACATGACCACGACCGTTCCCGCGCCGGAGATCCCGGCCACCCCACCCGGCACCGCGGAGGCGCCCTTCGTGCTCCCGCGCTTTCGCTGGCTGCGCAAGAACCCGACCCTGATCGTCGGCGCCCTGCTGCTGGTGGCCGTGGCCCTGCTGTCGCTCGGCGCACCCTGGGTCGCGACCGCCGACCCTCAGGACATGGACGTGCTGGCCCGCATGCAGCCGCCGTCGGAGGCGCACTGGTTCGGTACCGACGCGCTCGGCCGCGACGTGTTCAGCCGCACCGTGTGGGGCGGGCGCATCTCGATCATCGTCGGGCTCAGCGTCGGCATCCTGGCCACGGCCATCGGGGTGGTTATCGGCCTGGTCGCCGGCTTCGTACCGCGCGCCGACGCGATCGTGATGCGCATCATGGACGGGCTCATGGCCATCCCCGGGATCCTGCTGGCGATCGCGCTGATGGCGGTGACCCGCGCCAGCCTGACGACCGTGATCGTCGCCATCACGGTGCCGGAAATCCCGCGCGTGGTCCGGCTCGTGCGGTCGCTCGCGCTCACGCTGCGCGAGCAGCTCTACGTCGAAGCGGCACACGCGGTCGGCACGCGGCTGCCCACCATCCTGGCGCGCCATGTGGTGCCCAACATGGTGGCGCCGCTGATCGTGCAGGCCACCTTCGTGGCCGCGGCCGCGGTGCTGACCGAGGCGGCGCTGTCGTTTCTCGGGGTGGGCATTCCGGCGCAGACGCCGAGCTGGGGCAACATGATGGCCGAAGGCCGCAACTTCGTGGCGGTGGCCTTCCACATCATCCTGTTCCCGGGCATCCTGCTGGCGGCCACCGTGCTCGCCATCAACCTGATGGGCGACGGCCTGCGCGATGCGCTCGACCCGCGCCTCGCACGACAGCTCTAGAAGGCCGCGAGCCATGAAGCCTTCCGAACACAGAACCTTCACTGCGGGCGAGCCGCTGCTCGAGGTCGACCACCTGAGCACGCGCTTCGACACGCTGACCGGCCCGGCGCACGCGGTGGACGACGTGTCGTACACCGTGCGCGCGGGCGAGACGCTCGGCGTCGTCGGCGAGTCGGGCTGCGGCAAGAGCGTGACCGCGCTGTCGATCATGCGGCTTTTGGCCACGCCGCCAGCGCGCGTCACGGGCTCGGTGCGGCTCGGCGGCACCGACCTGCTGCGCCTGGACGAAGCCGAGATGCGCACCGTGCGGGGCAACCGCATCTCGATGATCTTCCAGGAGCCCATGACCTCGCTGAACCCGGTGCTCACCGTCGGCCGGCAGATCGCCGAAACGGTGCAAGTGCACCAGCACGCCGGCCGCGCCGAAGCCATGCGGCGTTCGGTGGAGATGCTGCGACGGGTGCAGATCCCCGAACCCGAGCGGCGCGTGCACGAGTACCCGCACCAGCTCTCCGGCGGCATGCGCCAGCGGATCATGATCGCGCTGGCCCTGGCCTGCAATCCGGAAGTGCTCATCGCCGACGAGCCCACCACCGCGCTGGACGTGACCATCCAGGCGCAGATCCTCGAACTCATCCGCACGCTGCAGAAAGAGTTCGGCATGGGCGTGGTGATGATCACGCACGACCTGGGCGTGGTCGCCGAAAGCTGCGACCGCGTGGTGGTGATGTACGCCGGCCGCAAGGTCGAAGAGGCCGACGTGTTCGACCTGTTCGAACGGCCCCTGCACCCCTACACGCGCGCCCTGATGGCATCGATGCCGGCCATGAACAGCCATGCCGCGCGCCTCACCGAAATCCCGGGCCTGGTGCCATCGCCGCAGGCGGCGCGCGTCGGCTGCGCGTTCGCGCCACGCTGCCCGCACGCCAACGAGCGCTGCACGCGCGAAATCCCGCAGCTCACCGAACAGGGCGCGGGCCACACGGTCGCCTGCTTCGCGGTCGAGGAAGAGCGGCTCGACCTGCGCATGGAGGCGATGCCATGACCGCGGCGGCGACCGGCGCGCGGCAACCCGTCCTGGAGGTGCGCGACCTCACCAAGCACTACCAGCCGCGACGGCGCTGGTTCAGCCCGCGGAAGCCGCCGGTGCAGGCGGTCAACGGCGTGTCCTTCGACATCAGCAAGGGCGAGACGCTGTCGCTGGTCGGCGAATCGGGCTGCGGCAAGACCACCACCGCGAAATCGGTGATGCGCCTCATCGAGCCGACGTCGGGCTCGGTGCGGCTCGACGGCGAAGAGCTGGTGGGCATGAGCCGCGAGCGCATGCGCCAGCGGCGGCGCGACGTGCAGATCATCTTCCAGGACCCGTACGCGTCGCTCAGCCCGCGGCTTTCCGCCGGCGAGATCGTCGGGGAGCCGCTGCGCAATTTCGGCGTG
>JAHJOG010000130.1 GCA_018820395.1 Gammaproteobacteria bacterium | reverse complement strand
GCATCATGGTCATCACGATCGTGACCAGGATGACAAGCGTGGCGCCAAAGCTTCTCGACAGCTCTTTGCGTAAAGTGGAATGGAATAACATCGTCAAGGAATCGAGGATTATGGACTTTCAACTCAAGACCCTGCCCATTGACCAGGCCGCTGCCGAGAAGGCCGATGGCCTCGTCGTGTTGGTGACCGATGCGCGCGCCGCCGCCAAGGATCCAATTTCGACGCTGCTGGCCGAAGCGCGCAAATCGGGCGAGCTGTCCGACAAGGCCGGCAAGACCCTGACCACATACCGGCCGACCGGCATTGCGGCACGCCGCGTCGTGCTCGCCTCGGTGGGCGACGGCAAGCCGGCCTCGATTCGAAGCGCAGTGCTGGCCGGCATGCAGGCGATCAAGTCGGCCGACCCCAAGCGCGTGGCCGTCGTTTTCGCCGATGCCGTCGACGCGGCGGGCCTGCAAAGTGCGATGGCTGCCGCGGCGGATGCAAGCTACGTCTACACCACGACCAAGCCCAAAGCCGAAGGCCGGACGATTCGACATCTGACGTTCGGCGTCGCCGATGCCGGGTCGCTGCGGGCAGCCTTCGACATCGGCAAGGCCACCGTTTCCGGGGTCGAATTCGCCAAGGAATGGGCCAACCGGCCGGGCAACCATTGCACGCCCTCGCTCCTGGGCGACGCAGCCAAGGAACTCGCGGCCTTCGAGCGCGTCAAGTGCGAGGTGCTCGGCCCGAAAGAGGTCGCCAAGCTCGGCATGGGCGCTTTCATGGGCGTGGCGCAGGGGTCGCACGAACCGCTGCGCTTCATCGTGCTGCGCTACCAGGGCGCGGCCAAGACCGAAGCGCCCGTGGTTCTGGTCGGCAAGGGCATCACCTTCGACACCGGTGGCGTCTCGCTCAAGCCGGCAGGCGAAATGGACGAGATGAAATTCGACATGTGCGGCGCGGCGAGCGTGCTCGGCGTGTTCCGGGCACTCGGCGAACTGCAGCCCGCCATCAACGTGGTCGGCCTGATTCCGTCGTGCGAGAACATGAACGACGGGCACGCCATCAAGCCCGGTGACGTGCTGACCAGCATGAGCGGCCAGACCATCGAGGTGCTGAACACCGATGCGGAAGGGCGCCTGATCCTCTGCGATGCACTCACGTACGCCAAGCGCTTCGATCCTGCAGCCGTCGTCGACATCGCGACGTTGACGGGGGCGTGCGTGGTCGCGCTCGGCGGCGTTCGCAGCGGCCTCTTCTCGAGCGACGACGGCTTGGCCGAAGCACTGAGCGCGGCGGGCGAGACCGCACAGGATCGCTGCTGGCGGATGCCGCTCGACGACGACTACGCCGAGGGCCTGAAGAGCAACTTCGCCGATGTGGCCAATATCGCCGGCCGCGCAGCCGGTGCCGTCACCGCAGCCAAATTCCTGCAGCGCTTCTCTGGCGACTACAAGTGGGCCCATCTCGATATTGCCGGCACGGCCTGGAAGAGCGGTGCCGCCAAGGGTGCGACCGGCCGGCCGGTCGGGCTGCTGCTCCATTTCCTCTTGGCAAGGATCGCCGCGCCGGAACCCACGCGCGCGCGTCGCACTGCTCGCGCATCCCGCTCGGCTCGCACGACCGGGTGACCGTGTGTCCGAATGACAGAGAGCTCGGGTGACAGAGATCGACTTCCACTTCAACACGCCCGACAAGCTCGGCTACGTGTGCAGGCTGCTGCGCAAGGCCGTGTCCTCGCGCGGTGCGCGAGTGGTGGTGATCGGCGACGCGGCCGCGCTCGACGAGCTCGATCGTGCGCTCTGGACTTTCTCTGCCGTCGATTTCATTGCGCATTGCCGCAGTGACGGCGAGCCGCGCATGCTCGCGCGCTCGCCCGTCGTGCTGGTGCACCCGGGCGCCGACGCGGTTCCGCATCGACAGGTGCTGTTGAATCTGGGCCACGGATTGCCGGCGGGATTCGAGCGCTTCGAGCGCTTGATCGATCTGGTCACGCACGACGAAGCCGATCGATCGGCCGCCCGCAAGCGCTGGCGCCACTACGCCGACCGCGGATACGCCATCGCGCGACACGATTTTGCCGGGAGCACTCAGTGATGTCCGTTCCGCCACGTCAACCGCCGCGATTCGTTCCGACCCTGACCACGGTGCTCGAACCGCCCGATCTGAGCGCTCCACCCGCCGAACCCGGCCCGATGCCGGCAAGCGCGCCCTTGCCGCAGAAGGACGCAACCGACAACCCGTTCCAGGCGATCACCCCGGAACAGCAATCGCAGCTCAACGATGCGAGCGCTTTCCGCCTCGAGGAACAACTGCTTCATCGCGTCTTGCAGCGTGTCGACCTGTCGCTCGACCAGGCATTGAGCGACACGGTGGCAGCGGCGGTGCAGCAGCAGTTGGATGCGATGCTGCCCAAGCTGCGCAGTGAAATAGAGAATGTGTTGCGCACTTTGGTCAGCGACGCGCTCTCCCGGGAACTTTCCGAAGAAGCCCGCTCTTTGCCCCCCGTTGGCGGCCAATCCTTGGGCTAAACTGCGCGACAGGTCGAAAGCGCGAAGGCGCAGGGAAAAGACCGATTTCGCCCAATTAATCAATGTTCTGGAGGTTTTCATGCAATTGAAATGGACTGCGGTCGCTTTGGCTGCGCTCTCGCTCGTGGCTTGCGGCAAGAAGGAAGAGCCGGCTGCACCTGCCGCTGCACCTGCACCCATGGCTGCGGCGCCTGCGCCTGCAGCAGCACCTCCAGCACCGACGGCCGATGCCGTGGTCGTCAAGATCGGCCATGTGGCGCCGACCAGCGGCCCCATCGCCCACCTCGGCAAGGACAACGAATTCGGCGCACGCATGGCCATCGAAGACCTGAACGCCAAGAAAGTGAAGATCGGCGACAAGGTCGCGACCTTCGAACTCGTCGCTGAAGACGATGCAGGCGACCCGAAGCAGGGCACCGCCGTCGCGCAGAAGCTGGTCGACAGCAAGGTCAACGGCATCGTCGGTCACCTGAATTCCGGCACGACCATTCCTGCGTCGAAGCTCTATTCGGACGCCGGCATTCCCCAGATCTCGCCGTCGGCCACCAATCCGAAGTACACCCGCCAGGGCTTCAAGACGGCATTCCGCGTCGTGGCCGATGACACCCAGCTCGGCGGCACCCTCGGACGCTATGCGGTCGAAACGCTGAAGGGCAAGAACATCGCCGTGATCGACGACCGCACCGCTTACGGGCAGGGCGTGGCCGAAGAATTCGAAAAGGCGGTCAAGGCCGCCGGCGGCACCATCGTCGGCCATGAATTCACGACCGACAAGTCCACCGACTTCAACGCCATCCTGACCAAGCTGAAGGGCCAGAAGCCGGACATCCTGTTCTTCGGCGGCATGGATGCAGTGGGCGGCCCGATGCTCAAGCAGGTGAAGCAGCTGGGCATGGACGTCAAGTTCATGGGCGGCGACGGTCTGTGCACGGGCGAGCTGGCCAAGCTGGCGGGCGACGCCATCGGCGAAGACAAGGTCGTTTGTGCCGAGGCTGGCGGCGTCGAAGGTGATTTCAAGGCACCGCTAGACGCATGGAAGACCAAGTTCAAGGAAAAGAACGGTGTCGATGTGCAGATCTATGCACCGTACGTCTACGACGCCGTGAACGTTCTTGCTGCTGCGATGGAAAAGGCCGGCTCGGCCGATCCGGCCAAGTACCTGCCCGAGATCAGCAAGATCGAATACAAGGGTCTGACCGGCCCCATCGCCTTCGACGAGAAGGGCGACATCAAGAACGGCGCGCTGACGCTGTACACCTACAAGGGCGGTGCTCGCACCCAGATCGCCGTGGTGCGCGGCAAGAGCTGATCGCGCACCGGTAGATAGCAAGAAGCCCCTGGCAACAGGGGCTTTTTTTATGGTCGTCCGCGTGACGCTTTAGAGAATCGCATGAAGGCCTGGAAGAGAGGGCCGGCAAGACTGGCGCCGATGTCAGTGCATGGGGTTCGATGCGCTTCAGACCAAACCATCGAAGAGCTTCTTGCAGTAATCGAAGAACGCATCCAGCTCCCTGGACTTGTCGAACACTGCGTCGGCTCCCAGTGCCAGGCATCGTTCGCGAATGTCGGCGTTGACGTAGTTGCTGAGCACCACGGCACGCTGACTATTCTTGCGGTCCTTGCAAGCGCGCAAGACGCCGAGCCCGGAACCAGACTCCAGGAACAGGTCGACGATCAGGAAATGCCAATCTGCGGCATGGCTGGCGAGCCATTCGACCGCTTCGTTCTCGCTCGAGGCGAAACCGACGACATCCGTATTGGCCAGCTCTTCGAGTGCGGGAATCAGGTTGTCGCGGATGGTCCTGTTGTCTTCGACAAGGAAGGTCAAGAGGGCCATGCAAGAGATAAATTCTGTTTCACCTAACCGGGCAAAAGGTTACTGCGGGTGCAAGACGTCGACATAGAGCCGAGTGCCCGCACGCGCGTAGGAAAAAACGGACGCGTGGTCGTCAGGCACTCTGGTTGGACGCAGACGTGGTCCGCCGAGCAGGCGCCTGAGCGCTCTTCAGCCGCTCGATTTCTTCCGCCAGCGCCTGATTGGCCTCGACCAACTGGTCTGCGGATTTGGCGAGCTTCCGCTCGATCTCGCCGGTGTGGGCAATGGCCTGCGCCACATCGCCAGCCTGCGCATCCTTCGGCACTTCTTGCTCGAGCACGGTGTGCACGACAGCCAGATCGTCCGACGCCTTTTGAACTTCGGAAGCCACGTCGTGTGTGGACTCGAGGACTTCATCGAGTGGCTTCGGCGGCGGTGTCGAAGTCTTCATGCTGTTTCCACCCATCAAAGCTCCTTGTGGGGGTGACTGGGCTCAGTTGGCGGAGCAGGCGGGATTCGAACCCGCGGAGGGCTATTAACCCTCACACGCTTTCCAGGCGTGCGACTTAAACCGCTCATCCACCGCTCCGAAGCCTTCGATTGTAGCAGTGGGCTTCGCGTCAATTCGGTCCGACAGCGCCCGCTGTTCGAGCCGATGTGGAGACCTGGCCGGCCTGCACCATGCGCATTGCAGACGCGACGAGCGCCGCGGTTTCGGTCATGTTGCTGGGAACGATCAGGGTGGTGGTCGCATCCGCCGCCACCTTGCCGTACGCGTCGACCGCGCGTTCAGCGACCTTGAGTTGTACCGCCTGTTCGCCACCCGGCTGCGTGATGGCGGCAGCCACTCGCTCGATCGCCCATGCGGTGGCTTCGGCCACGGCGGTGATGGCGGCAGCTTCGCCCTGTGCGTTGTTGATCTGCGCCTGCTTCTCGCCTTCCGAGCGGGCGATGAACGCCTCTCTCTCGCCCGTCGCGATGTTGATCTGCTCCTGGCGGCGGCCTTCGGAAGCGGCGATCAAGGCACGCTTCTCGCGCTCGGCCGTGATCTGGCGCTGCATGGCCAGCAGGATCTCCTTGGGTGGCGTGAGGTCCTTGATTTCATAGCGCAGCACCTTCACGCCCCAGTTGAGCGCAGCCTCGTCGATGGCTGCGACCACCTGCGCATTGATGATGTCGCGCTCTTCGAAAGTCTTGTCGAGTTCCAGTTTGCCGATCACGCTGCGCAGAGAAGTCTGGGCAAGCTGCGTGACGGCGACGATGTAGTTGGATGAGCCATAGCTCGCTCGCATCGGGTCGGTCACCTGAAAGTAGAGGATGCCGTCGACCTGAAGCTGCGTGTTGTCGCGCGTGATGCAGATCTGGCTCGGCACATCGAGGGGAATTTCCTTCAGGCTGTGCTTGTAGGCGACCTTGTCGATGAACGGGATCAGGAAATTGGCACCCGGCGTCATGGTGCCGTTGTATTTGCCGAGCCTCTCGCGCACCCACGCATTCTGTTGCGGCACGAACTTGACGGACTGGCTGATGAAGATGATGGCAATGACGAGAATGACCGCGGGTACAGCGAAATCCATGATGCTTTTTCCTCTCCTGATTGAAATTCAAACCTTGTCGACGACCAACCGGCTGCCGATGACTTCGGCCACCTGGTGATCGCCGATGGCGGGGGTGGTGCCAGGGCGCGGCACCACCGTCCACTGCGCACCGCGATAACGAACGGTGGCGGTGCCATCGGGATTCCACTCTTCAACGTACACGCGTTCGCCGATGTCGAGGTTGACATCGGGGTTGGCACTGCTCGCGGGGTCGGCGGGCCGCTTGCGCAAGACCATTTTCCAGATAAGCACCGCGCCGGCGCCGACCAGCGCCGCAATGACCAGTTGGACGGTCAGGCCCGCGCCCAGATGCGCAGAAATGGCCGCTGCGGCGAACCCTGCGCTGAGCAGCAGCAGATAGACCGTTCCTGACAGCAATTCGAGCACGACGGCCGCGCCGGTGATCAACCACCACAGCGTTGAATAAGCCATGAGACCCTCGCCCTTTTTTATGTTTGCACCGTCGGCATTCTCGTCGAAAAGATCGCCGCCGATCCCGTGTGAATTCCGTACACTTCGCGGCTGTTTTGCCTGCTCGGAGCCCTGCCCATGAAATTTCGTTTTCCCATCGTCATCATCGACGAGGACTTTCGCGCCGAGAACACGTCGGGGTTGGGCATTCGCGCATTGGCACAGGCCTTTGAAAGCGAAGGCTTCGAAGTGCTCGGCGTCACGAGCTACGGCGACCTGAGCCAGTTCGCGCAGCAGCAGAGCCGGGCGAGCGCGTTCATCCTCTCGATCGACGACGAGGAGTTCACGGTCGGCCCGGACCTCGACCCCGCGGTGCTGAACCTGCGCAACTTCATCGGCGAAGTGCGGCGCAAGAACGCCGACGTGCCGATCTACATCTATGGTGAGACGCGGACTTCGCGGCACATTCCGAACGACATCCTGCGTGAGCTGCATGGCTTCATCCACATGTTCGAGGACACGCCCGAGTTCGTCGCGCGGCACATCATCCGCGAAGCCAAGAGTTATCTGGAAGGTGTGCAGCCGCCGTTCTTCAAGGCGCTGATCGATTACGCCGAAGATGGCTCGTACTCGTGGCATTGCCCCGGCCATTCGGGCGGCGTGGCGTTCCTCAAGAGCCCCGTCGGTCAGATGTTCCACCAGTTCTTCGGCGAGAACATGCTGCGCGCCGACGTCTGCAATGCCGTCGAGGAACTGGGGCAATTGCTCGACCACACCGGGCCCGTGGCGGCAAGCGAGCGCAATGCGGCGCGCATCTTCAATGCCGACCACTGCTTTTTCGTGACCAACGGCACCAGCACCAGCAACAAGATGGTCTGGCATCACACCGTGGCGCCCGACGACGTGGTGGTGGTCGACCGCAACTGCCACAAGTCAATCCTGCACGCCATCATCATGACCGGCGCCATCCCCGTGTTCATGAAGCCGACGCGCAATCACTTCGGCATCATCGGGCCGATCCCCAAGAGCGAGTTCGAACCATCGGCGATCAAGGCGAAGATCCGCGCCAATCCGCTGCTCTCGCACGTGGACGCCGACAAGATCAAGCCGCGCGTGATGACGCTCACGCAGTCGACCTACGACGGCGTGATCTACAACACCGAGACCATCAAGGGCATGCTCGACGGCTACGTCGACACCTTGCACTTCGACGAAGCCTGGCTGCCCCACGCGGCGTTCCATCCGTTTTACGGGGCCTATCACGCGATGGGCAAGCGACGTGTGCGGCCGAAGGAGTCACTCGTGTTCGCCACGCAGTCGACGCACAAGCTGCTGGCCGGCATCAGCCAGGCGAGCCATGTGCTGGTGCAGGATTCGCAGAACCGCGCGCTCGACCGCGACCTTTTCAATGAGGCGTACCTCATGCATTCGTCCACCAGCCCGCAGTACGCGATCATCGCGAGCTGTGACGTGGCGGCCGCCATGATGGAACCTCCGGGCGGTACGGCGCTGGTAGAGGAGAGCATTCTCGAGGCCCTGGATTTCCGTCGCGCGATGCGCAAGGTCGAAGCCGAGTTCGGCGCCGACGAGTGGTGGTTCAAGGTCTGGGGCCCCGAGAAATTGGTCGACGAGGGCATCGGCCGCGCCAGCGACTGGATCATGCATGGCGAAACGCACATGGGCTCGAAGGCCAAGAGCGCGCTGCGCAACTGGCACGGCTTCGGCAAGCTGGCCGACGGCTTCAACATGCTCGATCCGATCAAGTCGACCATCGTGACGCCGGGGCTCGATCTCAACGGGCGATTTGCCGAGACCGGCATCCCGGCCAGCATCGTGACCAAGTTTCTTGCCGAGCACGGCGTGATCGTCGAGAAGACTGGGCTCTACAGCTTCTTCATCATGTTCACCATCGGCATCACCAAGGGCCGGTGGAACACGCTGCTCACGGCGCTGCAGCAGTTCAAGGACGACTACGCGCGCAACCAGCCGATGTGGCGGATCCTTCCGGAGTTCTGTCAGCAGCATCCGGGCTACGAGCGCCTCGGGCTGCGCGATCTTTGCCAGCACATTCACAAGCTCTACGCACGCCACGACGTTGCGCGCCTCACGACCGAGATGTACCTGAGCGATCTCACGCCGGCCATGAAGCCGAGTGACGCCTACGCGCACATTGCGCATCGCAAGACCGAGCGCGTGGAGATCGACGAGCTCGAAGGCCGCATCACGACCAGCCTCATCACGCCGTACCCGCCGGGCATTCCATTGCTTATTCCGGGCGAGGTCTTCAACAAGAAGATCGTGGACTATCTCAAGTTCGCACGGGCGTTCAACCTGGAGTGTCCGGGCTTCGAGACCGACATCCACGGCCTGGTCGCGCGCGTGGACGAGACGGGCAAGAAGCGCTATTTCGCCGACTGCGTGCGTTGACGCGCATCGCGGGCATCGTCCCTCGGCATCTGCGGGCTCGCACGCGGTTGTTCAGGTCCGCTCGTCGCCCCGAACGCGCATGAAGCGCGCGAATCTCGGAACGCCGCTCGGATGGAGGCCGCTGTAACGGTAGGTCACCCAAGTTCCGATGGGTGGCGGATCGATCCGTTGTGCATCGCTGAAGCCGGTGCCGAGACGAAGCCGAAGCCCCTCCGGAGTCTCGACCTCCAACGCGCCCATGTGTCCGGCGTGCTTGCCGCGGCCGGGCAGGTGGGCGACCACACGCGCCTCGGCATCGTCATAGGGCTTGACCTTCAGCAGGTCGGCATTGCGTTCGCCGCGATAGGGCGAGGCGCCGCGATGGAGCATCAGGCCTTCGCCTCCGGCGCGCACCGTCTTGTCGAGCTTCTTCATCAACTCGACGTGAGTCGTCGCGCGCTCCTGCGGTACCGGCACCACCCAGGGTGCGGCCGCCAACGGGAGCGTCTTGCGCAGGGCGGCAAGCCGGGACGTGAAGTCGCCGGGCTGCGCCGGGAGGTCGAACACCATGAAGCGGATCTGCCGCCAGGCCGCATCGGAAGGTGCCTGGTCGCGGACTGCGGACACGGCGTCTGCAAAACGGCCGCGCCCTGCCCAGAGTTCGCCGTCGAGCGGCGTAGGGGGCAAAGGTGCGGTGAACCAACCCGGCGCCATCACGCGTTCGCCGCCGCGGGTCCAGAGCCGGCTGCCGTCCCAGTAGCCACGAACACCGTCGTACTTCTCGCTGACCCAGTAATCGTCGAGGGCCATGCCTCGGCGGTAGACCTCGGCCAGCATGAGCGATGGGCGCGTCTCGCGCGCAAAGGCGATCGGCGAGGCGGCGCAAATCGCCCCCCCGAAGAGGAAAACCCGGCGAAGCAAGGCTCAGCTCTCGGCGACGCCGCCGACGACCTGGCTGAAGCCGCCGTCGACGTAAGTGATCTCGGCAGACACGCCGCTCGCCAGGTCGCTCAGCAGGAAGGCTGCCACGTTGCCGACCTCGTCGATGGTGACATTGCGGCGGATCGGGGCGACTTCGGCGACGGCGGAGAGGATCTTTCCGAAGCCCTTGATGCCGCTGGCCGCCAGGGTCTTGATCGGTCCGGCGCTGATGCCGTTGACGCGCGTGCCGCGCGGGCCCAGCGATTCGGCGAGGTAGCGCACCGAGGCTTCGAGCGATGCCTTGGCGAGCCCCATGGTGTTGTAGTTGGGCAGGGCGCGCTGCGAGCCCAGGTAGGTCAGCGTGAGCAGGGCCGACTTGTCGTTGAGGTAGGGCAGGGCCGCCTTGGCCATGGCCGGAAAGCTGTAGGCGCTGATGTCGTGCGCAATCCTGAAACCTTCGCGCGACAGACCATCGAGAAAATCGCCGGCGATGGTTTCGCGCGGTGCGAAGCCGATGCTGTGCACGAAGCCGTCGAACTTGGGCCAGGTCTGCGACAGGTCGGTGAACATCTTCTCGATCTGAGCGTCGTCGCCCACGTCGCAGTCGAAGATGAGCTTGGAATCGAACTCCGCCGCGTATTCTGTGATCCGGTCCTTGAAGCGTTCGCCGACATAGCCGAAGGCGAGTTCGGCCCCCTGCTGCCTGCACGCGCGGGCGATGCCGTAGGCGATGGAGCGGTTGCTCAGCACGCCCGTGATCAGAAGTTTTTTGCCCGAAAGAAAGCCCATGGAACGACCTCGTGAAAATCTTGGGCAGAATTCTCGCATGCGAGCCTGGCTCTTCCTGGTGTTGGTTCTGATGTCGGCTCCGTCCTGGGCCGCTCATGCCTATGCGCAATTCGGCGACATCAAGTACCCGCCAGGCTTCGATCATTTCGACTACGCGAACCCCGCCGCGCCCAAGGGTGGCGAGATCCGCCTGGTGCCGCCGACCCGGCCCACCAACTTCGACAAGTTCAATCCGTTCACGCTCAAGGGCACTGCGCCCGCGGGGCTGGGCTCGCTGATGTTCGAGAGCCTGCTCACCGGCAATTCCGAAGAACCCACGACGGCCTACGGTCTTCTGGCCGACGACGTGGACGTTGCGGCAGACCGCCTGTCGGCCACTTTCAGGATCAACCCGAAGGCGCGCTTCAACGACGGGTCGCCCGTGCTGGCCGCCGACGTCGTGCACTCGTTCGAAACGCTCACCAGCAAGTTCGCGGCGCCGCAGTTCCGCACCATCTATGCCGAGGTCAAACGTGCCGTGGCGGTCGACCCACGCACGGTCCGCTTCGATTTCGCCAGCCCCAATCGCGAACTGCCGCTGGTGGTGGGCGGCATGGCGGTCTTCAGCCGTCGATGGGGCGGCGGCAAGCCTTTCGACCAGATCACGACCGACGTGCCGATCGCCTCGGGCCCCTACATGCCGGCCAGCTCGGGTCTGGGCCGCGACATCACCTATGTGCGAAAGCCGGACTACTGGGGCCGCGACCTGCCCGTTCGCAAGGGCTTCTTCAATTTCGACCGGGTGACCTTCAAGATCTATCTGGACGACACCTCGCGCTTCGAAGGCCTGAAGGCCGGCGAATTCGACTTCATGCGTGAATTCACCTCGCGCAATTGGGCGCGTCAGTACACCGGCAAGCAGTTCAAGTCGGGCGAGATCCTGAAGCGCGCTTTCCCCAATCACAACCCGGGCGACTTCCAGGGCTACGTGTTCAACGTGCGCAAGCCCAAGTTCCAGGACATCCGCGTGCGGCAGGCGCTCGGCCTTGCGATGGACTTCGAGTGGCTCAACAAGCAGCTGTTCTACGGTCTCTACAAGCGCGTGCAGGGCTATTTTCCCAACAGCGAGTTCCATGCAGAAGGCCTCCCCAAGCCCGATGAGCTGGCCTTGCTCGAGCCGCTGCGGAGCAAGCTGCGCCCGGAGGTCTTCGGACCGGCGGTGATCTCGGCCAGCACCGCGCCGCCCGGCAGTCTTCGGGAGAACCTGCGCAAGGCGAGAGACCTGCTGGCCGAAGCGGGCTGGCACTACCGCGACGGTGCACTGCGCAACGACGCTGGCGAGCCTTTCACGATCGAATTCCTGAACGACCAGCCGTCGCTCATCCGGGTCGTCACCCCGTACCAGACCGCCTTGCAGAAGCTCGGCATCCAGATGAGCTTTCGGACCGTCGATTTTTCTCTCTCGCAACAGCGAATGGAGAACTTCGATTTCGAGATGACCACCACGCGGCTTCCCGGCAGCACCGCACCCGGCAGCGAACTTCAAGAACTTTTCGGTTCGCGTGCCGCCGAGACCAAGGGCTCGTCCAACATCTGGGGCATTGCCGACCCGGCGGTCGATGCGCTGCTGCGGAAGGTGGTGAGCGCAACCACGCGGCCCGAGCTTGGCTCGGCGATGCGCGCGCTCGACCGCGTGCTGTCGCACGGCTATTACTCGGTGCCGCAGTATTACGGCGACGAATTCCTGATCGGTTATCGTCCGGCGCCTTTCGTGCTGCCGCCGGTGATCCCGCCTTACTATCAGCCGGACACCTGGGCCATGACGACGTGGTGGGCGTCCCCCACCAACAAGTAGAAGACAGAAGACGACCTGCCAACCGCATGGCCAGCTACATCCTCAAGCGCCTGCTCCTGATGCTTCCGACACTGTTCGGCGTGCTGCTGTTGACCTTCGTCGTGATCCAGTTCGTGCCGGGCGGGCCGGTGGAGCAGATGGTGGCGCAGTTGCAGGGCCGCGACTCCGGGGGAGAGCGCGCCGCCGTGAGCGGCGCCGGCTATCGAGGGCGGCAAGGGCTCGATCCGCAGCGCATCGAGGAGATCAAGCAGCTCTACGGCTTCGACAAGCCGCCGATCGAGCGCTTCTGGCAGATGCTCAAGTCCTACGCGCGCTTCGACCTGGGCACGAGTTTCTATCAACGCAAGGCGGTCTGGGAGCTGGTGAAGGAAAAGCTGCCGGTGTCGATCAGCCTGGGGCTCTGGACCTTCTTCATCAGCTATCTCATCGCGGTGCCGCTCGGCGTGGCCAAGGCCGTGCGGGCGGGCTCGCGCTTCGACTTCTTGACGACGCTGATCGTGCTCGTCGGGTATGCGATCCCGGGCTTCGTGCTCGGCGTGGCGTTGCTCGTTATCTTCGGGGGGCAGCTGCAATGGTTTCCATTGCGCGGGCTGACGTCGGCCAACTGGGAGAGCATGGGGTGGGGCGCACGCATCGTCGACTATCTGTGGCACATCACCTTGCCGGTCACGGCCATGGTGCTCGGCAGCTTCGCCGTCACCGCCATGCTGACCAAGAACTCCTTCCTGGAGGAAATCCGAAAGCAGTACGTGTTGACCGCCCGCGCCAAGGGCCTGACGGAGCGCCAGGTGCTCTGGAAGCATATCTTTCGCAATGCGCTGATTCCGATCATCACCGGCTTTCCTGCGGCCTTCATCGGCGCCTTCTTCACGGGTTCGCTGCTGATCGAGACGCTGTTTTCTCTCGACGGACTGGGCCTCCTGAGCTACGAAAGCGTGATCCGCCGCGACTATCCCGTGGTGCTCGGCACGCTCTATCTCTTCACGCTGATCGGGCTCGTGACCAAGCTGGTGTCCGACCTCTGCTACGTGTGGGTCGATCCGAGGGTGAAGTTTGACTGACGCGCCGCCCGTATCGCAAAGCCCCGGTCGCCGCGCGTGGCTGCGCTTCAAGCGCAATCGGCTGGGCTTCTGGAGCCTGGTGTTGTTCTGCACACTCGTGGTGCTGAGCCTCTTCGCCGAAGTGCTTTCGACCGACAAGCCGCTCGTGGTGCGCTACGACGGGCACACCTACTTTCCGGTGCTGCGCGACTATTCCGAAAAGACTTTCGGTGGCGACTTCGAAACGCCGGCCGACTATCTCGATCCCTTCATTCGCGACCGCATCACGTCCGGGGCCAACTGGGCGGTCTACGCGCCGAACCCCTACGGCCCCAAGACGCTCAACTACTTCGCGACAAGCCCCAACCCGGCTGCGCCGTCGCGCGAGAACTTCTTCGGCAGCGACGATCGCGGCCGCGACCTGCTCGCGCAACTGATCTATGGATTTCGCATCAGCGTGCTCTTCGCGCTGGCGCTCACGTTCATCGGCGTCATTTTGGGCATTGCCACCGGCGCGATCCAGGGTTTCTTCGGCGGCAAGACCGACCTTGCTTTCCAGCGCTTCATCGAGATCTGGGGATCGATGCCCGAGCTGTACCTGCTCATCATCTTCAGTGCGATCTTCGCGCCGAGCATTGCGCTGCTGCTCATCCTGCTCAGCCTCTTCGGCTGGATGGGCCTGTCGGATTACGTGCGGGCCGAGTTCCTGCGCAACCGCCAGATGGACTACGTGCGTGCGGCGCGAGCCATGGGGGTGAGCAATCTGCAGATCATGTGGCGGCACATCCTGCCCAACAGCATGGTGCCGGTGGTGACCTTTCTTCCGTTTCGAATGAGCGCGGCCATCCTGGCCTTGACCTCGCTCGATTTCCTCGGATTGGGCGTGCCGCCCGGAACGCCCTCGCTCGGCGAACTGCTGAGCCAGGGCAAGGCCAACATCGATGCGTGGTGGATTTCCATGTCGACCTTCGGCGTGCTCGTCGTCACGCTCATGTTGCTGACCTTCATGGGCGATGCATTGCGTGACGCGCTCGACCCCCGAAAGGCCGAACGATGAGCGAGCGCCTGCTCGAAGTGAAAGGTCTGCGCGTGGCCTTCGATGGCAAGGAAGTGGTGCATGGCATCGACTTCGACATCGCCTCGGGCGAAAAGCTCGCGCTGGTCGGCGAGTCGGGTTCGGGCAAGACCGTGACTGCGCTGAGCCTGCTGCGGCTCGTGCAGAACGCCGAGATCGGCGGCGTGGCGAAATTTTCCGGCGCGGCCGCGGACGGCACGCGCGATCTGCTGGCGCTGTCCGAGCGGGCGCTGCGGGGCGTGCGCGGCAAGGAGATCGCCATGATCTTCCAGGAGCCGATGACCGCCTTGAACGCGCTCTACAGCGTCGGCGACCAGATTGCCGAAGTGCTCGAACTGCACGAAGGGCTTGGCGCCCATGCGGCCCAGGCGGCGGCCGTTCAGTTGCTCGCGGACACCGGCATTCCGGAGCCGCAGCGGCGCGCGCGCTCGCTGCCCCATCAACTGTCCGGCGGGCAACGGCAGCGCGCGATGATCGCGATGGCGCTGGCCTGCAAGCCGCGCCTGCTCTTGGCCGACGAACCCACGACGGCGCTCGACGTCACGGTGCGCGCCCAGATCCTCGAGCTGCTGGCGGACCTGCAGCGCAAGTTCGGCATGGCGGTGCTGTTGATCACCCACGACCTCAATCTGGTCCGCCATTTCGCAGAACGCGTGGCGGTGATGGAAAACGGGCGCATCGTCGAGCAGGGGCCTGTCGGTCAGGTGTTTGGCGCACCCCAGGATCCCTATACGAGGCGGCTGATCGAAAGCCGGCCTGTGCGCGACCTCACCGGCGATCATGACCGCGACGCGTCTTCCATCGTTCATGCCAGGGCGCTTCGCGTGGTCTACCCGGTGCCCCGACCGGGCTTGTCGGGCTGGTTTCGCAAGAACGAATTCGTTGCGGTGCAGGCAGCCGACTTCGACATTGCGCCAGGACGCACGCTGGGCGTGGTCGGCGAATCCGGCTCGGGCAAGTCGACGCTGGCCCTGGCGGCGCTCGGCCTCCTCAAGCACGGCGGCGAACTGCAGATCGACGGTCGGCAATGGGGAAGCGGCTCGGCGAGCGACCGGTCGCTGCGCCAACTGATGCAGGTGGTGTTCCAGGACCCGTTCTCGTCGCTGTCTCCACGCATGACTGTCGAGCAGATTGTCGGCGAAGGCCTTCGCGTGCACGAGCCCGGGCTCGACGTGGCGCAGCGCCGGGTGCGGGCGATCGCCGCGCTGCGCGACGTGGGTCTGACCGAAGCCCAGTTCCCGTCGCTGCTGGAGCGCTACCCGCACGAGTTCTCGGGCGGGCAGCGCCAGCGCCTCGCCATAGCCCGTGCCCTCTACAAAGACGCACCGATTCTGATATTGGACGAGGCCACCTCCGCGCTGGATACCGAGTCCGAGCGGCTGGTGCAGGACGCGCTGGGCAGGTTGATGCGAGG
>JAHJOG010000010.1 GCA_018820395.1 Gammaproteobacteria bacterium | reverse complement strand
GCCGATGCGCTGGCCGCGGCCCACGGTCAGCAGGGCGTTGATGGCGCGCACGCCGGTGTCCAGCGGAACGCGCACGGGGTCGCGGTCCATCGCGTTGATCGGCTGCCGGTCGAGCGCTTCGGCGCTCACGTCGGTCACCGGCCCCTGGTGGTCCATCGGGCGGCCCTGCGGGTCGACCACGCGGCCCAGAAGGCCGTCGCCGAGCGGCAGCCGCAGCGCGCCGACGCGTGCGGTGGCGCCGCGATCGGGTTCGCCCAGCCGCGGCACCGGCACGAAGGGCGGCGCCGGCACGACGCTGGCGCCGCTCGACAGCCCGTGCACGTCGCCGGCCGGCATCAGGAAGGCGCGGTCGTTGGAGAAGCCGACCACTTCGGCCAGCACGCCGGGCGCGTCGCCCATCTGCACCAGGCATTGCGAACCGACCGGTGCGCGAATGCCGCTGGCTTCGAGCACCAGCCCGGCCAGGCGCGTCAGCGTGCCGCGCACCTCGAGGCCGGGTTCTTGCTCGACGCGCGCCCGCGCGTCGTCCATGAAGCGTTGCCAGGCGGCGCGTTCAGGCGGCATCGGGGGTGGCCTCGTTCCAGGGCAATTCGAGTCCGAGGCTCGCCACCGCACGCGACCAGCGCTTCGCGACGCCGCCGTCGATCACCGCGCCGGCCGATTCGATCAGGCAGTCGCCCGGGGCCACCGCCGCGTCGGCGGTGACGGTGACGGCCTGCGCCGAGAAAGCCTCGCCGAGCGGTGCGTGGAGCATGTCGAAGTCGACATGCGACAGGCGCACACGCGCGCTCTTGCCGTCGGCCAGGAGCAGGTCGAGCGCTTCGCGCACCACCGGCTCCAGCGCATTCGGATTGCCGGCGAGTTCCTGGCGGATCACCTGGCGCGCCAGCGCGCAGGCGATTTCCAGAGTTCCGCGCGCGATGTCCTGCTGGGCCGCGGCGAGACCTTCTTCGGCCGCCGCGAAGAGGCCGGCCAGCCGTTGCGCGGCCTCGCGGCCCTGGTGGGCCACGTACTCGTCCATGCGCTGGCGGGCTTCGGCCATCGCCTCGGCGCGGCCGGCGGCATGGCCCTCTGCGCGGCCGAGGCGATGCGCCTCGCGCAGCGCTTCGGGGTCGGCGATGCCGCCCTGCTCCACGCCGTCGGGCGACACGGTCGCGAACTGCCACCGGGCACAGGCCGCGATGCTTTCGCTCGGAATGAAACTGGTGCGCGCCATGTCAGACGAACCCGCCGTCGCCGCCGCCGCCGAGCACCACCTGGCCTTCGTCGGCCAGGCGCCGCAGCGTCTTCAGGATTTCCTTCTGCTGCGCCTCGACTTCCGAAAGGCGCATGGGCCCGCGCGATTCGAGGTCTTCGCGCAGCGACTCGGCCGCGCGCGACGACATGTTGGACAGGAACTTGTCGCGCAGGGCCGGTGCCGCGCCCTTGAGCGCGACGGTCAACGTCTCGGACGCGATTTCCTTCAGCACCAGCTGCAGCGACTTGTCGTCGAGCTTCAGCACATCGTCGAAGACGAACATCAGCTCGGCGATCTGGTCCGCCAGCTCCGTGTCGTGATCGCGGATCGCCTCGATCACCTGGGTGTCGATGCCGGCTCCCAGCATGTTGATCATGCCGGCCGCGGCCTTGGCGCCGCCCATCGAGGGCTTGCGGATCTTGCCGCCGCCGGCCAGCACGCGGAACATCACTTCGTTCAGGTCTTCGAGCGCCGCCGGCTGGATGCCTTCGAGCGTGGCCACGCGCAGCAGCACTTCGGCGCGCTGCGCTTCCGACAGCTGCACCAGGATCGCCGAGGCGTGTTCGGGTTCGAGATGCACCAGGATCGCCGCGACGATCTGCGGGTGCTCGATCTTGAGCACTTCCGCCACCGAGGCGGCGTCCATCCACTTGAGGTTCTCGATGCCGCTCAGGTCGCCGGTCTGCAGGATGCGGTCGACCAGGATCGACGCCTTCTCTTCGCCGAGCGCGTTCTGCAGCACGGCCCTGACGTAGTCGCCGGTGTCGGCCGCGAAAAGGCTCTGGCCCTCGGTCGCGGTGACGAACCGGTCGGCCACTTCGCCGAGCCGCTCGCGCGACACGGCGCGCGTCTTGGCGATGGTTTCGCCGATCTTCTGCACTTCGCGCGGCGAGAGGTGGCGCAGCACCTGCCCGGCTTCGTGCTCGCCGAGCGACATCAGCAGGATCGCTGCGTCGTTGAGTCCTTGTTCGTCCATCAGCCGTGCACCCAGGTCTTGACGATGTTGGCCACGGCCACGGGGTTCTCGCGCGCCATCTGACGGGCGCCTTCGAGGCGCGCCTGCTCGGGCACGGTTTCCTGCGGTGCGGGCAAGGCGCTGCTTTCAGGTCCGCCCAGTGCCGGCCGTTGCGGCGCATCCGACAGCACCGCGCTGAACTGACCGCCCGGCAAGGCGGGCGGCTGGGCCGCGACCAGCACCTTCATGCCGGGGCGGACCATGCCGAACAGCACGATGGCGCCGATCAACACCAGCCCGACGGGCCAGGCGAAGCCGCGCACCGTCTCCAGCGTTTCGGGGCGCTTCCAGATCGGCAGCTCGGGCACCGAGTTGTTCTCGACCAGGAAAGGCGTGTTCATGACGTTCACCGAATCGCCGCGTTCCTTGTTGAAGCCGATGGTCTCGCGCACCAGCGCCGTCATCTGTTCGATCTGTTGCGCAGACAAGGCCGTGGCGGTCGACTTGCCCTGGGCGTCGGCCACGTTCTGGTAGTTGATGACCACGGCGGCGCTCAGGCGGCGCACCTGTCCGGTGGCGCTGCGCACGGTCTTCACGGTCTTGTCGACTTCGTAGTTGATGGTCGACTCGCGCTTGCCCGGCGGGCGCCCTGCCGCGGCGGTGGCGCCCGGCGCAGCGGCGCCGGTGGGTGAAAGCGGCGCGGCCGTTCCGTTGATGGGTGCCGACGACGCGCCGGGCGGCTGATTGGACGTGGCGCCCGGAACGCCCGAGGCGGCAGCACCGGCTGCGGCCGCACCGGTCGTCTCCACCGTCTGCTGGCTGCGCACCGCGCTGGCCTCGGCCGAAAGATTCGGCTTGTGCTCTTCGGACGTCGCCTCGGTCTGCGAGAAGTCGACGTCGGCCGTGACCTGCGCCTTCACGTTCTGGCGGCCCACCACCGGCTCGAGGATGTCCAGGATGCGGCGGGTGTACTGCTGTTCGAGCTGCTGCTGGTATTGCAACTGCTGGGCGTCGGCGGCGCCTTGCGGCTCGCCGGTGGTCGACAGCAGCTTGCCCGTGTCGTCGACGATGCTCACCGACGCGGGCGTGAGCTCGGGCACGCTCGAGGCGACCAGGTGAACGATGCCGGCGATCTGCGTGCGCTCCAGCGAGCGTCCCGGGTAGAGCGACAGCAGCACCGACGCCGACGGCTTCTGCTGCTCGCGGAAGAAGCCGTTCTGGTTCGGCAGGGCCAGGTGCACGCGCGCGCTCTGCACCGAACCGAGGCTCTGGATCGAGCGGGTCAGCTCGCCTTCCAGGCCGCGCTGGAAGCTCAGCTTTTCCTGGAACTGCGTCATGCCGAAGCGGTTGTTGTCCATCAGCTCGAAGCCGCTCACCGAGCCCTTGGGCAGGCCGAGCGAGGCCAGCTTCAGGCGCACGTCGTGCACCTTGTCCGACGGCACCATGACCGCGCCGCCGCCTTCCGAATACTTGTAGGGGACGTTCATCTGCGCGAGTTGCGCGATCACCGCTCCTCCGTCCTTGTCGCCGAGATTGGCATAGAGCACGCGCCAGTCGGACGCGCGCCCGAGCACGATGGCGGCAACGGCCACCGCGATCAGGAGGGCGGCGCCGATCGCCAGTCGAAGGCGCTTCCCGCCATCGAGCGCCGAGAAGCGCCCCGACCAGGGAACAGCGGTGGCCTGCACGGCAGCGGCGTTGACGGGAATTTCTGCGACAGCGGACATGGGAGGGGCGGTTGGGATGGCGGTCGGGATCGCGGTCGGCACAGTGCTTCCCGCTGCGGACGATTATTCGCGCGCAGCCCGCCGACATAAGCCCGATAAAGCGCCGGTTTCCTGCCCATTTCCCGGGGATCACTCGCCGCCGAACGGCCTAGCATCCAGTCCATGGAACTTCGCCTCACTCCCGTCACGGCCCCCCTCACCTCCCGTCCCATGGGCGGCGTGCGCGCGGCGGCGCAGTCTCCACAGGAATCGGGTTTCGCCGGCGCGCTCTCCGGTGCCCTGAACTCCGTCAGCGCTGCGCAGAACCAGGCCACCGGCCTGCAGCGCGAAGTTCAGATGGAAAACCCCAACGTCAGCCTCGAAGAAACCATGGTCGCCATCCAGAAGGCCCAGATCGGTTTCCAGGCCACCCTCCACGTCCGCAATCGCATGGTGCAGGCTTATACCGACATCATGAATATGCAGGTCTAGCGAGCTCCCCCCCAGGCTGCGCGCACTTCGTGTCGCTTCGCCAACCCCCTACCGGGGGCAACTCCAGCGGCCCGGCAAAGCCGGTTCCGCGGAGGCTTTGCTCGCCCCCAGGCTCCGCGCACTTCGTGTCGCTTCGCCACCCCCCTACCGGGGGCGACACCTGTGGCCCGGCGAAGCCGGTTCCACGGTGTCCCTGGAAAAGCGTGCGGAGGTGGCGGTAGCGCGGCGACATCGCGCGCTCCGAGCATTGAAGAGAGGGAGAAAGCGCCCGCTCTCCAGGCAAAGCGAAGCGAGCAGTATCCAAAGGCAAGCGAAGCGAAGCCCGTTCGCGAACTCCGCGGAACCGGCTCTGCCGGGCCGCTGGAGTTGCCCCCGGTAGGGGGTTGGCGGCCACACGAAGTGGGCAAGCCTGGGGGCGAGCTAATGAACCATGAGTTTGGACTCGAAGAGCTGCTGGAACTGGGTCAGCCAGGGTTCGGCGAGGATGCGGATTTCGGCGTCGTTGCGCAGGATGCGTTGCATGACGCGGGCTTTTTCGGCGCGGTCTTCGCGGGGGAGGTCGTGGGTCTTGGACTTGAAGCGGAGCTGTTCGATCAGGACCGCGCAGGCGCCTTCGCAGCGCACGACGCCGTCCCAGTCTTCCATGCGGGCGGCTTCGAGCATCTGGATGCTGGCCGCCTCGATGGCTTTGTAGTAGTTGAGCAATCTGTCTTGCATGAGGAGCTCCAACACGGGCCTCAGGCCGGCTGCAGGCCGGCCGACGTGCGGCCGATTTCCTGCCAGCTCTGCGCGATCGGGGCGATCAGCGAAGCGACTTCGGCGACCGGCTTGGGATCGTTGTGCAGGTTGGCGATGGTCAACCTGGCGATGCAGTAGTCGTAGAGAGCGCGCAGCCGGGCTGCGAGGTCGCCTCCGTTGACGTCGTCGAGGCCGCCCTTGAGGCCTTCTTCGAGAAAGCGGACGGCGCGGACGATCTGGGCGCCCTTGGTGGCGAGATCGCCACGAAGCAGCGCGACTTCGGCGGAGGCGAGCGCCTGGCGCAGGCCGTCGAAGACAAGAACGATGAGTTGATGCGGGCTGGCCCCGTCAACGTTCGTTTCGGCACTGACCCTGCGGTAGGCATGAGCGGCTCGGGCGTTGACTGCGTTGTACATGGTGCGAATCCTGAAGATGTATGAGATCTTTATCGGCATTCGCACTGCAAACTCAAGCATGGAGGGCATGGTTAATCCTCAACTGCTCGACTTGTTCCACTGGGCCACCTGCTGCGTCACGTAGCTGCTGAGCGCGTTGAATTGCGCCATCTGCGTGTCGAGTGCGGTGTACTGCTTGCGCAGGCGGGATTCGATGTCCGTCAGGCGCTGGCTGAAGTTGTCCTGGTCCTTCTGATTGTTCTTGCGCTGCGTCGTGAGCGACGTGGTCTTGCTGTCCAGCGCGCCGCCGGTGCCGACCAGCCCGTCCATGAGGGACTTGAGCTTGCGCCCGAATCCGCTGGTCGACGCGTCGCCGGTGTCGGCGCTGAAGAGCGCCTGCAGGTCGGCCGGCTTGTTCAGCGCCGCGCTGAACTTGCTGCTGTCGAGCGCGATGCTGCCGTCGCCTGCAGCGGACACGCCGATGCCGACTTGCGACAGCATGGAGTAAGCGCCGCCTGTGCTGCTGGTGCCCATCAGGCGCCGGAGCGCGTTCTGCAGCGAGACCGTGGTCTGGTCGCCCTGCAGCAGCGCGGCCTGCTTGTTTTCCGGGTCGTACTTGGTCGCGTCGTTGAGCAGGCTGTTGGTGGCGTTGTAGGCGGTGACGAAATCGTTGGCCAGCTTGGTGATCGCGGTCTTGTCGACCTGCACGCCGACTTCGACCGGGGCTGTCGTGACCTGCGCCACGGTCAGGCTCAGGCCGGGCACGGTGTCGGACAGCGTGTTGCTTTCCGAGGTGATCGCGATGCCGTTGAGCGTGGCCTTGGCGTTCTGGCCGTACTGGGTGGCGGCCGCCTGCGAGGCGCCCGCCATGCCGAAGGCGCCCGACTCCGGGTCGAAGGCGAGGCGCGACAGGCCCGCGTCGTCGGTGTTCACGCCGTCGTCGTCCGTCGCCTGCACGCGAAAGCCAGAGGCTTCGCCCGTGCCCTTGGAGCGCAGCAGCAGCCGCTGGCCGGTGGTGTCGGTGACCACGGTCGCGACGACGCCGGCATTGGCTGCGTTGATCTTGGCCGCCACGCCGGCAATCGAATCCTCGCCCGGTGCGATGGTGATGGCGAGCGGTGTGCTTTCGCCGTCGGCCGCGAAGCTGCCCGCGTCCCAACGGCCGAACTGGAGCGTGAGCGTGCCGGTGCCGGTCGAGGTGCCGGTCGGCAGCGCCGCCGATGCCACCGACTGGGCCTTGGCCAGTTGCTGCACCTCGATGCTGAAGGAGGTCGGGCTGGCCTTGGAGCTGTCGCTCACCGACGCCGTGACCGCGGCGCTGTTGGACGAGCTGGCCGCCTTGGCGTCCCACGAGGTCTTGTCGGCGAGTCGCCGCGCCACGTCTGACAGCGCAGAGAGCTGCGACTTGATCGTGCCGAAAGCCGAAATCTTGGTGTCGATCACCGTGCCGGCGGTCTGCAGGCGGGTGAGCGGTTGCTGCTCCACCGCCATCAGCTGCGTGATGATGCTGTTGACATCGAGGCCGCTGCCGATGCCTGCCGATGTGATCGTTGCCATGGGGTTCTTCTCCGTGATGCGCCAAGGCCCGAAGGCGGCGTACGGAGATTGTCCGTGCGCCGCCTTCGGTTGAAGCGTTCAGGAAGCCCGCGAACGGGCCCTTGTTCCGGTCTTAGCGCAGGAGCGACAGAACCGTCTGCGGGATCTGGTTGGCTTGCGCCACCATCGCGGTGCCGGCCTGCTGCAGGATCTGGGCGCGCGACAGGTTGGCCGTTTCGGCCGCGAAGTCGGTGTCCTGGATCCGCGAACGGGCGGCCGAGAGGTTCTCGGACGTGGTCGCCAGGCTCGACACCGTGGTCTCGAAGCGCGACTGCAGGGC
>JAHJOG010000129.1 GCA_018820395.1 Gammaproteobacteria bacterium | reverse complement strand
GATGTCGCGCACCGAGCCCGTCGTGCCTGCGGTCTCGACCACGTCGCCGGGCTGGATCGGCCGCTCGACCATCAGCACCAGGCCCGACACGAAATTGTTGACCACGTTCTGCAGCCCGAATCCGATGCCCACGCCGAGGGCGCCGAAGACCAGCGTCAGCTGGCTCACCTTGAACCCCGCGGCCGACAGCGCCACCAGCAGCCCCACGATGAGCACGCCGTAGTAGCTCAGCGATGCAATGCTGTTGCCCACCCCGCGCGGCAGGCCGCCGTGGTTGGGCAACTCGTCGCGCAACAGCCGCTGCACCGCGCGGGCCACCCAGAAAGCCAGCCACGCCGAGACGATGAACACCAGCACGTCGCCGAGGTGGATGGAGACTTCGCCCACGTCGATGCCGAACGCCAGCACGGTGGCTCCCACCTCGTACGAGGGCCGCAGCAGGCGCAGGCGGTCCATCGTGTAGACAAGCCAGCCGAACGACGCGCCGAGCATCAAGAGGCGCGCGAAGCCGGCCTGCAGCGTCGGGCCGTGCTGGCGGATGAATCGCGCCGACGCGATTTCCGGCTGGCCCAGCAGCGCACGAAAGATGCCCAGGCACGCCGCCACGCCGGCATACAGCAGCAACGCCATGTAGCCGCTGTCGATCACGCCGCTGGTGAGTGTGCCGGCCAGCGAGACGTTGCCGAGGACGTTGGACACCAGCGCCACCGCCAGCAGCACCAGCACCACCCACGCCATCGAACGCGTGACGCGCTGCAGGCTGCGTCCATGCGCGTGCGCGTCTAACCGCGGCCTGCGCAGCATGCCGACCGTGAGCACCAGCGCCAGCACGTTGAGCGCGAGCAAAAAGAGCCGGTAAAGCGCAGCGTCTGCGACCAGAGCGACGCCCAGGCGATCCAGGCCGTAGAGCGCGACGGCGATGTAGGGCCAGATGCCGAGTGCCTGCAGCGTGGCCGACGGCAGCAGCCGAAGCACCGGCACCAGCGCGATCAGCATGGCCGCCTCCTGCACCAGCAACGGGGCGTCGGGTTCGAGCCCGATGACGGCGAGCATCGACAGCAGCAGCCACGCCGAGACGGGCCGGCGCAATGCGCGCGTCACACGGTCGGGCTCTCGCTCCGTCTCCCCCGCAGACGCTCGCGCGTGTCGGCTGCGCATCACCAGCCAGAGCACCAACGGCAGCAACGCCAGCTGGATGACACGCAGCGCCTGCTGGTTGCCCGAGCCCGCCGCGTGGTAGTCCACGGCGTACTGCTGTTCGACCAGCATCCCGCGCTCCATGGCGTCGACTGCCGCCTGATAACCGGCGCTCGACCCCAAGCCCTGCCACAGCGGCGGTGCGTCGAGGTGAAGCAGCCGGCGATCCTGGTCGTCGATGGCCGCAGCGACTTCGTTGCCGTTGGTCTGGATGCGCGCCTGCAGGTCGCTCGCGCGCTGCATCAGCGCGTTCTGCCGTTCGAGTTCGGCGCCCAGCAGTTTCTGCGTCTCGTCGATCTGCGCGATCAGCGTGTCGATGCGCCCCGAGAGCGCCGGCGGAAGCTCGCCCAGCACACCCGCCGCCCGCGTGGCGCTCCATGCTGCGCGGCGCTGCGCGAGTTGAACAGCACTGTCGGCATAAGGCGCGAGTGCGCGCCGCGCCTGCGCCTGCCACCGGTCGAAGCGGCGCGAGTCGAAATCCCAGTGCCTCGCCAGGCTCTCCAGCCGCATCACCGGCAATTCCGGCAGCGTCCCTGCGGTCGTGTTCTGCACCTTGGCGTCGACGGGTCGAGCGATGTCATCGAGCCCTCGTTGCAGACGGTTCGTCGGATCCGGCGCCGCCACGAGGCGCTTGGCCTGGTCGACGCGCTGCTGATCCTCGGTGGCGCGGGCCAGCACGTCCTGCACCGAGATCGGCTTGGCGGCGCCTGTGTCGGACGTTGCAGCGGCGGTTGGATGCGACACCGAGGGCGCAGGTGTCGCCGCGTGCGCATAGAACCCGCTCACCAGCCACAGGATGCAGGGGGCCACGGCGGCCCATGCGAGGGATCGACGGAGGCGCGGAGCGAGGAAAAGCAGGTATCGCATCGATGCGATTGTCCTGCCTCGTCCCAGCACCCGCATGCGCTCGGTCAGCGCGGAGAATTCTGTTTGCAATCCTCGGCACTGCCCCTGCAGTCGTCCTTGCGCGATGGCCGCGCCGGGAGCGTGCGAGGCAAGTCCCCACCGCCGGCCGCGGGCGGCCGTTCGACCATCCCGGAGTCCTTGACGGGCGGAGCCGGCTGCGCAAGCGCCGGATCCACGCGGGACGGCGGCTCGACGACCATGGGCGAATCGGCGCGCGGACGTGCCGGCGCCGAAGGCGTGGACGGATCAGGACCTGGACCGGCAGCCTGCACGACGGCCGACACCGTCGCGAACGCCACGCCGCCGGCGGCCAGCAAAAGCGGCTTGAGCACACGCCGAGAAAGGCCACGGCGAGCTTGAACGAAGGCGAACATCATCTGGCTGACCCTTTGAGTGGAATCCTCGAAGCTACGGCGCACAAGAGGGATGCCTGTCAGCCCACACCGCGATGGGTGTAGGAAGGCGCGCATGCCTCCGGCAGCCACACGCGCCGCTAGGCCTTCTCCGATCTCAACCGCCGCCACATCGTCGTCCGGCTGATGCCGAGCCGGCGCGCTGCCTCGGCCTGCGACCCGCCGCATTCGGCGAGCACCTGCCGGATGTGGCGAAGCTCGTCGCCGGCTCGCTTCTCGCCCAGGGTCGGCAGTGCCGGTGGATCGATCGGCGCGCCGACCTCCGGCAACGGCGCATCGATCAGCGCCCGCAGTTCGCCCGCGCTCGGCACGCCTTGGCGTTCGAGGCAGCACAGGGCCACGCGCTGCGCGAAGTTCTGCATCTCGCGCGCATTGCCTGGCCAATCGTGGGTGCGAAGCACGGCAGGCAACGCGTTCGACACGCCTTCGACGAGCTCGCTCAGGCCCGCCTCGCGCAGCGCTGCGCCCACCATGATCGACGCCAGCGCTTCGAGGTCTGCCGGCCGATCGGCAAGCGGCGGAATGTCGACGCGCAACACCGCGATCCGGTAGTACAGGTCTTCGCGGAACCGCCCTTCCTGCACCGCCACGCGAAGGTCCTGGTGCGTCGCGCTAATGACCCGGATGTCGACCGGCATCGGCGCGTGTCCGCCCACGCGCGTGACCTCGCGCTCCTGCAGCACGCGCAGCAGCCGCGTCTGCAGGTCGAGCGGCAATTCGCCGATCTCGTCGAGCAGCAAGGTGCCGCCGTTGGCCGCCTCGAAGAGGCCGGCCCGGCCTTCGCGCCGCGCGCCGGTGAAGGCACCCTCCTCGTAGCCGAAGAGTTCGCTTTCCAGCAGCGTGGGCGCCAACGCGCCGCAGTTGACCGCCACGAAAGCCTGGCCGCGCCGGCGGCTCGCACTGTGAATGCCTTGCGCGACGAGTTCCTTGCCCACGCCCGTCGGCCCGGTGATGAGCACCGTCGCGTCGGCATGCCCGGCCAGGATCTCGCAGCGCCGGACCAGCGCCTGCATCTGTGGCGATGCCTGCACCACATGCGCGAGCGTGTAGCGCGCCGGGCGCGGCCGTGCTCGGTCGTGCGCTCGCAACCGCCGAAAGGCCTGCTCGACGGTGCTGGACCGTTCGAGCGTGAACACCGCGCCGTCGGGGCGGCCGCCTTCCATGACGGGCAGCGCCTTCACCAGGACATCCTGGCCCATCAGGCGCTGCACGCGGGGCATGGCCGCGCTTTCCGCGCCGCGCACGTGGCGGTCGGGGTCGAGGGCGGGCACCACGTCGGCGAGCGGCCTGCCGACCGCGGCGCCGAGCGCGGCGCCCGTCAGTGCATCCGCCGCCGGGTTCGCGGCGAGGATCAGGCCTTGCGCATCGGTGGCGACCACGCCCTGGCCGAGATGGCGCAACACCGAGGCCAGCCGTTCGCGCCCCGAACGCTCGGCGCGGCGGGCCAGCACGAGTTGCAGCGCTTCTTCGAGCGCCGACGCGATCGACGAGCGCGAGCAGAACCGGGTGGATCGTCGGGAGCACGGCCCACTCCGCGCCCTCGATGTCGATCTTGAGGCAAGCGATGCGCCGCATCG
>JAHJOG010000128.1 GCA_018820395.1 Gammaproteobacteria bacterium | reverse complement strand
TGGTGCTGAATTCGCGCATCACCTGCGCGGCGGCCGTGATCTCGCCGATGGTTTCCTTCTTGACGCGCAGACCGGTAATCAATGCCGCCATCATGACCGGCGAACACTCGCCGCTCATGATGAGACGCACGATGTGCAGCATCTCGTCGTGAAACACCTCGCGGTGTTCGATGGTGCGCTGCAGGGCTTCCTGGGGTGTGATGGGCATGGTGATGTCTCGTGAGATCAGTGGTTCGGATGCGATGCCGCGGCTCGCGCGCATGGCTCAGGCATTGAAGAAACTCCGAATGGCCCGCGCCGCGTGATCGATGCCGTCCGTATCGACGTCGAGGTGCGTCGCGAAGCGCAAGCGATAGAGCCCGGTCGCCAGCACGCCCTCCCGCTTCAGATGCGCCAGCAGTTCGGTCGACCGCGAGCGTGCGTCGCCGACCAGGTCGACGAACAGTAGGTTGGTCTGCGGCGTCTCGACCGAGAGGCCCGGAACGTCGCGCAGCGCATCGGCGAGCCGGCGCGCCAGCGCATGGTCATTGGCCAGCCGATCGATGTGATGTTCGAGCGCGTGCGACGCGGCCGCCGCGAGCAGCCCCGACTGCCGCATGCCGCCGCCCGCCATCTTGCGGATGCGGTGCGCTCGGACGATCAACTCGCGCGATCCACACAGTGCCGAACCCACCGGCGCGCCCAGGCCCTTGCTGAAGCACACCGACACGCTGTCGAAGCATTCCGCGATGCGCCGCGCTTCGGAGCGCGCGTCGGTGCCGCGCTCGGCGGCCTGCGCCACCGCCGCGTTGAACAGGCGCGCGCCGTCGAGGTGGCGACTCAGGCCACGGTCGCGGGCCAGCTGCGTCGCTTGCGCCACATAGTCGAAAGGCAGCACCTTGCCGCCGATGGTGTTTTCGAGCGCGAGCAGGCGAGTGCGCGCGAAGTGCGCGTCGTCGGGCTTGATCGCTGCTTCGATCGCCGCGAGCGCGAGAGTGCCGTCGGGCTGATGATCGATCGGCTGCGGCTGCACGCTGCCGAACACCGCCGCGCCGCCGCCTTCCCAGCGGTAGCAATGCGCCTGCTGGCCAACGATGTATTCGTCGCCGCGCTGGCAGTGCGAAAGGATCGCGCACAGGTTGCTCTGCGTGCCCGTCGGCACGAACAGCGCCGCCTCGAAGCCGAGCAGCTCCGCAATTTTCGACTGCAGCGCGTTGACGCTCGGGTCGTCTGCGAACACGTCGTCGCCGACCGGCGCAGCGTCCATGGCCGCACGCATGGCGGCCGTCGGCCGTGTGACCGTGTCGCTGCGCAGATCGACCGGGGTGGATGGGGTGGGGCTCATGCGATGTCAGTCCAGGAAGTTCTTGAGCAGCGCGTGGCCGTGCTCGGTGAGGATCGACTCGGGATGAAACTGAACGCCTTCGATGCGCACTGCGTGGTCGAAGCCCGTGTGCCGCACGCCCATGATCTCGCCGTCGTCCGTCCAGGCGGTGACGGCCAGTTCGGCCGGGCAGCCGTCGCGATCGATCGACAGCGAGTGGTAACGATTGACGCTGAAGCTTTCGGGCAGGCCCGCGAACACCCCTTCGCGCGTGGTCGTGATGCGGCTCGTCTTGCCATGCATGAGTTGCTTCGCGCGCACGATCCGCCCGCCGAAGGCAGCGCCGATCGCCTGATGCCCGAGGCACACGCCGAAGATGGGCAGCACCCCCGCAAAGGCATGGATCGCCGCCACCGAGACGCCCGCTTCCGTCGGTGAGCAGGGCCCGGGCGAAATCACCAACCGGTCGATGCCGGTGACCACGCGGGCGCGAAGTTCGTCGAGCGTGATCTCGTCGTTGCGATGCACCTCGACATCGGCACCGAGTTCGCCGAAATACTGCACTAGGTTGTAGGTGAAGCTGTCGTAGTTGTCGATCATGAGGAGCTTGGTCATTCCAGCCCCTCCTCGACCAGTTCGGCCGCCCGGAGCAGCGCGCGCGCCTTGGCCTCGGTTTCTTTCCATTCGAGTTCGGGCACCGAGTCGGCCACCACGCCGGCGGCCGCCTGCACGTGCAGCATCTGGTCCTTCACGATGCCGGTGCGGATGGCGATGGCCACGTCCATATCGCCGGCATAGCTCAGGTAGCCGCAGGCACCGCCGTAAAGGCCGCGCTTGGTGGGTTCGAGCTGGTCGATGAGCTCCATCGCATGCACCTTGGGCGCGCCGGTCAGCGTGCCGGCGGGGAACGTC
>JAHJOG010000127.1 GCA_018820395.1 Gammaproteobacteria bacterium | reverse complement strand
GGAAAACCCAGCCGCGCAGGCTCTCCGATCATGGACGCACGCGCCCGATCCCCTCGCCATTGCCTATAGCGGCGGCGCCGACTCCACGGCGCTGCTGCTGGCGGCTGCCAGCCAGTGGCCCGGCAAGGTCCATGCACTCCACGTGCACCACGGCCTGCAGCATGCCGCGGATGAATTCGAGGACCATTGTTCCGCCGTGTGCGCCAAGCTCGGCGTGCCGCTCCATGTCGCCCATGTCGACGCACGCCACGGCCCCGGCGAAAGCCCCGAGGACGCGGCGCGGCGCGCTCGGTACGAAACCCTTGCAGCGCTCGGCAAGACGCACGGGCTTCAGCACGTGGCACTGGCCCAGCATGCCGACGACCAGGTCGAGACCATGCTCATCGCGCTGGGTCGCGGCGCCGGGCTCGACGGGCTGGCCGGCATGCCGCGGCAAATGGTCCGGCACGGCATCCACTTCCACCGGCCCTTGCTCGACGTGCACGGCACCGTACTGCGTACCTGGATCGCGGCGAGCGGCACCGCCTACGTCGACGACCCCACCAACAGCGATCACCGCTACACGCGCAACCGCATTCGCGAGCAGGTGCTGCCGACCTTGATGGCGGCGTTGCCGCAGTTTCGCGAGACGTTCGCGCGTACCGCGCGCAACGCGGCCCGGGCGTCGCGCCTGATGGCTGAGATCGCGGCCGAAGATCTGGCCCGCGTGGGGTCTCCACCCGCACTGGCCGCCTTGCGCTCGATGCCGCGCGAGCGGCTTGCCAACGTGCTGCGCCATTGGCTCAAGCGCGACCATTTCGCCATGCCCAGCGAAGCCCAACTCGAACAGCTGATCGGGCAGATCGAGGCGTGCGAGACGCGCGGCCACCGTATCCAGCTCAAGGTCGCGAGCGGCTACCTGCAGCGCGAAGGCGATGTGCTGCGTTGGTACAATTCGCGGCCCTCGCCGTAGCACCGGGCATCGAGTCTTCGCTCGCTGCCATTCGCTTCGATTCGTATCCGAAACGCGCGCCGGCGGGCGCGGACGCCGGCATCGCGGCGGCCGAAATTTTTCTTTGGCGCACTCCATGGCTTTGATCGTTCACAAATACGGCGGCACCTCGATGGGCTCGACCGAGCGCATCCGCAACGTCGCCAAGCGCGTTGCGAAGTGGGCGCGCGCGGGCCACCAGATGGTGGTCGTCCCCAGCGCCATGAGCGGCGAGACCAACCGCCTGCTCGGCCTCGCGAAGGAACTCGCGACCAGCGCGCCCGGCGACAGCCATTTCCGCGAGCTCGACATGCTGGCCGCCACCGGCGAGCAGGCTTCCTCCGCGCTGCTCGCCATCGCGTTGCAAGCCGAAGGCATGCAGGCCGTCAGCTACGCGGGCTGGCAGGTCCAGGTCAAGACCGACAACGCTTTCACCAAGGCCCGCATCGAGAGCATCGACGACCAGCGCGTGCGCGCCGATCTCGATGCCGGCCGTGTGGTCGTCATCACCGGCTTTCAGGGCGTCGACGACGACGGCAACATCACCACCCTGGGCCGTGGCGGCAGCGACACCTCGGCCGTGGCGATCGCCGCCGCGATGAAGGCCGACGAATGCCTCATCTACACCGACGTCGATGGGGTCTACACCACCGACCCGCGCGTCGAGCCCGACGCACGCCGGCTGCTCACCGTCAGCTTCGAGGAAATGCTCGAGATGGCGAGCCTCGGCTCCAAGGTGCTGCAGATCCGCTCGGTCGAGTTCGCCGGCAAGTACAAGGTGCCGCTGCGCGTGCTGTCGAGCTTCACGCCGTGGGACATCGACATCCGCGAAGAAGCCACTTCCGGCACGCTGATCACTTTCGAGGAAGACGAAAACATGGAACAAGCCGTCGTATCCGGCATCGCGTTCAATCGCGACGAAGCCAAGATCTCCGTGCTCGGCGTGCCCGACAAGCCGGGCATCGCTTATCACATCCTCGGCGCGGTGGCCGATGCCAACGTCGAGGTCGACGTGATCATCCAGAACCTGAGCAAGGACGGCCGCACCGACTTCAGCTTTACCGTGCACCGCAACGACTATGCGCGCACGGTCGACATCCTCAAGGCCAAGGTGCTGCCCACGCTCGGTGAGGCCGATATCGTCGGCGACACCAAGATCTGCAAGGTCAGCATCGTCGGCATCGGCATGCGCAGCCACGTTGGCGTGGCCGCGCGGATGTTCCGCGTGCTGAGCGAGGAGGGCATCAACATCCAGATGATCTCCACCAGCGAAATCAAGACCTCCGTCGTCATCGACGAGAAGTACATGGAACTCGCCGTCCGGGCCCTGCACAAGGCCTTCGATCTGGACCAGCCGGCGGGCTGAGGTGGCATAATCGCCCGTTACGGAACTGTGACCGAGTGGCCGAAGGTGCTCCCCTGCTAAGGGAGTATGGGGTGTAGAGCCTCATCGAGGGTTCGAATCCCTCCGGTTCCGCCAGATAGATAGTTGAAACGGGCCCCTGTGGCCCGTTTCGCTTTTCTGCCTAAGCTGCGGCGCAACTCCAAGGACCAGTCGTGACCCTAGAACCCAGCGCAGATTCAATCGCACACGCCGACGAGTCCCACCAGATGCTTGCAGGGCTGCTGAACACCCGTCACAGCTGCCGCGCCTTTCTGCCCGAAGCAGTCCCGCTGGAGATCCAGCGCCGCATCCTGGATTGCGCATTGCGCACGCCCTCATGGTGCAACGCCCAGCCCTGGAAGGTGCACATCACGCAAGGCCCGGTGACCGATCGTTTTCGTGATCGCATGCTCTCTGCCGTCGCCGATGAAACGCAGGCCGGCACCGATTTCGAGTGGCCGCGCGCGTACGAAGGTGTGTACCGGCAACGTCGCTTCGATTGCGCCATGCAGCTCTACGGCAGCGTGGGCATTTCGCGTGGCGACCGCGAGGCATCTGCGCGCCAGGCCCGCGAGAACTTCCGCCTGTTCGGCGCGCCGCACGTCGCGATGATCACCAGCGATGCTGCGCTCGGCGTGTACGGCGCGGTCGATTGCGGCGCGTTCGTGTCGAACTTCTTGTTGGCCGCCACGAGTCTTGGCGTGGCAACCATTCCCCAGGCGGCGCTGGCTTCGCGGCCCGGTGTCGTGCGGGACTTTTTCGGGTTGGGTGACGACAGGTTGGTGGTCTGCGGAATCTCGTTCGGTTATGCCGATTCAGAGCACGGGGTCAACCACTTTCGGACTCCGCGCGCGGGCCTGGACGACGTCGCAACGTTCGTCTACGAGTAGCCAGGGTCGGCTCAACGCTTGCAGAGGCTCAGCACCAGCTCCTGCTCGCTGCAGGCCCCGGTGCGCGGCGGCGCCACCGCGTCGGCGGCGTTCAGCGGACGCCCACCCGATTCCTGGCGGGCTATGCAGCTGCGCAGGCGCTTTTCCATCGGCGCGTAGTAGCGCCAGTCGCGGCCCAGCGGCGGCAGCTCCAGCTTGACCTGCTTCCACTTCGGGTGTCCGTTGGCGCGCAGCTTGTCGAAGTTGGTGCAGAGCGACTCGGCAAAGCGGTTGAGCTGCGACACGGTGGATTGCAGGCCGTAGTCGTAGGTCACCAGGTAGGCCTTCACGGTGAGCGTGGGCACGTCGTCGGCCAGCCAGCTCGGATAGCTGGCGGCGCGGATGGTGGCCGGAAAGTAGGTCTTGCGCGCCTTGGCCGTCTCGGGCGCGGCCTCGTCGAGCTTCAGCATCTTGATGAACTTGCGGGCTTCGGGTTTCATGTCGACGAAGAGCTTGGCCGGCTGGCCGGCCACGATGATCGCGACGTCGATGCTCTTTTCGACCGTGAGCTGGGCCAAAGCTTCTTCGTTGCTCAGGTAGCGCGCGTTCTCGGGCGGCAGCGGTTCGCCGAACATGAGCTGGTAGAGGGTGCGCGCGCTGAGCGCGGTGCCGCTGCCGATCGGGCCGACGCCGATCTTCTTGCCCTTGATTTCGTGGATGGCGTTCAGCGGCGAATCGGCCCGCGCGACGAAATAGATCTCCTCGTCGTACAGCGGCATGATGAGCCGCAGGGGGCGGATGATCTTGCCCGCCTCGGCGTTGCCCGCCTTGGCTTCGTCCAGAAAGGCCTGGAACACGTCGGACTGCACCAGCGCGAGCTTGACCCCGGGCTCGAAGCGCATGCGCCGCACGTTCTCTGCCGAGCCCTTCGATTCGAGAACATCGAGCCCGACGCCGGCCGGCTCCGCCACCCACTTGGCCAGGTCGCGGCCGATCTGGATGTAGGTGCCGGTCGGGGAGGCCGTGACGATCTTGTATTGCGCTGCGTCGGTGGGCGCCGGCGTGGGCTTGTCGCGCTCGACGGCCCGCGCGGTGCCGCCCGGCGCCAAGGTCAGCGTCAGTGCCAGGGCCAGCATCCATGCCCTCGAGGTTCGGGTCGTCATGGTGGCTCCTTGGGTGGCCTCGAGCGGGGTGTCAGCGGCTGGGGCACAGTGCCAGGGCGGCCAGTGCGTCGGGACAGGGAGCGGGGCGCGAGGCGTCCGTCAGCGCTTCGTCGGCGCGCAACGGCGCGGCGACGCTGGGCGGCGCTTCGACTGTGATGGGCGAGGGCGATGCAAAAGCCGCAGCAGCCGGTCCCGCCGGCAAGCTGGCCGCTGCCGGCATCGGCATCGGCATCGGCACCGCGACCGCCATCGGCACCTGCATCTGCATCTGCACCGGCATGGCCTTGACCTCCGGCACTCGGTCCGGCCCGTCGTCCGGTTCCTGCGCCGGTCGTTCGAGGGGGTCCTGCATCGACTGCACGTCGAGCTTGGCGGGAGCAGCGGGGCTTGCCATGGCCAACGTGTTCTGGGCGGCAGGCGCGTCTGTGTTGCCGGCCGGGCTGTTGATTCTTTGCAGCGTCCACCCGGGCTCGCGGGGCTGCGCTTCGTCTTCCTGCAGCGTGCGGTAGAGGTCGTGCGTCAAGGCCGCGACCAACGCCAGCATCGCCATCGCCATCAGGCCGATGCTCAGGCGGGTGAATGCGATGGTGCGGCCGGGCGGCTCGCCCAGTTCCTGGACCTGGACCCGGGCCCGCGCAGGCGCGAAAGCCGGCGCAGCGGCGGGCGCCGGGGTCCAGTCGAAAGAGGCAAGGGGTGCGGTGCGCGACGTGGCGCCCAGTGCGGCGGGCCGGCTTTCCCAGGGGTCGAAGTCCGCGTCGAGTTGGTCCTGACCGCAGTGCCGGCAAAACCGATCCACGCCGTGGAGCAGCTGGTTGCAGCGCATGCACGACATCGGAAATGACGTGTCGGTGAGGTGGGCGGGGCTCTCCATGCTCGCAGCAAAAGCAGTGTGTTCATCAACGCATGGGATCATTCTGGACCGCTTTGATGGCTCTGGAAAGGAGAACTTTGGTTTTCCCTAGGTTTTCCGCGCCCCTGGCTTCCGGGTGCGGTCGCCAGCGGCGCTGAAGAAGCGTTTGTTGAGCCAGCGCAAGCGAACATCGCGACCCGCCAAGTACGGTGTCTCCTTGTTCTCACCGGAGCCTTTCATGACCTTTCCGCACGCCGTCGTCTGGGTGGATCACCATGCCGCGCAAATACTGAAGTTCGACGCCACGCAGGTTGCCGAGGAGCATGTCAAAGCGCACTCGCATTACACGCGCCAGCACGGCAGCGAAGTGCGCAGCGAACACGAGTTCTTCGGCGAGGTGTGCGACGCGATGCAAGGCGTGGCACAGGTGCTGGTGGTCGGCTCTCGCACGGCGCAGGCCGACTTTCGCCATTACGTCGAGAAGCACCGTCCCGACGTGGCGCGTTCGATCGCCGGATGGGACACCGTCGGCCACCTCAGCACCAACGAACTCGCCGCGCTCGCGCGCAGCTTCTTCTCGACGCATGCGCGGATGGCTGCGCCCATGAAGGCGCGCTGAGCTTCGCACCCGTCGAGGCCATGAACGGCACCTCCGCGCTTTCGCCCGCCGAATTCGGCGGCGGCCTGTCTTCGGCGATACGGATCGTGGGCAGGCTGCTTCGTGGCTTCGACATTCCTGCCGCCGTCCGGCTGTGGGACGACTCGGTGCATGCGCTCGATGCACGCGCGCCCGCCTTCACGCTGGTGCTGCGCGACCCGATGCTGTTGCGGCGCCTGGTGATCGAGCGCAGCCCCTTGCTGCTTGCGGACGCCTACTTTCGCAGCGCCATCGACGTCGAGGGCGACCTCTACAGCGCGCTGCGTCTGAAGGACCACTTTGCCTCGATGGTCCTGTCGTGGCGCGACAGGCTGGCCTTGCTGCGCGATGCGTTGCGGCTGCCGACACTCGGAGCCAAGGTCCAGGCCGTGCCGCTCGCGGCTGAAGCCTTCTTCCGCAGGCATTCGCGCGACAGCGATCGCGCGGCCATCTCGTTTCACTACGACGTGTCCAACGAGTTCTATGGCCTGTGGCTGGACGAGCGGCGCGTCTATTCCTGCGCCTACTTCGAGCACGCGGACGACTCGCTGGATGTCGCGCAGCGCAACAAGCTCGAGCACGTCTGCCGCAAGCTCAGGTTGCAGCCCGGGGAGCGCCTGCTCGACATCGGCTGCGGCTGGGGTGCCATGATCTTCTGGGCTGCGCGACACCACGGTGTGCAGGCGCACGGCATCACGCTGAGCCAGCGCCAGTTCGACTTCGTTCGCGAGCGCATCGAGGCTGAGGGACTGCAGGGCCGTGTGAGCGTGGCTCTGTGCGATTTCCGCGACCTGCCTGCCGACGCGAGCTACGACAAGGTCTCGAGCATCGGCATGTTCGAGCACGTCGGCCTCGCGAACCTGCCGGCCTATCTGCAAGCCGTGCATCGGCTGCTGCGGCCCGGCGGTCTTTTCCTCAACCACGGCATCACGCACGACGAAGAAGGCTGGAACAAGACGGTCGCGTCCGAGTTCATCAACCGCTACGTGTTTCCGGGCGGCGAGCTGGACTGCGTGAGCAACATCCAGCTCGGCATGGAGCGTGCAGGTTTCGAGATCCACGACGTCGAAGCCTTGCGCCCGCATTACGCGCTGACGCTGCGGCACTGGGTGCAGCGGCTCGAAGCCCGCCGCGACGACGCGCTGCGCGAGGTCGACGAGCCGACCTACCGCGTGTGGCGCCTGTACATGGCGGCCAGCGCGCTGGAATTCGAGGCGGGCGGCACCGGCATCTATCAGATCCTCGCCTCACGGCGCGACGCCGGCCGCTGGCCCGTGCCGCTGACGCGGCGCGACCTCTACGTTCCCTGAACCGCGAACCGGAGCCGCGCCATGACGATGTCCCGCCCCCTGCAGGACTGCTCGACGACCTGAGCGGCCGATCGGCCTCTGCAAGCAGGTCTAATCGTCGACACAAGCCGGAGTGCTGCGATGAAGCCACTGAAAGACCCGTCAGACGGCGCGCCCACCGCCGTCGAACTGCGCGACGCCATCATGGCGCGCCGCACCACCGCCGAAGCCGTGGCGCAGGCCGCCATCGCGCGCATCGTTGCGCGCGAGCCGGACGTGCACGCGTGGGAAGTGTTCGCACCCGAGCTCGCGCTGGCGCAGGCACGCCGCGTGGATGCGGCCCTGGCGGCCGGCGGTGCCGCATCCGGCGCGGGCTTGTTGGCCGGCGTGCCCATCGCCGTCAAAGACATCCTCGACACCGCCGACCTGCCCACCGCCTATGGCTCGCCCATCTACCGCGGCGCGCAGCCCGCTGCCGACGCCG
>JAHJOG010000126.1 GCA_018820395.1 Gammaproteobacteria bacterium | reverse complement strand
CATTCAGGCAGACATCGACCAGCAGAAGCGTCAGCCGGCCTTGGACCAGGACGAATTTCTGGCCTCGGACAACGCTGCATCTGCCATGTACCGGCTGGTTAGATTGCGGGGCCTCTGGGTCGAGCCGCACACCATCTACCTGGACAACCGCCAGATGCATGGTCTGCAAGGCTTCTACGTGCTCACGCCGTTCGCGATCGAGGGCAGCAAGCAGACCGTGCTCGTGCAGCGCGGCTGGCTGCAGCGCAATTTCAACGACCGCACGCAGCTCGGCAAGGTCGAGACGCCAGCGGGGCTGGTCGAACTCGAAGCGCGCATTGCGCCACCGCCTGGGCACCTTCTCGAGCTCGGAAAAGAACCCGCTCAGGCGGAGACTCCCGAAGGGTCTTCGCGCATCCGGCAGAATCTCGACCTCGGCGCTTTCCGGGAAGCCACCGGCCTGCCGCTCAGAACCGACGTGTCGCTTCAGGAGGTCGGTGCCGCTTCGCAAGGCCTTCAGCGCGATTGGCCCGCGCCGGCGCTGGGTGTCGAGAGGCACTACGGCTATGCATTCCAGTGGTTCGGGCTCACCGCCCTTGTGGTGCTTCTCTATGTCTGGTTCCAAATCATTGCCCCCATCCGCAGGAAACGCCGTGCGCACCGCCGCTGACGAACCGCTCGGTCTGACGGTGCATTCGATGCCGTCTCCGGGCCAGGCACTCGATGGGGCGGAAGGCCGGCGAACCGTGGTCGGCCGATGGAAGATGGTGCTGGTGATGCTGTGTTGTGCAGCACCGGTGATCGCCTCCTATTTCACCTATTACGTGATCCGTCCCGAAGGGCGCAGCGTCTATGGCGAGCTTATCAACCCGCAACGCCCGTTGCCCGAGATCGAGGCCATCGACCGCGAAGGAAAGCCGACCTCGCTCTCCACGCTCAAGGGGCAGTGGTTGCTGGTGGCCGTGGCGGATGCCGCCTGCAATGCGCTGTGCGAACAGCAGCTTTATTTCCAGAGACAGCTCAGGGAGAGCCTTGGCCGCGAAAAGGACCGGATCGATCGGGTGTGGCTGGTGAGCGACTCGGCGCCAGTGCCCGAACGGCTGAACAATGGCCTGGTCGGCGCCACCGTCCTTCGTGTGCCGCCGGAGCGACTCGCGCAATGGCTGACCCCCGCTGGAGGCCACGCCGTGGCCGAGCATCTGTTCGTGGTCGACCCGATGGGCAACTGGATGATGCGTTTTCCTCCCGATATGAACGCGGCAGGCGCGAGCCGCGCCAAGCGAGACCTGGATCGCCTGCTGCGCGCCTCGGCGTCCTGGGACGAACCGGGTCGATGAACCCCATGCAGACGGCGCCGCCCTACGACCTCGCACCCGTCGCCTGGCTGATGGGCGTGGGCATCCTGCTCGCGCTCGGGCCCCTGTTCTGGGTCTGGCGGCGGAACGCAGGGGCAGGCGCTGCCCGACGCCTTCACCAGCTCACTGTGCTCACGCTGTTCCTCACATTCGATCTGACCTTGTTCGGGGCGTTCACCCGTCTGTCGGATTCCGGCTTGGGATGCCCGGATTGGCCTGGGTGCTACGGCAACGCCAGCCCGGTCGGCGCCCGGCACGACATCGCCATGGCGCAGGCGGCCCAGCCGACGGGACCGGTGACCCACGGCAAGGCGTGGGTCGAAATGACGCATCGCTATCTCGCCACCGGCGTCGGCGTGCTCATCATGTCGCTCGCCTTCGCCACCCCGCGCGCACGGCGGCGAGGCAGGCAGACCGGGGCGCCTCACGAACGCGTGCTGAGCGCGTGGTGGCCCGCTGCCACGCTCGTCTGGGTGTGCCTGCAAGGCGCATTCGGGGCACTCACCGTGACCTGGAAGCTCTATCCAGCCATCGTGACGCTGCACCTCCTGGGGGCCGTCGTGCTGCTCGCGCTGCTGTGCATTCAGGCCGTGCGTTACCGGCAGGCAGCCGCCGGACGCGGTGCGATCGGGGTATCTCCGGGCCTCCGCAATCTGATGGTTGGCACCTCGGCACTGCTGGTCCTGCAGATCGCGCTCGGTGGCTGGGTCAGCACGAACTACGCGGTGCTTGCGTGCACCCAGTTCCCCTTGTGCCAGAACAGCTGGTGGCCGCCAATGGACTTCACCCAGGCTTTCCAGGTCTGGCGCCCGCTCGGCGAATCCGCTGCTGGCGCGGCACTCGATTTTTCGGCGCTGACCGCCATTCACTACGTGCATCGACTGATGGCCTATGGGGTCTTCGCCGCGCTCGGCGTGCTCGCGTGGCGCCTTCGGCGAATTGCAGAACTCCGCCCCCAGGCCGCGTGGCTGGCCGGCCTGGCGCTGATGCAACTGGCGACGGGCCTGGGCAACGTGTTGCTCGGTTGGCCTCTGGTCGCGGCGCTGCTTCATACCGGCGGTGCCGCCGCGTTGGCGGTGGTCCTGACGTGGGCCTTGTGCGAAAGCCGGCGCGAGCGCGTCGCCGCGGATGCAGCCGCGCCGGCGCCTCACGGCAGCGGCAAGGACGGCGCGTCGCCGCGTGAGGCCCGACCCGGGCAAGTTTCCGGTGCAGCGCGTAGCACGAAGGCCTATCCATGAGCACGCCCGTTTCGATGCAGCATGCGACGGCGGCGAATGTCCTGAAGCAGTTCTATGCGCTGACGAAGCCACGCGTGGTGCAACTGATCGTCTTCTGCGCGCTGATCGGCATGGTGCTCGCGGTGCCGGGCATTCCGACGCTTTCCGATCTGCAGACCGGCGTGCTGGCCTGCCTGGGCATCTGGCTGGTCGCCGCGGCAGCAGCAGCCTTCAATTGCCTGGTCGAAAAGGGCATCGACGCCAAGATGAAACGCACGGCGTGGCGCCCGACTGCGCGCGGTCAATTGAGCGATGCACAGGCGTTGACGTTTTCGGCCGTGCTGTGCACAGCCGGGTCGGCGCTGCTCTGGTTCGCCGTCAATCCGCTCACCATGTGGCTGACCTTCGCCACATTCGTGGGCTACGCGGTGATCTACACTGTCATCCTCAAGCCGCTGACGCCACAGAACATCGTGATCGGCGGCGCTTCGGGCGCGATGCCGCCCGTGCTGGGCTGGGCCGCCATGCGAGGCGATGTCGGGCCGGAGGCGCTGATCCTCTTTCTCATCATCTTCCTCTGGACCCCGCCGCATTTCTGGGCGTTGGCGCTGTACCGGGTCGAAGACTATCGCAAGGCCGGGCTGCCCATGCTGCCGGTGACTCACGGCAATGAATTCACGCGGCTGCAAGTGCTGCTCTACACCTTCATCCTGTTCGCAGCGTGCCTGATGCCGTTCATCTACGGCATGAGCGGCTGGCCTTACCTGGTGGTGGCCGGCGTGGTGAGCCTGGGTTTCACCGCCTACGCCTTCGCTCTTTGGCGCAACTATTCCGATGCCTTGGCACGGAAGACGTTTCGCTTTTCCCTGATCCACCTGAGCGTGCTGTTCGCGGCGCTGCTGGTCGATCACTACCTCTGACAAGCGACTTCATGAAACGACGAGATGCACTTCGATGGCTTGCGAAAGGTGCGGCTGCTGCGGGCGTGACCATGGTGTTCGGAGTCGGTCTTTACGGCTGCACCGAATCCAAGCCGAACTTTCACGCCATCGACATCACCGGCGCCGACTACGCCAAAGACTTCTCTCTCAAGGACGCCGACGGCAAGACCCGCACGATGGCTGATTTCAAGGGAAAGATCGTGGTGCTCTTCTTTGGCTATGCGCAGTGTCCGGACGTGTGCCCCACGACCATGAGCGAGATGGCGCAGGTCAAGCAGGCGCTCGGACCAGACGGTGACAAGCTGCAGGTTCTTTTCGTGACGGTGGACCCGGAGCGTGACACGCCCGAAGTCATGAAGGCCTACATGGGTGCCTTCGACCCCGCGTTCACTGCGCTCATCCCGACGCCGGAGCAGCTGCCGACGTTGGCCAAGAGCTTCAAGGTCTACTACAAGAAGGTCGACGGCAAGACGCCGACCAGCTATTCGATGGACCATTCTGCCGCGAGTTTCATCTACGACACGGACGGCCGGGTCCGGCTCTACGCACGTTACGGCGCCGGGCCCCAGTCGATGGTCGACGACGTCAAGGCGCTGCTCAAGTCCTGACGCTGCTCGCCCGAGCGGGCAAGAAAAAGCCCGGACAGGCCGGGCTCGATGTCGAGGCAACGCCGCGGGTCAGGCGTATTCCGCAAGCGCTTTCTTCATCTTCTTCATCGCGGCCACTTCGATCTGTCGGATCCGCTCTGCGCTCACTCCGTAGATCGCCGCGAGGTCGTGAAGCGTCATGCCGCCCGAGCCATCGTCGTTGACCTTGAGCCAACGTTCTTCGACGATGCGCCGGCTGCGATCGTCCAATGCTTCGAGCGCGGTCGAGATGCCATCGGTCGACAGGCGGTCGCGGTGACGTGACTCCAATTGCGCGGTCGGCTCCTGGCTCGCGTCGGCCAGGTAGGCGATCGGTCCGAAGGCTTCTTCGCCATCGTCCGAGGGCCGCGGGTCGAGCAGCACGTCGCCGCCGGACAGGCGGGTTTCCATCTCGAGCACTTCTTCGGGCTTGACGTTGAGGCGCGCGGCCATCTGCGACACCTCGTCCGAACTCAAGGTTTCGCGGTGCGTCGCGCTGGAGCTGTCATCGCCCATCGCAGCGTTGGACTTGAAGTTCTGCTTCATCGAGCGCAGATTGAAGAACAGCTTGCGCTGGGCCTTGGTGGTTGCCACCTTGACCATGCGCCAATTCTTCAGGATGTACTCGTGGATCTCGGCCTTGATCCAGTGCATGGCGTAGCTCACCAGACGAACGCCTTGGTCGGGATCGAAACGCTTCACAGCCTTCATGAGGCCGACGTTGCCTTCCTGGATCAGGTCTCCATGGGGGAGGCCGTAGCCTAGGTATTGACGCGAAATGGACACGACCAGGCGCAGGTGCGACAGGATGAGCGCACCCGCCGCTTCGAGATCGTTGTGGTCACGCAAACGCCGGGCAAAGCCCTGCTCTTCCTCGAGGGTGAGCAGCGGCAGGCGATTGGCGGCCGAGATATAGGCGTCGAGATTGCCGAGCGACGGCACCACCGACCACGGGTTGGCAACTGCAAGCGGATTGACAGAGGCTCCGGACAATGAGGTCATTAGGGGAACTCCTTCGTGAAATACATATTAGCACTCGGTTAGAGGGAGTGCTAAGGTCAGGGTTCCCACTTGGCATTAATCGCTTGAATAGCCTGCGGCTATCAGACCGCTGGGGCCAGTTCTCTACGTACCCGTGAGCGCGGTGGCAAATTCGCGCGCATTGAAGGTTTCGAGGTCCTCCAGCTTTTCACCCACGCCGATGAAGTACACCGGAATCGGTCGCTCGCGCGCGATTGCGCACAGGACCCCGCCCTTGGCGGTTCCGTCCAGCTTGGTGACGATCAGGCCGGTCAGCCCCAACACTTCGTCGAACGCCTTTACCTGAGACAACGCGTTCTGCCCCGTGTTCCCGTCAATCACCAGTAACACTTCGTGGGGCGCTGTGGCGTCTGCGCGGGTGACGACGCGCTTGATCTTCTTCAGCTCGTCCATCAGGTGGGTCTGGGTGGGGAGCCGGCCAGCGGTGTCGACCAGGACCACGTCCTTGCCGCGCGCCTTGCCCGCATTGACCGCGTCGAAGCTGACCGCGGCCGGATCGCCGCCTTCCTGGCTCACGATCTCGACGGTATTGCGCGTGGCCCAGACCAGCAATTGCTCGCGCGCTGCAGCACGAAAAGTGTCGGCGGCGGCGAGCAGCACGGAAGCCCCCGCATCGGCAAGGTGCCGCGTGAGCTTGCCGATCGATGTGGTCTTGCCGGCGCCATTGACGCCTGCGACCATGATCACCGTCGGGGTGTGCTCGCCGATGACCAGTTCTTTTTCCAGGGGGCGGAGCAGGTCGGCAACGGCGTCTGCGAGCAGGACCTTGACCTGCGCCGCGTCGGTCGCCATGTTGCTCCGGACGCGGCGTCGAAGATCGTCGAGCAGGAATTCAGTCGCCTTGACGCCGGCGTCCGCCATCAGCAGCGCAGCTTCGAGTTCTTCGTAGAGTTCGTCGTCGATCTGGGCATTGACGAAGGCGGCTGTGATGCCATTGCCGGTGCGGCGCAAGCCCGACTTGAGCTTGCCCAGCCAACCGACCCGGCTCGGCATCACGGGCTCGGCGGCGAAGGGCGAAGAGGGGGGTGCAACGGTCGGTTGCAGCACGGGGGGCGCAGGCTGGAACGTCGCTGCCGGAGGCGCTGTGATGGGAGGCGGAACCGGTGTGGGAGGTGGAGTCGGGGCCGCAGGCGGCGGTGGTGCGGGAACCGGAGCCGGAACGGGCGCTGGAACGGGTACCCCGAACGTCGGTGCAGGCCGCTCCGGTACCGGAGCGAAAGGGGCAAGACGCGTCGATTCTTCGGGCGGTGTCGGACTTGGCCGTTCGTCCGCCGGGGCGGGCGGCATCGGCGCAGCGTCGCCATCCGCCGGAGCAGCCTTGCCGCCAAACCACCGAGATGGCGAAAAGACCGACTTGAAGCCGCGGCCCGCTTCTTCGGCCGGCCCGCCTGCCGCGTCGGCGGGCGCAGGCTCGTCCGGCGCGGACTCGGGAGGAGCAGCATCGGGAGCTGGAGCCCCAACGTCGCCTGAGAGTTTTTTCTTGAAGAAACTGAACATCTGGGGGTTTTTACAATCCGATCCATTCTATGAAACACCCTTCGCCACGCCGCGCTGCGTTCCTGGCAGTGCTGGCCGCGGTGCTGCTGGCGCCCGGTGTCCGGCCTGCACTTGCCCAAAGCTCCCCGCCTGTCGGTGCGCCGGCCGATACGGCCACGGTGCCCGCCAAAGCCGAACAGTTCACGTTGTCGAACGGCATGACGCTGATCGTCAAGCCGGACCGGCGTGCACCGACCGCCGTGCAGATGCTCTGGGTGCGCGTCGGCTCGATCGACGAGGTGGACGGCACCTCCGGCGTCGCCCACGCGCTCGAACACATGATGTTCAAGGGCACCAAGACGCTCAAGCCCGGAGAGTTTTCCCGGCGCGTGGCCGCACTGGGTGGACGGGAAAACGCCTTCACCACGCGCGACTACACCGGCTACTACCAGCAGATCCCCGCCGATCATCTGGAGCAGGTGATGCGGCTCGAAGCAGATCGCTTCGCCAACAACCAATGGGCGGACGACGAGTTCAAGCGCGAAATCCAGGTGGTCAAGGAAGAGCGACGCCTGCGCACCGAAGACCAGCCGCGCGCACTGCTGGGCGAGCAGCAGAATGCCGCCGTGTTCGTCGCCTCGCCGTACCACCGCCCGGTCGTGGGCTGGATGAGCGATCTCGACGCGATGACGGCCGACGACGCGCGCGACTTCTACCGCCGCTGGTATGTGCCGGCCAATGCAGCCGTTGTCATCGCCGGTGACGTCGATGTGCAGGCAGTGCGTGCCTTGGCCGAGAAGTACTACGGCAGCATCGCTTCTCGACCGGTTCCTGCGCGCAAGCCGCGCACGGAGCCGCCGCAGCGCGGCATCCGCCGCATCGAATTCAAGGCGCCGGCCGAGCAGTCCTATGTCTCGCTTGCGTTCAGGGCACCCGAAGTCGACGCAGCGCGAATCCTCGGCGAGCCCAACCACAGCTACGCGCTGGTGGTCCTCTCGGCAGTGCTCGACGGTTATGCGGGGGCCAGGCTGGATCGAGCGTTGACGCAGGGGCCGGGTCGGGTGGCCGATTCGGTGGGCGCGTATGCCGGCTTCGTCGGCCGTGGACCGCAACTGTTCGTGCTCGAAGGCGTGCCGGCGGCGGGCCAGACGCCCGAGACCGTCGAAGCCGCGTTGCGGGCTCAGGTGGCGCGCATCGCTCGCGAAGGCGTGGGCGCTGCCGAGCTTGCTCGCGTCAAGACGCAATGGGTCGCCAGCGAGACCTTCAAGCTCGACTCGGTCATGGCCCAGGCACGCGAACTGGGGAGCAACTGGGTCCAGGGGTTGCCGCTCGACGCGAGCGCCCGAATCCTCGATCGCCTCCGGGCGGTGAGTGCCGAGCAGGTACAAGCCGTTGCTGCCAAATATTTCGGTGACGATCAGCTCACGGTCGCCACATTGCGGCCGCAGCCGCTCGCCGGGAACCGCCGGCCGCGCGCCGCCGCCGGGCCCGCCGACGATCTGCGCTGAAGGATTGCCCAATGCTGAACTTCAAGAACACAGTCCTGCGCGCGGCGTTTTTCCTCGCGTCCGGGCTGACCTCGGTGCATGGCGCTTCGGCCGGAATCCCCATCGAGCACTGGACGCTGCCGAGCGGGGCCGGGATCTATCTGGTGAGGACCGATGCCTTGCCGATCGTGGATGCCCAAGTCGACTTCGATGCCGGCGGGCGGCGCGATCCGAAGGCCATGGCGGGGCTCGCCGACGCCACCGCCGACATGATCGAAAAAGGGGTGAGGGCGGAGGGAGACAGTCCGGCCATGGACCAGAACGCGCTCGGCGAAGCCTGGGCCGATCTGGGCGCGAACTTCGACGTGAGCGCGGGCTCGGAGCGCATGAGCTTTTCGCTCAGGTCCTTGTCCGATCCCCAGTTGCTCGACAAGGCCGTGCGCCTGGCGGCGCGGCAGATCGGCGAGCCGGCGTTTCCGCAGGACGTCTGGCAGCGCGAGCGCGAGCGCCTGGACGCTGCGATCCGCGAGGCCAATACCCGCCCGGCCACGGTCGCGGGCCGTGCGTTCTCGCAGGCGGTCTACCGTGGGCATCCCTATGGTTTCGAGGCCACGGAAGCCACGCTGGCCCGCATCGACACAACCACGATGCGCCAGCACTACGAGCGCCTGGTGCAGCCGTGCCGCGCCAAGCTGACGGTGGTCGGTGCAGTGACCCGGAGCCAGGCCGATAGCATCGCCACCACGCTGTTGTCGCGGCTCGCGAGTCGATCGTCGTCGGCAGGGTGCGCCGCGCTGCCGGCCGTTCCCGAGGTCGCGCCGCTTGCGGAATCGAAAGACATCAACCTGCCGTTCGATTCGGCGCAAGCGCATGTCTTGATCGGCGAGCCGGGCTATCGGCGCGCCGATCCCGACCACTTCGCCCTGGTGCTCGGCAACTACATCCTGGGCGGCGGCGGTTTCGTGTCGCGGCTGACCGAAGAGGTGCGTGAGAAGCGCGGGCTGGCGTACAGCGTCTACAGCGCCTTTTCGCCCGGCCTGCATGCCGGCGCTTTCCGGATCGGATTCCAGACCCGGCCGGATCAGGTGGGCGACGCGGTCGCGGTCACCAAGGGCGTGCTGGCGAAGTTCGTCGCCCAAGGCCCGACGGCAGCAGAACTCCAGGCCGCCAAGGACAACCTGATCGGCGGCTTTCCGCTCTTGCTCGACAGCAACAGGAAGCTTCTGGGCAACGTGGCCAACATCGCCTGGAACGACCTGCCGCTGGACTACCTCGACACCTGGACCGCGCGCATGAACGCGGTCACGGTGGCCGACGTCAAGGCAGCCTTCGCGCGCAAGCTGCAGCCCGATCGCATGGTGACGGTGGTGGTCGGAGGCGGGTCCAAACCCTGAGGCGTGCTCGAGCCGTCTGCTCCTCGCTGCCGTTAAGCTGTCGGGGTGAAAGCTTCTCCCCGCCCCGCCGCTCCCGCAAAACCCGCTCGTCTGGCCAAGGTGCCGCACCTCGTGCGCATCATCGGCGGCCAGTGGCGCCGCACCCGCATCCCCGTTGCAGACAAGGCCGGCCTCCGCCCGACGCCGGACCGTGTACGGGAGACCCTGTTCAACTGGTTGGCCAGTCTGGCCGGCGCTGGGGGCGGCGAGCTGCCGGGTTGGCACTGCCTCGATGCGTTCGCCGGCACGGGAGCACTGGGCTTCGAGGCGGCATCCCGCGGAGCGACCGCCGTCATGTTGTGTGAGCAGGACGCCGGGCTGGTGGCGCAGATGCAGTCCTTGAAGACCAAGCTGAGCGCCGATGCGGTCCGTGTCGAGCGCGGCAACGGAGTGTCGCTGCTCGAACGCACGCCCGAAGGCAGCTTGCACGCGGTGTTCCTGGATCCGCCCTTCGAGAGCCCGGATCTTTATCTTCCGGCCCTGCGAGCCGCCGCTCGAGCGGTGCGGAGCACCGGCGTGGTGTACCTCGAGGCGGCACGCGAATGGAAAGACGATGAACTCGCGCCGCTCGGACTGACTGTCTTTCGCCACCTGAAGGCCGGTGCCGTGCACGCCCATCTTCTGCGGCCACCGATGGCCGGCACTGCATAATCCGCCCGACCAGGCCGCAACGGCTGCATGAGGAGCGAGCAAACCATGTCCAGCGACGTGATCGCGGTATACCCGGGCACCTTCGACCCCATCACCTTGGGTCATGAAGATGTCGTCCGGCGTGCCACACAACTGTTTTCCAAGGTCATCGTCGCCGTCGCGGCGGGCCACCACAAGAAGGCCTTGTTCTCGCTGGACGAGCGCATCGCCATGGCGCAAGAGGCCGTGAAGCCCTTCAGCAGTCAGGTGACGGTCGAGAGCTTTTCGGGCCTCCTGCGGGACTTCGTGGTCGCGCGCGGCGGAAAGGCGATGGTGCGCGGCCTCCGCGCCGTGACCGACTTCGACTATGAATTCCAGCTCGCCGGCATGAACCGTTCGCTCATGCCCAAGGTGGAGACGGTGTTCCTCACGCCGAGCGACAAGTACCAGTTCATTTCCAGCACCTTCGTCCGCGAAATCGCGATGCTGGGTGGCGAGGTCCACAAGTTCGTCTCGCCCTTCGTGCAGGAGCGGCTCATGGCCAAGGTGCCGTCGCCGCCCGCATGAACGAGCTACGACTGCACTCCCTCGGCGAAGCGGCCCTGCTTTGCGAGCTGCCGCCACCTGCGACCCTGGCGCAGCAGCAGAAGATCTGGGCGCTCGCTGCCGAGGCCGTGCGGTGGCGTGGCGTGCAGGAAGCCCTGCCGGGCATGAACAACCTGAGCCTGCTCTTCGACCCCGGGCAGATCGATGGCACCGAGCTCGAGATGCAGGTCCTGGCCGCGTGGCCGCAGCTCGTCACGGACGTGGCGCCGGGTCGCCAGATCGAGATTCCGGTCGTCTACGGCGGTGAGGCGGGGCCCGACCTTCGTTTCGTGGCCGAGCGTGCGGGCCTGGCGCCGGCCGAAGTCGTGCGACGCCACAGCGCGGCGGAGTACGTCGTCTACCTGGTCGGGTTCCTGCCCGGCTTTCCGTTCATGGGCGGACTCCCGACGGAGCTCGCGACACCCCGACGCACAGAACCGAGAACGGCCGTGCCGGCGCGTTCGGTGGGGATCGGCGGCTCGCAGACGGGCATCTATCCGCTGGTTTCGCCGGGCGGCTGGCATCTGATCGGGCGCACCTCGGTCGAGCTGTTCGATCCGACCGCGTCGGAACCCGCGCTGCTGCGCGCGGGCGATCGTGTGCGCTTCGTCGCCGACAAGGTCGAGCTTTGAGCGCGTCCACCCAGAGCGATGCGGCAGGCTCGGGAAGCGTTTCGGTGCTGCGCCCAGGCCTTCTTGCTTCGGTGCAGGACCTGGGCAGGTATGGGCATCGCGAAAAGGGCATCTGCCCCGGTGGTGCGCTCGATACGCTTTCTCTCACCTTGGCCAACCGGCTGGTCGGCAATTCCGACGACCAGGCCGGTCTGGAGATCACGCTCGGCGCATGCGAACTCCGGTTCGACACCGACACGCGGATTGCCCTTGCCGGCGACGATTTCGGCGCGCGGCTCGATGGGGTCCCGGTTTGGCCGTGCTGGAGTTTTCCGGTGAAGGCTGGACAGGTCCTCCAACTGGGCGGTGCGAACGAATGGCAGTCCAAGAAGGGCATGCGGAGCTGGCTGGCAGTGGCCGGCGGCATCGATGTTCCGTCGGTGCTCGGGTCGCGCAGCACCGACCTCAAGGCTGGCTTTGGCGGGCACCAGGGCCGTGCCTTGAAGCGCGGCGACGTGCTTCCGCTGGGCGCGGACGTGCTCGATGAAGCGCATCTGAGGCGGCGCCCGTTCGGCATCCGCCCGCCCGCCGAAGCGGACACCGCGCGACCGCCGGCGGATCAAGACAGCGGGCCGGATCGCGCGACGACGCTGAGGGTCATGGCGGGCCCGGAGTTCGAGCTTTTCACGCCCGAGTCGCACGACCTGCTGTGGAGCCAGTCGTGGCAGATCACGCCGCAGAGCAATCGAATGGGCAGCCGCCTGAAAGGGCGCGAGCTCCAGCGAAAGCAGCCGGGCGACATGCTGTCGTCGGCGGTGATCCCAGGGACGATCCAGGTTCCGCCTTCCGGGCAGCCCATCATCCTGATGGGCGACTCGCAGACCACAGGGGGATATCCGCGAATCGGCGTGGTCATCCGGGCCGATCTGTGGAAGTTGGCCCAGGCGCCCCTCAACGGGCGCTTGCGATTGGTCCCGGTCGATGCGACCGCAGCGATCGAGGCATGGAACGCGCGGCAACGCTACCTCGAGCAGGTGGCACAGGCACTCGGAGCGGCAGGGTGGAGCCTGCCGCGGCACAATGGCTCCAAAGGAGTCCCCCATGCAGATTGACCTCAATGCCGATCTGGGCGAAGGCTGCGAAAACGACGAGGCTCTGCTCGGACTGGTCAGCTCAGCCAACATCGCCTGCGGCTGGCATGCGGGCGACGCTCGCACCATGCAGCAGTGCGTGCGCTGGGCGATCGAGAACAAGGTGGCGATCGGCGCCCATCCCAGTTACCCGGACCGCGAGAATTTCGGCCGCCGCGAGATGAACCTGCCCCGCGAAGAAGTCGTGGCAGGCGTGCTCTACCAGATCGGGGCGCTCGCGGCGATCGTGAAGGCCGAAGGCGGGACCCTGTCGCACGTCAAGGCGCACGGCGCCCTCTACAACCAGGCGGTGAAAGACCCGGCACTCGCCGATGCACTGTGCGATGCGGTGCGCCACTTCGATCCGGCACTGCGCTTCTTCGGCCTGGCGGGCAGCGGAATGATCGCCGCCGCCGAGCGCGCGGGCCTGCGGCCGGTCGAGGAAGTGTTCGCAGATCGCGGCTATCAGCCGGACGGCAGCCTCGTGCCGAGATCCCAACCCGGCGCCCTGATCGACAGTGAAGAACAATCGCTGGCGCAAACACTGTCGCTCGTGCGCGACCACAAGGTCACTGCGATCGACGGCACGGTGGTGGATGTCAACGCGCAAACTGTCTGCCTCCATGGCGACGGGCCGCACGCGCTGGCTTTTGCGCGCCGCATCCGCGAAAGGCTCGTCGCCGAGGGCATCGCGGTGGTTGCCGTGGCCTGAACGAGACGGGGCTGGGTTCGTGAACGTGCTGCTCACCGGCTTCGAGCCCTTCGATCGGGAGCCGCTCAATCCGTCGTGGGAGGCGGTTCGGGCTCTCGATGGCTGGCGCTGCGGCAGTGCCACGGTGCGGGCGCGACGCCTTTCCTGCGTGTTCGGCACGGCAATCGAAGAGTTGGGCGTGCACATGGACACGTTGCGCCCGCGCCTCGTCATCTGCGTCGGCCTGGCGGGCGGGCGGGCCGAGATTTCACCTGAGCGAATCGCCATCAATCTGGACGATGGCCGGATTGCCGACAACGCAGGCGCGCAACCGATCGACCAGCCGGTGGTCCCGGGCGCTCCGGCCGCGTATTTCTCGACCTTGCCGATCAAGGCGATCGTTCGAGACTTGCTGGCTGCAGGCGTGCCCGCCTCGGTGTCGAACACGGCAGGCACTTTCGTCTGCAACCACCTGTTCTTCGGACTCATGCACCGGCTGGCAGCCAAGCCGCGCAGTTCGACGCGGGGCGGCTTCATCCACGTGCCATACGCAGACGAACAAGCGGAACGTTTCCCTGGTGAGCCCAGCCTCCCGTTGGAGACGATCACCGAGGCGTTGCGGGTCGCGGTGGCCACATCGCTCGAGGTCGTGACCGACATCCGCCAAACTGGCGGGCGGCTGCACTGACGCATCCCGCCATTCGCGCGCCATTCAGGCGAATTGGGCCAGCCATTCGGCGAGCGTGGCGTTGACGCGCTCGGGCTGTTCCATCGTGAGCATGTGGCCGCACTGCTGCAGCCAGACCAGGCGTGCCTGAGAGATCGACGAAGCAATCTCGCGCGAGCATTCGGGTGCTGTCAGCCGATCGGACTCGCCGCACATCACCAGCACCGGGCATTTCAGGGCGGGCAGATGCGGACGAGCATCCGGCCGGGTCATGACGGCGCGGTTCTGGCGGACGAGCTGATCGGTGCCGGCGTCGAGAACCATGTCGACGTAGCGTCGAATCAACGCTGCATCGGACGCGCGCGACGGGTCGAACGCAAAGCCGGCATTGAACTGGATGACGTCGCGCGCTTCTCCGCGCTCGAAGAGCTCGATGGCGGATTCGCGCAGCGCGAACATGTCGGGTGTCTCGGGGCTTGCATTCGTGCCGAGCAAGGCCAGACCTCGGATGCGGGCAGGAGCCTGGCGGGCAGCTTCCATGGCGATCATGCCGCCCATCGACGCACCGCAAAGAACCAGCGGATCTTCGTTTTCAGCCAGGAGCGCCGAGGCCATGGCTTCGATGCGATCGTGACGCATATGCACGTCGCTCACCTGCAGGGTCAGCGTCGGCGGCAAGACGGGAAGCTGCGCTTCCCAGAGGCGGGCGTCGCATGCGAGGCCGGGCAGCAGGACGAGTCGGGTCATCGGGCGATTCTCCGCGATCGATTCAATGAGTGATCCGTGCAGTTGTCCGCTGCTCCATGGAGGCTTTTCGGGCTGGCGAACAGGTACCCGCCGGACTGGGCCGACAATCGATATCGACCCCTACATGACCACAGAGCTCATTCTCATCCGCCACGGCGAGACCGACTGGAACCGCCAACTCCGCTTTCAGGGCCACATCGATGTGCCCCTCAACGACGTCGGGCATGAGCAGGCGCGCCGCGTCGGGGAGCGCGTGGCCAGCGAGTCGGTGCAGCATCTCGTGTGCAGCGATCTGATGCGCACCCAGCAAACGGCGGCGCCTGCCGCTCTGAAGCTGGGCCTGGACGTGGTCACCTCGATCGGACTTCGCGAGCAGCACTTCGGCATCGTCGAGGGCATGAACGCGGAAGAAATTCAGCAGGCGCATCCGCGCGCCTGGGAAGACTGGCTGAAGTTCAGCGAAGACCACGCCATGCCCGAAGGCGAAACGCCCAGGCAGTTTCATGCCAGGGTCATCGCTGCGCTGGGCGGCATCGCCGCCACGCATCGTGGCCAAACCGTGCTGGTCGTCACACATGGCGGCGTGCTCGACATGGTGTGGCGCACGGCCCGGGGGTTGGGGCTGAACGGGCCGCGCCAGAGCGACATTCCCAACGCCGGATTCAATCGCGTCCGCATCGCCGATCCCGATTCACCGACCCACATCGAAGTGATCGACTGGGCCGACACGGCTCACCTGGCGGACCTGCCTCCGCAGCCGGTGTACGTTCAGCGGCGCTGAGCGACGGCGAGCGGCGGGCGAGCGTCAGCCCACCAGCGTCGGGTTCCTGCGGGCTTCGTCGAGCTTTCTTTGGCGCAAGGGCTCGACGCACTGCGCGCTGCGGCCGATCTTCCTGTCGGCGCACTTGTTGTTCATGCAGATTGCGTTCGACAGAAAGTTAAGGCCATCGCATTCGGCCAAGGCGCTTCGAATCGACCGATCCGACGTGCGCGGAGCCGCCGAGCGAGTCGGCGCTTTCGGCGCAGACAGCACTTGGCGGGCGCTGCTCAACTGCTCCGGGTTCGCAGCCGCCGTACCGCCGTCGATGCGCGGTTCCGTGCTCGACACCGTCATCGCCCGGGCATCGGCGGACATGGCGTAAGTCGTGGTTTCGGGTGGAGCCAAAACGGGCGGGGCGATTTCGGTGACGCGCGGCGCAGTGCTCGCCTGGGCACCCGAAATTTCGCGCGGAGATGTGGGCGGGGACAGAGACGGGGTCCCAGCCTGTGACGCGCTCGCCACGCGCGTAGAGGGCGCGCTCGAGTAGTGCGCAATGCCCGTACCGACCAGGGTCAGTACGAGCAAGCCGACACTCAGCAAGGCGGAGGCCGCGACGCGCATACGCTTCGCCTGAGGCTGCAGCGGCGGCGCCGAAGGCTGCTTTGACTCATTCGCCTCGTTCGCATAGAAGGCCGGAAGCTTCCGCGAGCAACCCTTGCAAAGAAGCGCCGATGGGCGGTTGATGGTGCTGCAGCTGTCACAGACCAGCGCTTGAGGGCGGGTTGATCCGAAGCTCATGCGCGCCAGGTCGGCCAATCCGCCGTAGGCGTAGGCGGCGGATGCGCCTGCCTTCCATGTCGTCGTTGCCGGTTCCGCTGGCTGGCGCTGACTCGGTATCGACTGTTGCGTGGTTGTGGGCCCCTCGGCCTTGAGGCGGCGTTCCTGCGCGACGAGCTTTGCGAAAAGCTTGAGGTCATCGTCACTCGGCCCTGGTCCCAGACCTTGGGCGAATTTCCCGAACGACTGAACGATCCTCGTGTGCGCTGCCTCTCTCAATTGAGCCGCACAGAACAAGGCAACGCGCGAATCCTTGGCCTGGCCGGCTGTCGGCTGGGTCATGCAATGGCTCCTCGAAAGACTTGCTTGAGGGCTTGATCGTCTCGCGAGCGATTGAGTTCAATCGGTCGCACGGCGTTCAAGCCAGCAGAACGCAATTCTCGTTTGTCGCGGATCGCTCAGTGCTTCGGTGTCGGACAGAGGCTGACACCGGAGTCCTTTACGTAACGAGTGGTGAGGAACCTGCCTTTGCAGCACGTTTGGGCAAAAAAAAGGCCCGCTGGAGAGCGGGCCGAATGATTGCGCATTGAGCAATCCCCTAAGAGAAACCGAGATTGCAGTGTGAACCTAAAAAGCTGCCGAAGGTTGGGAAGTATTTCACGCAACTCACGGGAAGTTTGTTGCTTGCAGGTGCCCTGCCAACCTTTTGTTTGCAGAGATGTGGCAGGCATGACTACGGAAGTTCTCACGGCTAATTCGTCGTGACCTGTGTGGCACTGAGCAGTTGCCGCCGCAGGCGAAGTGATTCCGGCTGTCCAGCGACTTGCTTCGACAGAATCAAGCTCGCGTTGGCCAGCGTCTCCGGGGTGCCTGTCCGCAGAAGCGCGTCGATGTAAACCTGCTGGAACAGGTCGCGCTGCGCATGGCTTCCGCCGATTTCCTGCAATCTCGGCAGGACGATGCCGAGCTGCCGTGCCGCCTCGGCGTGATTTCCCTTGGCATGGGCGTAAAGGCCTTTCGCCGCCGGCACGGCCACGCTCTGCCAGGCTCCGCGCATGGACGGGGGCTCGTCGTCGGCAAAGGCATGGATGCCGAGCAGCAATTGTTCGGCTTCGGGGCGGCCGGCGCGAGCCAGACCATAGAGATACTGGAGGTCGAGGAACGGCAGGATGTGGTCTTCGACCCGCGTCACCAGATGGTCGGCCAGCTCCTGCCAACGCGCGCCGACATTGACACCCGCCAGTTCGAGCCGCGCCAGGAGCGAGACGGCGCCAATCTGGTCCTGCGAATACTCCTTGGCGATGCCCCAGGCCTTGTCGTCGTAAATCGCGAGGGCTTCTTCGTGGCGATCCAGGTCGATGAGAAAGAGGGCGACATGCCACCAGTTGTGGGTGTACATGAAGGAGTTCAGGCCCGTCCAGGTTTCGCTGACGTCCTGCATGAATCTCAGGCCTTCGGTGAGGCGCCCTTCGGTCAGCATCACGTGGCTCAAGGCGTGATGAGCCCAGGGCTCCTTGCGCCTCATCTCGATGGCACGGCGGGCGCTGGTCTCGGCCTCGCGCAGCATGTTGCACTGCTCATAGCCGAAGGCGAGCATGCCGTGCGTGTAGCAGATGTCGGCTGCGGCAGGCAACGCCACCAATGCGAGCCGGAGCATGCCTGGTGCATCGCCGACGTTGAAGCAGTGATACTGGCCCAGCTTGACGGCGACGAGATCGCGGGGGTTCTCTCGAACGGCGGCCTGATGGTGTTCGATGGCTCGCGAGATGTCGCCGCGTGCCCAGGCCATGACTGCGCTGATGAACCGGTTTTCACGGTCGGTGGCGCGATTGATCGCGCCTTTGACCGCTCGTTCGATATGGGGCATGGCCTTGGCGGCGGCGTCTCGCGACTCGCCGAACAAGTGAACGGCCGCGCAGTAGGCTTGCACCATCGGGCTCGAGTCGTCCTGCGCAAGCAGCACGTCGGCAGCCCGGGCCTCGCAGGACAGAAAGCCGTCGATGAAGGCATCGACGGCCGGCAAACTCGCCGGACTGTCAAGCGTGAGAGGGTTGCCCAGTAGATCTTGCATAGGCGGATTCTGCCAAATCGGATAAGTAAGTACTCATCTACGTCCTATGCATTAGTTGGTGGCTCAGGCCATGGCCGCTGCGTTTCGCGGATCTGTTCGTAGGCGCGCGACACCCGGAGGACGCCGAGATCATCGAAGCGCCGTCCTGCAATCTGCAGCCCGATCGGCAGACCGCCTTTTGTATAGCCGCAGTTGATCGACGATGCGGGCTGCTCGGACATGTTGAACGGCACGGTGAAGCCGATGTGCTCGAGAGGGCGCAACGGATCGTTCGTTGGCGAAGGCAGTTTGGCCGCCACCGGCGCGTTGGGCGCCGTGGGCGAGATCACGTAGTCGAAGGCGGCGCAGGCTGTGACAGCGGCCACTCGCGTGGCATGAAATTGGCTGAATGCCCGGAACACGTGTTCTCCAGTGAACCCGGCGGCGCTGTCCGCCCATGCGCGGATGTACGGCAACACCTTGGCCTTTTGTTGCGAGGTCAACGCGTTCATGTCGACCATCGAGCGCATGCGCCAGAAGTGGTCCATGCCGTCGAGCATTTCCTGTGTCATGAAAGGACGCATGGGTTCGACGATCGCACCGGCTTCTTCGAAAAGGCGCGCGGCCCGCTCGACGGCCGCGCGGATGTCCGGTTCGACGTCGAGCCCGCAGCCTGCGTCGAGCCACAGGCCGATGCGCAGGCCACGCAAGCTCTCGGGGTGGCAGTCCGCCGATGACCAGTCGATGTCCTGCATCGGCAGGCTCATGCTGTCGCGCGCGTCGGCTTTCGACAGCACCTCCATCATCAGGGCGGCATCGAGCACAGTGCGGGTCATCGGGCCGGCCGCACGGCCCATGTAAGGCGGATCGATGGGGATCCTGCCGAGACTCGGCTTGAGCGTGAAAACGCCGCACCAGCCAGCCGGCAGCCGAAGCGACCCGCCGATGTCGGTCCCGATGTGCAGCGGCCCGTAGCCAGCCGCAGCGGCCGCGCCGGCACCGGCGCTCGATCCGCCCGGCGTCTTGCTCAGGTCCCATGGGTTGCGCGACAGCTTGTGAAAGCTCGAAAGGCCCGACGACAGCATTCCGTAGTCCGGCATGGTGGTCTTGCTGGCGATCACCGCGCCGGCTTCCTTCATGCGTGCCGCGGGTGGCGCATCGGCGGCGGCCGGACGCAGCTCGACGGCGGCGGTGCCGGCGGGGAGCGGATCCCCGCGCGTCGCGATGTTTTCCTTGAGCGTCGACGGCACTCCGTCGAGGCGGCTGAGCGGCTCGCCACGCTGCCAGCGAGCTTCAGAAGCGCGCGCCTGTGCGAGCGCGCTCTCGGGATTGAGCAGCCAGGTGGCCTGCAGTCGAGGCTCCCAGCGCTCGATGCGGTTGAGCACCGCCTGCGTCACTTCCACCGGGGAGAGCTTTCGCTCGCGGTAGGCGGCGGACAGCTCCGTCGCGCTGAGGTCGTGCAGGCGCTGGTTCACGACCACGACAACGCCGAGAGGTCGTTGGCGAAGATGGGCATGTCCTTCCAAAGGCCTTTGACGCCCTTCTTGGCCACAGTGGGGAACTGCGGCTGGAAGAGAAAGCCGTTGGCCGCGTCGTTCGCGAGCAACCTCTGCGCGTCGCCCAACAGCTTGTCGCGCTCGGTGGCGCTGGCCGTGCTCTTGATCTTGTCGAAGAGCGTATCGAATTCCTTCGATTGGTAGCCCCAGTAGTAGTCCGGCTTGGCATAGTTGCCGAGGTCGAAGGGTTCGACGTGCGACACGATGCTCAGGTCATAGTCCTTGTTGCCGTAAGTGCCGCTGAGCCATTGCGCCCACTCGACGTTCTGCACCTTGACCACGATGCCGATCTTGGCGAGTTCGGCCACGATGACTTCGCCGCCTTGCCGCGCATAGGGCGGCGGCGGAAGCGTCATGGTCAATTCGAGCGGCGTCTTGACGCCGGCTTCGGCGAGAAGCTTCTTGGCCTTGTCGACGTTGAAGGGGTTGATGCCGGTGGTGTCGACATAGCCTTCGGCGCCCGGAACGTAGTGGCTGCCGATCGGCACTCCGAAGCCGTCGGCAGCGCCTTCGATCACCGCTTTGCGGTCGATGGCAGCAGAGATTGCGCGCCGCACACGCACGTCGTCGAGCGGCTTGCGCTTGTTGTTGAACGCCAGAATGGTCTTGGCACGAGAGCCGCCGAGGATCACCTGAAACTGCGGATTGCTCTTGAACTGCGGAACAATGCGGGTCGCTGCCCGCGGGAACGCGTCGACGTCGCCGGCCAGCAACGACGCAGCCTGGGCAGCCGGATCGGAGATGAAGCGGAAGGTGACCTTGGCAAGCTTCGCCGCACCGGGATTGCGGAAGCCTTCCCATTTGGTCAGGACGAGCGACGAGCCCTTGTTCCAGCTCTCGAGCTTGTAGGGGCCGGTGCCGATCGGCTTGGTGGCATTGGACTCCGCGCTTTTCGGTTCGACGATGACCGACGTCGCCTGGCCGAGCACGAAGAGGAGGTTGGGGTCGATCTCCTTGTTGAGCACCACCACCGTGTGCTCGTCGACCGCCTGGGCGGTCATGTTCTGGAAGGTGCGCTTGTCCTTGTTGGTGCTCTTGGCGTCGCCCGCGCGATCGAACGAGAACTTGACAGTCTGGGCGTTGAAAGGCTCGCCGTTTTGGAACTTCACGCCGCGCCGCAGCTTGAAGGTGTAGGTCTTGAGGTCAGGCGACACCTCCCAGCTTTCGGCCAGAAGCGGCGTGACGCTGCCGTCCGCGTTGATCTTGGTCAGCGTTTCCAGCACGTTGTATTGAACGATTTCGGCGATGGCCGCCGCCGCACCTGCCGTCGGGTCCAGGCCCGGGGGTTCCAGCGCCATGCCCAGCACGATCGAGTCCTTGCGGCCCTGCGCCAGCGCGGCATGAGGAAGTGCGAACGGCACGGCGGCCATGGCGGCGGTGGTCAGAAGGGTGCGGCGTTTCAACATGTCGAGACTCCAGGAAAGTCGGGTTGGAAATTCAGATCGAGATCATGCGCGAGTCGCGGCGCGGGCGGCAAGCACTGATCGTTGGCGCATTCAGGTGAGCGGCATTGGCGCAGGCTCGGCCAGCGGCACCGCGGCGAGCAGGGCCTGGGTGTAAGGGTGCTGTGCGTGCGTGAAGAGCTGGCGGGCTTCCCCGCGCTCGACCACGACCCCGCGGTGGAGCACGCAGACTTCATCGCAAAGATGATTGACCACCGCCAGATCGTGGCTGATCAACAGGTAGCTGATGCCGAATTTTTGCTGCAGGTCCTGCATCAGGTTGAGCACCTGCGCCTGGACAGACACGTCGAGTGCGCTCACCGGTTCGTCGGCAACGATGAGTCGCGGCCGGGTGATGAGCGCGCGCGCGATGGCGATCCGCTGGCGCTGCCCGCCCGAGAACTCGTGCGGGTACTTGCCCATGTCGCCCGTTCGCAGGCCGACGGCGGCGAGCGACTCGCCGACGCGCTCGCGCTGTTCGGCGCGGCCGACGCCTTCGAGCACCTCGAGCGGCTCGGCGACGATGCGCGCCACGGTCTGTCGCGGGTCGAGAGAGCCATAGGGGTCCTGGAACACCATCTGGACGTTGCGCCGCACCGTTCGCAGCTTGGACTTCGGAAGCTGGTGCAGGTCGTTGCCGAGCAAGACGACGCTGCCGGAAGTCGGCTTGTCGAGCGCCATCACCAGCCGAGCGATGGTCGACTTGCCGGAGCCCGATTCGCCCACGATGCCCAGGCTTTTCCCGTCCGGAATGCCGAAGCTCACGCCGTTGAGCGCGTGCACCACGGGCGCAGGCCCGAAGATGCTCTCGCGCGGCAGCGTGTAGTGGCGAACGAGGTTGTCGACTTTGAGTAGCAGCGCCATGGTGGATCGGGGTACGGGAGTTCGGTGACGGGGTCTCCTACGACCCTTTCTCCAGAGCAGAAATTTCGTCGAGCTGAATGCAGCGGACCTCATGGTCCCTGGGCAGCAACGTGATCGCGGGTCGCGTGGCGTGGCAGGCCTCGACGGTGTAGCGGCAGCGTCCGGCGAAGGGACAGCCTGGCGGAAGGTCGACCAGATCCGGAACGCTGCCTCGGATGGTGGCGAGTTTCTGTCCGCGTTCGCCATTCAACTGAGGGCGCGCCGCGAAGAGCCCTTGGGTATAGGGATGCGTGCGTTCGGAAAACACCACGGTGGTCGGCCCGCTCTCCACGATGCTTCCGCCATACATCACGAGCATCTTCGACGCGCTTCGGGCAATCACGCCCAGGTCGTGCGAGATCAGGATGAGCGCCATGCCGCGTTCGGCCACCAGATCCTGGATCAGGTCCAGGATCTGCTTCTGGATGGTCACGTCGAGCGCCGTCGTCGGCTCGTCGGCGATCAGCAGGTCGGGCTCGCAGGCCAGCGCCATGGCGATGCCGATGCGCTGGCGCTGCCCGCCGGAGAACTGGTGGGGGTAGGCGTCGAGGCGCGACGACGCGTCCGGGATGCCCACGCGCTTGAGCAGGGCGAGCGCGGCCTTTCGGGCCTCGGCCGCCGAGAGGCCACGATGCAGGCGCAGCGGCTCCCCCACCTGGCGCGCGATGGTGTGCACCGGGTTCAGTGCGGTCATCGGCTCCTGGAAGATCATTCCGATCCGGTTTCCACGGATCTCGCGGTAGTTGCGCTCCGGCAGGCCGATCAGTTCCGTGCCATCGAAGCGGATGCTGCCGCTCAGCTTGGCGTTGGCCGGCAGCAGCCCCATCAACGCCTGCACGGTGACGGATTTGCCGCAGCCGGACTCGCCCACGATGCCCAGCGTGTCCCCGCGCTCCAGCGCAAAGCTGATGCCGCGCACCGCCTCGGCCGGGCCGCGCTGGGTCTGCAACTGGATGTGGAGGTTGTCGACTTGGAGCAAGGACATGGGGCGGGATCAGCGTGCGCGAGCGAGTCGCGGGTCGAGCAGGTCGCGCAGGCCGTCACCCAGGAGGTTGAGCCCGAGCACCGCCAGCGCGATCGCCATGCCGGGGAACACGGCCAGGAGGGGCGCCTGCCACATCATGGTCTGCGCTTCGCTCAGCATGCGGCCCCACGAAGGCTGCGGGGGCTGCGTTCCGAGCCCGAGATACGACAAGGCCGCCTCCGCGAGGATCGCAATGGCGAAGCGGATCGTGATCTGCACGATCAGCACAGCCGAGATGTTGGGCAGCACGTGCTGGAAGGTGATGGCGAACGCGCCCTTGCCGCAGGCGCGGGCGGCCGCGACATATTCTCGCGACCAGATGGCGTTGGCCGAGGCGCGCGTGATGCGCGCGAAGGTCGGGATGTTGTAGATGCCGATCGCGATGATCGCGTTCACGATGCCCGCACCGAAGACCGCGGTCAGCATGATCGCCGACAAGATGGCCGGAAAGGCCATGGAGAAATCGGTGAGCCGCATGATCGCTTCCTCGACCCAGCCACGGCGCGCCGCGGCCAGCAGGCCGAGCGCGGTGCCCAAGGTGAGTCCGATGCCGACGGCGATCACGCCCACCAGGATCGAAGCGCGTGCCCCCACCAGGAGCAGCGACGCCACGTCTCTTCCGAACGTGTCGGTGCCCAGCCAGTGGGCGGCACTCGGCGGCTTGAGCTTGTCCGCGAGATTCATCTCGTAGGGAGACCATGGTGTCCATACCCACGACAGCGCAGCCGCCGCGATGAGCAGCAGGGTCAGGACGGCGCCGATCACGAAGCTGCGGTGGTGCAGCGAGCGACGCCAGAAGCCCGGCACGGTGAGCGCGACGGCGCTCGGCATGGCTGGAGAACTCATCGCACCCCTCTCATATGTCAGAGGCCTTGATGCGCGGATCGATCACAGCATAGAGCACGTCGACCACGAAATTGACGATCACCACCATGGCAGCGAGCAGCATCACGCAGTTGCGAACGACGATCAGGTCGCGGTTGCTGATCGCCTGGAAGATCAGGCGGCCGAGGCCCGGCAGGTAGAAGACGTTCTCGACCACGATCGTTCCGGCCAGCAGCTCCGAAAACTGCATGCCCATGACCGTGATGACCGGAATCAGCGCATTGCGCAGCACATGCGTCCACAACACTGCACGCTGCGACACACCCTTGGCGCGAGCTGTGCGCACGTAGTCCTCGCGCATCACCTCGAGTACGGCGGATCGGGTGAAGCGCGCGAGGATCGCGGCCTGCACGACGGCGAGCGACAAGGCCGGCAGCAACAGTGCCTTGAGGCCCGGAAGAACCCCTTCTCCCCAGCCCTCGAATCCGCCTGCCGAAAACCATTGGAGCTTGACCGAGAACACCAGGATCAGCAGGATCGCGAACCAGAAATTCGGGATCGCGATGCCGACCTGCGCCAGGCCCATCAGCCCGACGTCGCCGAGCTTGTTGTGGCGAGCCGCCGCGGTCACGCCGACGGCCAGGGCGAGCACCGTGGTGAAGAACATTGCCAGCACGGCCAGCGGCACCGTCAGCGCCAGACGTTCGAGGATGAGATCGATCACCGGAGAGCTGTAGGCATAGCTGTTGCCCAGATCACCCGTGAGAAGCCCGGTGATCCAGTGCCAGTAGCGGGTCAGCGCCGGCTGGTCGAGGCCCAGTTTCGTGGCCAATGCGGCCACCGCATCGGGCGAAGCATCCGGACCCATCAGCATCTGCGCGGCATTGCCGGGCAATATCTCGAGAACCAGGAAGACGATGATCGACGCGCCGATCAGGGTCGCGATCAAGGTCACGAAACGCTTGAGGAGAAACAGGCTCATAAGTCGACGCGCAGCATAACCCGATCGATGCAACGTCCATGCCCAGGCCGGATAATCGATGCATGGCGCTGATGATCACCGATGAATGCATCAATTGCGACGTGTGCGAGCCCGAGTGCCCGAACGACGCGATCTTCATGGGCGTGGAGATCTATCAGATCGAGCCGAGCAAATGCACCGAATGCGTCGGCCATTTCGATGAGCCGCAGTGCGTCCAGGTGTGCCCCGTAGCTTGTATTCCGACCAACCCGGCCCACGTCGAAGCGCGCGAAACACTGTGGGAAAAGTATCGGCGCCTCACCGCCGACAAGGCGGGGTCGCTGCCTCGGTGAACTCGCCGGCAGCAGCTATGGCGCTTTGCTTTTCTTGCCGGAGCCGGGCGCGCGTGCGCTGAAGTACTCGGGCTCGTCTTTTTTCGCCTTTTTCTTCTTGTGCTTGCTGGCGGCGGCCGCCTGGCTAGCGGGCTGCGTTGGCTTGGATCTGCTGTCGAGCACGATCGGGTCGCGTCGGGCGTTGCGAGCTTCGAACCGGACCCGTTCGCGCTCCATGCGCGTGGCCGCGTCCTGTGCTTCGCGCGCCGCCACGTCCGCATCGCGTTGCTGCTCGACAGACCTGCCATCGTCGACGTCGATCGGCTTGCCGCCCGCGCACGGCCGATCGGTGTAGACGTTGCCGCAGCGCCAGGTGGGCGCGCCCGCCGAGCCAATGGGCGGCGCGAGCGCCAGTAGAGCCGCCAGCACTGAGCCTATCGATCCGATTCGCTTCTTCATTTTTTCTCTCCCTGGTGAAAGCTCTTGTCAGCCCGGCGGCGCTTCGTTGCCGTCCTCTTCGCGCCTCGGTGGCTTGGGGCGCGGCGGTTTGCTCGTGTGGATCAACATGGTGGCCTTGTCCATCTCTCCGGCCATCAAGGACGGAAACGCGTTGAGCGAACGGACGATGGCTTCGTCGATCGCCTTTTGCTGCTCAGCCAGAGGCTTCTTCAGTACCCAATGGACAACTTCAGATTTCACGCCAGGATGCCCGATGCCGATGCGCAGCCGCCAGTAGTCGGCCGAGCCCAGTTGCGCATGGATGTCGCGCAAGCCGTTGTGGCCGGCGTGGCTTCCGCCGAACTTGAGCTTGGCCTGGCCGGGGACCACATCGAGCTCGTCGTGTGCCACCAGGATCTCTTCCGGTGCGATCTTGAAGAAGCGGGCGAGCCCGGCAACGGCCTTGCCGGACAGGTTCATGAAGGTCTGGGGTTCGAGAAGCCAGACGGAATGTCCGCCGATAGAGGTCCGGGCCGCGAGGCCGTGATACGTGCGTTCCGGGACCAGCGTGAGCTTGAGATCGCGCGCCAGCGCATCGATCCACCAGAACCCCGCGTTGTGCCGGGTGTCCTCGTATTGAGGGCCTGGGTTGCCGAGGCCGACGAACAACTTGATCATGCCCGGCATTATCGGATGGCCCCAAAAGACGAACGGCCCGCGAAGGCGGGCCGTTGGGCTGGGAAGCTTGCGAGCTTACTTCTTCGCAGCCTTGCCGGCAGGGGCTGCGGCCTTGCCCGCCGCGGGTACTGCCTTGCCTGCCGCGGGTGCGGCCGCCTTGCCGGCGGCGGGGGCAGCGGCTGCGCCCTCTGCAGCTTCGGCGCCTGCAGCAGCTTCATCGACCTCTTCGGCTACCAGCGGAGGCACGGCCGACACGAGCACCGGGTTGTTCTTGCCGTGGCTCACGAACTTCACGCCCTTCGGCAGCTTGATGTCGTTGACGTGGATCGTCGCCGTGTTCGTCAGGCCCGACAGATCGACTTCGATGAACTCGGGCAGATCGGCCGGCAGGCAGCTGATCTCGAGTTCGGTCATGACGTGATTGACGAGGTTGTGGTCGATCTTGACGGCCACGGACTCTTCTTCGCCGGTGTAGTGCAGCGGCACCTTGACGGTCATGCGCGTGCGTGCGTCGACGCGCTGGAAGTCGATGTGCTGGACCAGTTGGCGGAAGGGGTGATATTGAACGTCACGCAACAGCACCTTGGAGGTCGAGCCGCCGAGTTCCATTTCAAGGATCGATGAATGGAAGGCTTCCTTCTTGAGGGCATGCCACAAGGCGTTGTGATCGAGCTCGATCAACTGGGGCTTGCCTTCTCCCCCATACACGATGCCAGGCGTCTTGCCCGAGATGCGGAGACGGCGGCTCGCACCCGTACCCTGCTTTGCGCGCTCAAAGGCGACGAATTTCATGACTTACTCCTTGGAGAGTGCACCGCGACCAGTGCGACTCCGGTTTCAAAAAGGCCTTCGTTCGAAGGCCCGGCTTTTGGCTCGGATCGGTTGCGCTAGAAAAGCGTTTCCTGATCCGAAAACAAACTCATGACGGACTCTCCCTTGGCGATGCGCTGGATCGTCTCGGCGATCAGCGGTGCCACGGAGAGTTGTCGGATCTTTCCGCAGCTGGTGGCGCCGTCGGACAGTGGGATGGTGTTGGTCACGACGACCTCGTCGAGCGCCGATCCCTGCGTGATGCGCTCGATGGCAGGCCCCGAGAAGATGGGGTGGGTGCAATACGCGTAGACCTTCTTGGCTCCGCGCTCCTTGAGCACTTCCGCGGCTTTGACGAGCGTGCCCGCGGTGTCGATCATGTCGTCCATGATCACGCAGTTGCGGCCTTCGATCTCGCCGATCACGTGCATCACCTCGCTCACATTGGCACGGGGGCGGCGCTTGTCGATGATGGCCAGGTCGCAGTTGAGCTGCTTGGCCATGGCACGCGCCCGGACCACGCCGCCCACGTCGGGCGATACGACGATCAGGTCTTCGTAGTTCTTCTGGCGCAGGTCGCCGAGCAGAACCGGCGAAGCGTAGATGTTGTCGACCGGGATGTCGAAGAAGCCCTGGATCTGGTCGGCGTGCAGGTCCATCGTGAGAACGCGCGCAACGCCCACTGTTTCGAGCAGGTTGGCCACCACCTTTGCCGAGATGGGCACACGACCAGAGCGCGGACGCCGATCCTGGCGCGCATAGCCGTAGTAAGGAATGACCGCGCTGATCCGCTCCGCCGAGGCCCGCTTGAGCGCGTCGACCATGATGAGCAGTTCCATCAGGTTTTCGTTGGTCGGCGCGCACGTCGACTGAACGACGAACACGTCGCGAGCCCGCACGTTCTGGTTGATTTCGACAGTGACTTCGCCGTCGGAAAAGCGTCCCACACGCGCCGCGCCTAGCGAGGTGCCCAGATGGCCCGCGATTTCCGCAGCCAGGCCGGGGTTGGCGTTGCCGGTGAAAACCATGAAATCAGGGTGTTGAGCCTGCATGAACGCGTCCCGGCAATACGAAATGGCTTGTTGAGAAAGCCGCCAATGTTCCCGACGAACAGATATTTGGCAGGGGAGAAAGGATTCGAACCTTTGCATGCTGGAATCAAAATCCAGTGCCTTAACCAGCTTGGCGACTCCCCTACACGGGTTGATGACTTGCGCCACCCACCTATATATGTCGCATCAGACAACGAGTGCCTGACATCAGTCAGCCCAACCCACGAGGGGATGAACATCCAGGTTGCTGCACTTGCGAACCTGCCAATCCGAAGGCGGAGCGGCGAGTTGCGCGTCGTGCGGCACTGCTGCGAACACCGAACTACCGGAGCCTGTCATCCGCGCTGCAAAACCCTGACATCCGAGCCAATCGATGGCTGCGGTGACTGAAGGGCAAAGCCGCTCGGCAACCGGCTGCAAATCGTTTCGGCCGTAGTCGAAGGGAGTCCCGTCGACGCAAGCCTCGCTGTGCGCAGCAAAGCCCGAGATTATAGCAGCGGGCGAATCTCGCCGGAGATCCGGCGCTGTAAAAATGAGGCCGGTCTGGATGCCCTCCTTGGGCTTGACCACTGCGAATGTGGCCCGCGATAGCGGCACCGGTGTGATTTCCTCGCCGATCCCCTCGACCCAGGCGTTCCGGCCGCGCAGAAAGAACGGCACGTCTGCGCCCAATGAAAGACCGATGCGTTCAAGGCTCGAAAGCGAGAAGTTCAGATCCCAAAGCCGGTTGAGGGCCAAGAGGCAGGTGGCTGCGTCCGAAGACCCTCCACCCAGCCCAGCCTCCGTCGGCAATCGTTTGTCGACGGCAATGTGCGCGCCTTGCGAAGTGCCGGCCGCTGCCTGCAATGCCCGTCCTGCGCGCAGGATGAGGTCGTCCGCGGGAAGAACGGCTCCCAGGTCTTCCCGGCTCAGCACGCCGTCGTCGCGTCGCTCGACGTGCAACACATCGCACCAGTCGATCAACATGAAGACCGATTGCAGCAGGTGATAGCCATCTGCTCGCCGCCCGGTGACGTGCAGGAACAGATTGAGCTTGGCCGGGGCCGGAAGATCGTAGAGCGCCTTCATGCGCGTTCGAAGATGACGCGCAGTTCGGCCCTGGGTTCCGGCGACTCTCGCACCGCCTGCAGGCGTCCAGCGTCCACCTGGGCCAAGTTGGCCCGCCAACCTGGCACCTGTTCGTCGCGGCCTGCCAGCCAACCGAACAGCGCCCCGACCGGAATGGCTGCACCGGTTGCGGCCTCGATCAACGCCGACAGCGACTCGAAGCGCCGGGTTTCGTTTCCGTTTTTCATCAGCGCCTCGCCGGGAGACCAACTGAGCCGGGCGAGCGTGCTGCCGATGGGGCTCGTGAGTGCAAGCTCACCCGCCTGCTCGGAACCTCGCAGATCGAACAATGCGGAGAAGGTTTGAACCGGTTCGCTTTCGACGCGCAGCGACAGCCTTCCAGTCCAGGCTGTCGAAACAGCCCCTTCGCCGGGACCTCTTTCGGGTCGGCGGGTCGCACACCCCGAAAGCGTCAGCGCCGCCCATGCGGTGCCCAGAACAAGGCCGGTTCGCCGCGACAGGCGGATCGAACCCAGTTCATTGCGAACGGTTCGTTCGTGAGCGAGTGGAGCGCGTGCCGGCATGGCCGATCGATCGTGCGCAATCATTCAGCTCAGAGCTTGACCCGCAGACGCTTGAGCGTTTCCTGCAGAGTCTCGTTGTCGGCGTCGACCAGCGCAGCTTCCTTGAGGATCGAAATGGCGCGCTCGCGTTGCCCATTGGCCCACAGCACTTCGCCGAAATGCGCGCCGATCTCGGGATCGGGCTGCTGCTTGTAGGCTGCTTCGAGGATACGAATGGCTTCGCTGGTATTGCCCAGCCTGAACTCGACCCAGCCTAAGCTGTCGGCGATGAAAGGATCGTCAGGCGCCAGCTGCACTGCCTTGCGGATAAGAGTGCGAGCTTCCTCGAGCCGCACGTTCCGATCGGCGAACGAATAGCCGAGTGCGTTGTAGGCGTTCTGACTGTCGGGCTTCAGTTCCATCAAGCGGCGCAGCAGGCGCTCCATCTCATCCATCCGATTGAGCTTCTCAGCCAGCATCGCTCGGTCGTAGATCAGGTCGGTGTCGTCGGGCGCGGCGGCGGACGCCTTGTCCAGCAGGTCGTAGGCCGCCTGGTATTGCTTGGCCTCGCGCAACAACTGCACCTCGGCCAGCAGCTTCTGCTTCTTTTCGGCGGCGGTGCGTTCGGGCAACTCGCGGATCAGTGCGCGTGCCTGCGGCAGTTTGTCCTGACGCGCAAGCAGCCCTGCGCGGCGCGTCTGCGCAAGCACCAGGTCTTCGGTGTTGTCGATCCTGGCCAGCCACTGTTCCGCCTCGGCGTAGTCCTTGCGGCGTTCGGCCAATTGGGAGAGGAGCAGATACGCCTGCGTCAGGCCACGGTTGGCCGCCTCTGAATTGGGCTCGGACTTTGCAAGTTCGATGTAGCGCTTGAGCGACGTCTGAGCCGCAGCGTCCTTGCGTGCTTGCGCCTGCAGGCTTCCGAGAAGAAGCCAGGGCTCGGGCAGTGTCGGCTGGGCCTTGGTCACGGTCGACAGTTCTGCGCTGGCGTCGTTGTAGCGGCGCCCCTCGACCAAGGTTCGAGCGTAGGCAATCCGCAACTCGGGCAGCGCCCTTGGGCTGGCAAGGTAGCGCTTGACGATGGGTTCGGCCAACGGCTGCTTGGGATCGATCATGTCCAGCGCCAGCAAAACAGGACCTTCCGACGCGGGGTCCGACTCCTGGCCCTTGCGAGCGGCTTCCAGAGCGCCGGACGTGTCGCCGGCCCCCAGGCGCAGCCGTCCGATTGCTGCCCATGCTGCACCGCTCGTGCCAGGCCTCTTGACCTCGTCCGCCAGGGCACCCTCGACCACCGACGCTGCCAGCTTCTTGTCGGAAACCCGCGCGTAGTTGCGCGCGATCAGGCCGATCAGCAATGGCCGCTCGGCCTCCGGGGTTGCTGCGAGTTCCGCGCGCAGCAGATCGCCCGTTTCGCCGACCCGGTTCAACGCAATGAGAATCTGAAGCTCGAAGCGCCGCGCGTCGCGGGATTCCGGCAAAGTGTCTTTCCAGGCGCGTGCGGCTTCGAGGGCGGCTTCACCGGAACGCGATTGCAGGGCAATTTCCACCGCGCGCTGAAAAAGTCTTTCGTCACGCGTCCGGCGCGCGGCATCCAACACCAGACCGTAGGCGGCGCCAGGGTCGCCCGACCGCGCGCTCAATTCGCCGAGCAGGAGTTCGTAGAAGAGTTCCGCAGTCAGCGCCGACACGGTGGGGTCGGCGTCGGCGGATTTGGCCGCATCGGTCTTGACCGGTGCCTGCGCAGCTGCAGCCTTGGCGATCGCCGGCGGCACGGGCGATGGGCTGCTGACTGGCACGTCGGTCTGCGCGCACGCCGTGAGCATGAAGGCGGCCATCGATGTGGCTGCCACGAGGCGAAGTCGGCGGGGCGGTAGGATCATCAAACCATAATAATCCAAGGCTTTCGCACGCTGATTGTGCGGGGCTTCTACCCGGATCTTCCTGCTCGTCAT
>JAHJOG010000125.1 GCA_018820395.1 Gammaproteobacteria bacterium | reverse complement strand
CGCGAGCCACACCACGGTGACGAGCAGCACCAGCACCAGCAGGGCGAGCAGCACCCACAGAAACCATCGACGCCAGATCGAGCGCAGGCCCGAAAAGGCATGGCGAAGGCTGCGTGCGGCCGGCGGTGCGAAGGAGGCCACTGACACGGCTCAGAGAACGCTGTGCCGCAAGGCCGGCAAGCGGGTGCGGGCTCGCTCGACGTCTTCCGCGAGCAGATCGAAAAGCACCAGGCCTTCTTCGCTTGCGCGCTGAGCCACCACGCTGCCCCATGGGTCGACCACCATCGACTGGCCCCAGGTCTGTCGCCCGTTCTCGTGCGTGCCGCCTTGCGCTGGCGCGACGACCCAGGCGAGGTTTTCGATGGCGCGGGAACGCAGCAGCACTTCCCAGTGCGCGGAGCCGGTGGTGCGCGTAAAGGCGCTGGGCACCAGCAGCAGTTCGGCACCGCGGCGCGCCAGCGCGCGATAGAGCTCCGGAAAGCGCAGGTCGTAGCACACGCTCATGCCGATGCGCCAGCGATGGCCGTCGCGCGACGGCAGGTCGAAGCAGACCGGTGTCTTCCCCGGTGCGATGACGCGGCCTTCGTCGTAGCGCTCGCGCCCGTTGTCGAAGAAGAACAGGTGGATCTTGTCGTAGCGCGCCACGCATTGCCCATCGGGTGCGTAAACCATCGAGGTGTTGTAGACGTGCTGATCGTCGCCGGCCTCGAGCGGCAACGTGCCGCCGACGATCCACAGGCCGAGCTCGCGCGCCGCGGTGGACAGGAAGTCTTGCACGACGCCCGACCCGGGCGTCTCGCGCAGCGCCAGTTTGTCGGTGTCCCGCGCGCCCATGGTGCAGAAGTATTCAGGCAGCACGGCGAGCTCGGCACCGGCGGCGGCGGCTTCTCCCAACAGGGCGCGGGCACGCTCGAGGTTGGCCTCTCGGGCGATGGCCGACACCATCTGGATGGCTGCGATCTTCATGGCGTGGGTCTCCTCACTGAATCAAGGGCCGCGCAGGCGAGCGAAGCGCTTCGGGCAGCGACTGCCGTGGCTGCTTGGTGATTTTCGGGTCGGTCCAGGAACCGTCGATCTTGAACTCCTGCGTGGTGGCGGCGATGAGCGGCTTGCTCAGCAGCATCTGCGCGAGAAAGGTCCCGAGCCCGATGGCGGGATTGATCGCCGTGGCCACCAGCGCGGCCGTGCCGGCGTTGATCTCGGGCACCACCACCACCCGCAGCTCCTGCGTTTCGTGCGCGATGTCGGCCTGCCCTTCCATCAGCACGGCCGCGTTGACGCCCTTCATCTGCAGGTTGTTGGTGCTCGCCACACCGCGGCTGACCGTGGCGTCGCCGCGCAGGAAGTCGAAGGCGAAGCCCTGGCTGAACACGTCGCGGAAGTCGAGCGTGAGCCGCCGCGGCAAGGCCTGCAGGCTGAGCACGCCGAGCAGCTTGGCGATGCCTGGATCGGCCTTGAGAAACTGCCCCGATTCGACGTCGATCTTCAGCGTGCCGTCGAGGCTGGGGTAGTTGAGTGCGAAGGGCGAGCCGGTCCATTGCACCTGGCCTTCGAGACGGCCCTTGCCGCGGCGCAGCACGTCTTTCATGCCGAAGCGCGCGAGCAGCTGGCCCGCATCGACGATGTCGAGCTTGAAGTCCATCGACGTGCGGCGCGACTCGCCGCGGCCGGGCACCGTGGCCCACGCGCCCTGCGCACTGAAAACGGCGTCGGGGTTGCTCAACACCAGCCGATTGAGCCGCCATTCGCGGTTGGCGCCGCCGCGGTTCACCGCATCGATCTCGGCCCGGCCCAGGCGCCGCCCCAACAGTTCGAAGTCGTCGATCACGATGTCGAGCGCCGGCAGGGTGTCGGGCTGTTCGTCCAGCAGTGATTCGACGGCGTCGGCCGTGCTCGGCTCGATCTTGAGGCGGGCGAGGCGCGCGTAGAGCCGGCCGGCCTGCGCGTGGCGGTATTCCGCATAGCCGCTCAGCTCGCGCGCGTCCACGTTGGCGCGCCACAGCGTTCCGTCCCGCGAACCGCCCAACACCACGTCGTGCAGCGTGCGGCCGCCCACGGCGAGTTCTTGCGCCTGCACCGCGATCGAGGTCGGCAGATAGGCCAGCGCGTCGTCGGCGCTGGACACGTTGGCCACCGCTTCCGGCGCCTTGCCGGTGGCCGTGCTGAACAGGGCCTGCCAAGCCGGCAGGTCGAGCCGGCCAAGCTGGATGTTGGCGAACACGCCGCGCTCGGGGGGCGTGGCCTTGTCCGCCGACGGACCGCCGATCGCGATGGCGCCGCGCAGCACGCGCGCGTCGGCACTGGAGATGTCGCGCACGTAAGCCGCAGACCCGACATCGCCCAGCGAGATCGACAACCGGTCATGGACCAGCGGCTTGGCCCGGCCCGCACGCGCCTCGCGCAGCACGACCTTCTTCTCGATCGACAAGGGCATGGCGCGGTCGGCCGCCTTGTCGAGCGGCGCGGGCAGCTTCAGCCCGAGGCCCTGAAGATTGCTGTTGAGCGAGAACTCCGAAGCGCCCTCGCGCACGGAAAAACTGCCGGCGTAGGCCGTGCCGCCGCTCGCATCCTTGGCGAGTTGCGCGAGCCAGTCGATGCCCGCCACCGAGCGCAGGCCTTCGGCGGTGGCGTTGCCCTGCACGCGCAGGCTCAGCTCCTGCGCGCTGCCTGCGTAGCGGCCGCCCCCTTCGAGCCGGATCGCACCGCCGAGCGCCTGCGCCTGCACGCCGACCATGGAGAACGCGCTTTCGGTGAAATTGAGGACGCCGCTGGCGTGCATCAACGCGGGTGTCTCGGGCGCGATCTGGATTTCGTTGTCGGCCAGAGCGATGCTGGCTTGCACCTTGGCCTTGTCCATGGCCGACAGCGGGAGGTCGAGCTTGAGCTTGTAGGCGGCGTCGCCGGTCGCGCGCGCATGGGCGAGCGACTCGCCGACTTCTGCCGCCAGCGGGACGCCGACCTTCAGCAGTTCGCCCAGCGGGCCCTTGGCCTGGGCGTCGACCTTGAGCAGCGGCGCATGGTGGGCGAGATCTGCGATCTGCGCGTCGGCGGATGAAATCTCGATGCCCGGCGCGCCGGCCAGGCGACCGCGCGCCTTGCGCACCTGCATGCCCGAGCGCTCGAAGATGAGGTCGCCCGACAGGCCCGTCAGTGCCGGCCAGGCGACCTTGGCGCCCGCAGCGGGCGGCACGAAGGCATAGGTCACTCCGGCCACTTTCGAAGCGATGCGGAAATCGCCCTTGCGCGGGTCGTCGAAGGGCATGTCCCACAGGTCGCCCTTGACCTTGAACTCGACCAGGCTGGCCGTGCCTTTCTGTACAGCATCGCGCACGTAGTCGCGGGTCTCCTTGGGAATTTCGAGCGGCAGGTAACGGAACACGCGGGTGCCGTCGGCGCGCGTCAGTTGGCCTTTGAGATCGAGCACGCCGGGAAAGCGCGCGCCGCCGGCGGACATCGCGGGATCGCTGGTGCGCCAGGTGGCCTGCGCTTCGCCTTCGGCATCGGTGTTGGCGAAACGCAGGTCGGACACCTGAAGCTGCGCCTTCTCGCCGTCGAGCTTCCATTGCAGCTGAGCGGAAAGGCGCTCCAGGGGCACCACGGGCTCCTCGAAGATGCCGGGCAGATCGAGCACGCCGTTGGTGATTGCCACGGCGGCGCTGCCGCCAGCCTGCGATGCGTCGAAGTCGATGGTCGCAGCGCTGAACCCCGGCGTACCGATCGGCGGCCGCGGCGTGCCCGAGGTGGTTCTCGGGTGGGCAGAAGGAACGCCGGCTTGCGCGGCCACGCCGAAGTCGCTCACGCGGCCGCGCGCCTGGTAGCTTTCGGGCGCTCCGGCGGGGCCACGCCAGCTCACGTCGATGCGCTCGACCCGGCCGCGCGGCCGATAGGCTTCGATGAGCTTGCGGGTGGCTTCACCGATCGGCAGGCGGTCGGCGATCAGCGCGAGCGCGGCCAGGTCGAGCCGGTCGGCGCGCAACGCGCCGCGCTCGCCATTGCGGGCGCCGGCCGCGCTGTGCTGGAACCACAGGTTGCCACCCGGCCAGCGCAGGCCGTCGGCCGTGTCGAAATTGAGTTCGGTCGTGGAAACTTCGAGCAGCTCGGGCGTCTGCTTGCCCGCGATGCGGCCGGTGAAGTCGCGCAGCACCAGCGAATCGAGGCCTTTGCCCAATGCGGTGTCGACGCGGCGCAGCGCCAGGTCGGCCGCCCCGCCGGTGAGTTCGCCCTGGGAAAGGTCGGCCCACAGCCGCAAGGCGCCGTTGGCTTCCTTGATGCGTGCGTCGAGCGAGACGTATTGCCCGAGCCGGGCGACATCGACGTACGGCAGTTCGGCATAGAGCTGACCGTCCCAGGTCCGCCAGTTGCCGGTGCGCACCGTCAGAAGCGGCTGACGGAACCGGCCGCGCAGGCTGAAGCGCTCGCCCCATCCTTCGGGCGGCGTGGCGTCCAGCCGCATCGCATGGGTGCGTCCGCCGTTGCGCGCGATGAACTGCACGTCGGTCAGGAGCAGCGCCGGGGCGTTGCGGCGCTCGTCGGTCCAGCGCACCGATCCGCCCTGGATCACGAATTCGCGCTGCGCGAAAAACCAGTCGGCGCCGCGGGTCTCTCCATTGCCGCTGGACGACGCATCGAGCCCTGCGATATGCAGCTTGCCCGCCGCGTCAACGCGGACATCGACATGCGGGCGCTCGGTGTACAGCTGCTCGAAACTCAGCCGCCATACAGAGCGTGGCGAGACGCTGGCGACCACGCGGCCGAGGCTCAGAGCATCTTGCCGGCCGCCCGAGATTTCGACGTCGCGCAACTCGAACGACGGGAAGAGGCCGGCGGACTGCGCACTGATCGACCCGATCTTCACCGGCACGCCGAGCAGCCGGCTGGCCTGCGCTTCGACGGCCGTACGGTATTCGCCAATTCGCGGCACAATCCAGCCGTGTAGGACAAAGACTGACAACGCAACGAGCAGCCATGCAGCGATCAGCAATCCCAACAACCAGCGTGCCGTTGCAGCGGTGATCTTGAGCAGACGTGAAGGGGAAGACGTCGTGTCGTTCATTGAGGATCGCGCTGTGCCAGGAATTATGACTGCCAGCACTCCAGCGGGTTCCGCAGAAGCAGAAGGCCCCACGGCCGCACTTTCCGGTCGATCGCGCCTTGTGCAGCGTCTGCGCCGGCGATACGCCGACCACCTCGCGTTGCTGCCCGCCGGCGCCCCGGTGCGCGACCACATGGCCCGGGCCTTCCAGACGCTGCGCGAGCGCGGCGAAGCTCTGGGAGACGCACTGCGCATCGTGCGGCAGCTGGTGATGGAGCGGCTGGTCACACTCGACTGCGACCACGGTGCGTCGCTCGAAGTGGTCACCACCGCGATGACCGAGCTGGCGGAGTTCGCGCTCGACGAGGCCTGCCGCGACGCCTGCGCCGGGCTCGAAGCGGTGCACGGCGCGCCGCTCGGCCCGGATGGCACGCGCTCGCAGCTCTGGGTGGTGGGCATGGGCAAGCTGGGCGCGCGCGAGCTCAACGTGTCGAGCGACATCGACCTCATCTATCTCTACGACCACGACGGCGAGACCGCAGGCGACGCCACGGGTGCCTCGCGCATCTCCAACCAGGAGTACTTCGCGCGCGCCGTGAAGCGGATCTATGCGCTGATCGGCGACGTGACCGACCATGGCTTCGTGTTTCGCGTCGACCTGGCGCTGCGCCCCAACGGCAATTCGGGGCCGAGCGTGGTGTCGCTCGATGCGCTGGAAGAGTATTTCCAGGTGCAGGGCCGCGAATGGGAGCGCTTCGCCTGGCTCAAGAGCCGGGTGGTCGCGCCGCGCGAGGCGGTGCTCGACCGATCCGCCGAGGCGCTGCGCGGGGCGGTGCTGCCCTTCGTGTTCCGCCGCTATCTCGACTACAGCGTGTTCGATGCGTTGCGCATCCTGCACCGCCAGATCCGCGAACAAGCGGCGCGACGCAGCGCCGGCCGACCGGAACGGGCCAACGACGTCAAGCTGTCGCGCGGTGGCATCCGCGAGATCGAGTTCACCGTGCAGCTGCTGCAGGTGGTGCGGGGCGGCAGGTTCCCCGAGCTGCGCACCCGCCCGACCCTCGCAGCCCTGCAGCGGCTGGTGCGCGCCAACCTGATGCCGCAAGAGACGGCCCAGGCCATGGCCGACGCGTACACCTTCCTGCGCCGCGTCGAGCACCGCATCCAGTATCTCGACGACCAGCAGACGCATGCGCTGCCAGTCAACGACGCCGACCTGCGCTGGATCGCGCAGTCGATGGGTTATCCCGATTGCTGCGGGCTCCTGGCGCAACTCGACACGTACCGCGAACTCGTCGCGCAGGAATTCGACACCCTGTTGGGCGACAAGGCACCCTGCAAGCGATGCGTGGGCGGCTCGGGCGTCCCGGCCGATCTGGCGAGCCTGGTCGACGCATTGCCACCGGAATTCGGCGCGCGCGTGAAGCTGTGGTGCGACAACCCGAGCGTCAAGGCCCTCCGTGACGAAGCCCGCGTGCGGCTCAATCAGCTCGTCCAGCGCACCGGCCAGTGGCTGCGCCGCATCCAGGACGAAGACCCAGCCTCGGCCGGCCGCCACCTCGATGCTGCGCTGCGCTGGGCCGACTGGATCGAGCCCCTGCTGCGACGCGACAGCTACCTCGCCCTGTTGGTCGAACGCCCGGCCGTGCAGGAGCGCCTGCTGCGCCTCTTGGGCGCGGCCAAGTGGCCCGCCCGCTATCTGCTGCAGCATCCCGGCGTGATCGACGAACTCGCCGATGACGAGATGCTCGAAGGACGCTTCGTTTCGGCGGAGTTCGAGCGCGATCTCGAAGATCGCCACGAGGCCTTGCGCCGCACGGGCGAAGACGACGAGGAGCGGCTGCTCAATCTGCTGCGCCACGCGCACCATGCAGAACTCTTTCGCACGCTCGCCCGCGACCTCGACGGCCGGCTCACGGTCGAACAGGTGGCCGACGACCTGAGCGCGCTGGCCGATGCCGTGTTGCGAACCACCGCGCGGTGGTGCTGGCCGCATGTGCGCAATCGGCACCGCGAGAGCCCGCGCTTTTCGATCATCGGCTACGGCAAGCTGGGCGGAAAGGAACTCGGCTACGGCAGCGACCTCGACATCGTGTTCGTCTACGACGACGACGACGAGCGCGCACCCGAGGCCTACGCGGCCTTCGTGCGCAAGCTGATCAACTGGTTGAGCGTCAAGACGCGTGAAGGCGATCTGTTCGAGATCGACACGGCGCTGCGTCCCAACGGCAACTCCGGCATGCTGACGACCCGCTTCGACGCGTACGAAAAGTACCAGCTCGGCCGCGGCAGCAACACCGCGCGGACCTGGGAACACCAGGCCATGACGCGGGCACGCTACATCAGCATGGCGCGCACTTTCGACGTCGGCACGACGAGCCTTCCGCTCGACGACGTCCAGCTCGACGCGGCCATGGCCGAGCGCTTCAACCGCATCCGCGATGCGGTCATCACTGCGCCGCGCGATCGCGAGGCGCTCAAGGCCGAAGTCGTCGCCATGCGCAAGAAGGTCAGCGCGGCGCGGCCGGTCAAAGCCGGCCGATTCGACGTCAAGCACAGCCCGGGCGGCATGGTCGATGCCGAATTCGCGGTCCAGTTCCTGGTGCTCGCCGACGGGCGGACGAGTCCGGGACTGGTGCCCAACCTCGGCAACATCACGCTGATGCGCCGGGCGGCCGAGGCCGGCCTGCTGCCCGAGGAGGTGGCCCGCAACGCCGCCGCCGCTTATCGGCAACTGCGCCGCGTCCAGCACCATGCGAGGCTCAACGAGGAGTCGACGCAGGTGCCCGATTCATCGCTGCTGGCCGAGCGCAAGGCCATGCTGGCGCTGTGGAGCACGGTCTTTGATTGAGCGGTTCGTCGCGAGCGTTGTCCTGGCGGCGGTCGCTCTGCTTGCAGGCTGCGCCAGCGGGCCGAGAGGGCGCGATGGCGCGGAAGCCAACCCGCCCGCCGGCCTGGCCCAGGTGCCCGACGCCGAACCCCGCATCGAGCCGATCGGCGGCGGTGGCACCAGCAAGCCCTACACCGTGCTCGGCCGCAGCTACGTGCCGATTACCGATGACCGGCCGCTGCGCCAAAGCGGCCTCGCGTCGTGGTACGGACGCAAGTTCCAGGGCCAGAGCACTGCGAGCGGCGAGCGCTACGACATGTACGCCATGACCGCCGCCCACAAGACGCTGCCGTTGCCGAGCTATGTGCGCGTGCGAAACCCGGCCAATGGACGCGAAGTGATCGTGCGCGTGAACGACCGCGGGCCGTTCCATGACGATCGGATCATCGACCTCAGCTACACCGCGGCTCTCAAGCTCGATCTCTTGCGCGGCGTGGCGCCGGTCGAGATCGAGCGGATCACCAACGAGGACATCCGCACGGGCGCATGGCGACGTCCGGAGACCGATGCCGACGTGGCGGTTGCGTCGGCAAGGGCGCGCGTGCCCGTCGCATCGGCCGCGGCGGGCGCATCCGACGGGTCCGGCGTGTCGAGTTCAACGATCGTGTCGAGCACTTCGGCCGCGCCGGTGCTCATGGAATCCAGCCCGCCGGTTTCGCGCAGCGGGGTCGATGTGCCGGCTGCGATGACTTCTCCCGTGGTGGCGATGCCGCGCACCGAAGTGCGGGAGCTCGAAGCGCTGCGGCCACTGTCGATCGAGCCGCCCTCGGCATCGGCATCGGCATCGCCGTCGAAGGCCGGAGGGCCCGAGGCGACGCGTGGCGAGCCGGCGCCGCCACGCCTGTCCGCCAGCGCCCCTGCGCGCGCCGGCTTCTGGGTGCAACTGGGGGCGTTCAGCCAACGCAGCGGCGCAGACACGTTCCAGCGCCAGGTCAGCCGACGCCTGCCGGCTTTGGCCGACTCGCTCAACGTGTTCGCGGAAAACGGCACTTATCGGCTGCAGACCGGGCCCTACGCGTCGCGCGAGAGCGCACGCGAGACGGCCGACAGGGTGCGCGACGGCATGCAGATGGAGCCGCTCATCGTCGAGCGCCGTTAGAGGCGGGAAGCGTCGCGCGAAAGCTGCGACGGGCAGACTTGGTCAGCGGACCGGCATCGGCCGGGCCGCCACCGGCACGCGCATGCCGACGCAGACGCGGTTCCAAAGATTGATCTGCGCGACGGCGATGGTGAGTTCGACGATCTCCTGGTCGCCGAAATGCGCCTTCAACGGGTTGAAGCGTTCGTCCGGCGCGTGCGAATCGGCCACGCGGGTCAGGCTCTCGGCCCACGCCAAGGCGGCTCGCTCGCGGTCGGTGAAGAAGCCCATCTCGCGCCAGGCGGCGAGGCCGTGCAGACGCTGCGAGTCTTCGCCTTCGGTCAACAGGTCGCGGGCGTGCATGTCCACGCAGAACGCGCAGCCATTCATCTGCGAGACGCGCAGCTGAACGAGGTCGATGAGGCGCGCGCCCAGCGTGGAATCTGCGAGGGCGGCGTTCACGCCGCGCATGGCCTTGAAGGTTTGCGGCGCCAGTTCGGTCCAGGGGAGTCGAGGTGATGTCATGAATGCTCCAAACGGGTTGATCACGTCATGAAGACGTGCCACACGTGCTGTCTGTGACATTCAAGTCGCGAGCGATCGCGCGATGCGTTCGAGCTTGTCGGGGTTGCGTTGCGAATGAATGCGCACGATGCGATGGCCGTCGGTTTCGAAGATCTGCACGGATTCGAGCGTTTCGTCGACGAAGCGCAGCAATCCGGCTTCGCCGTTGATGTCGGCCAGTGCGATGCGCATGCCGTCGCCGAGGCGCTTCGCAACCACGAAGTAAAGGTTGGCGATGCGGTGGCCGCCGCGCAGGCTCTTGCCGACCGAAGGCACCTTTCCGCCGCTGTCGGAAATCAGTTCGACGTCTTCGGCGAGCAACGATCTGAGCGCGTGGACGTCGCCGCTGGCCGCAGCCTTTGCGAAGCCTTCCAGGAGCCGTCGGTGGTCTGCGGGCTCGACCTTGATGCGCGGACGCTCGTCGCGCAACTGGGCCTTGGCCCGGTGCACGATCTGCCGGCAGGCCGCCTCGCTCTTGCCCAAGGTGCTCGAGATCTCGCCGTAATCCACTTCGAACACTTCGTGCAAGAGAAATGCGGCGCGCGCTTCGGGAGCAAGCCGTTCGAGGACGGCCAGGAACGCGAACGAAAGCTGGTCCGCGCGCTCGACGAGTTGGTTGGGCGAGTCGGCGGCGTCGGTGAGGACCGGTTCCGGCAGCCAGGTGCCGACATAGTGTTCGCGATGGATCCGCGCGGCGCGCAGCCGGTCGATCGACAACCGCGTGACCACCGTGACCAGCCACGCCTCGGCGCTGGACAGCGCCTCGACCGTCGCGTCATTCCAGCGCAGCCAGGCGTCCTGCACGACTTCTTCGGCGTCGGCCGACGACCCCAGCATGCGGTAGGCGATGCCCAGCAGCCGGGCGCGATGGCGATGAAAGGTGCGGGTCGAAGCGTCCATGCGATCACAGACGGTCGATGCCCGCCGTTCGTGACAGGTTGGCGCGCCCACGGCGCAAAAAACATGGCCGTAGGTTAGGCGCCCTGATAGACCGGCTCGGGGCCGAGCGTGGCGGCGACTTCCTTGCGATAGCGGTTGAGCTCCTGCACGGTCTTGAAGCTCCGGTTCATCAGGAGGCTCAGGTTGTGCAAGATGCGCTCGCCGACCTTGTTTTCCCAGACCGCGTCGAACTTGATCTGCTTGTCGAGCCAGTGTTCGAGCCACAGCGGGTCGGGCATCCGGCTCTGGATGGTGTCGTTCGGGAACAGCGCCTTGTTGACGTGCAGATTGGTGGGATGCAGCGCTTGCGCCGTGCGCCGCGCGCTGGCCATGAGCACTCCGACCTTGGTGAAGGCCGAGCGCGCCTCATCGCCGAACTTCTCGAGGGCCCGCTTCATGTAACGCAGGTAGGCGCCGCCATGGCGCGCCTCGTCCTGGCTCAGCGTGGTGTAGATGTGCTTGATGACGGGCTCGGTGTGCCATTCGGCAGCCCGCCGATACCAGTGGTTCAAGCGGATCTCGCCACAGAAATGCAGCATGAGCGTTTCGAGCGGCGGGGCCGGGTCGAAATCGAAGCGCACGTCGTGGAGTTCCTGCTCGGTGGGCGCGTGGCTGGGGCTGAAGCGCTTGAGGTATTCCATGAGCACCAGCGAATGCTTCTGCTCCTCGAAGAACCAGATCGACATGAAGGCAGAAAAATCGCTGTCATGGCGGTTGTCGCGCAGAAACATCTCGGTGGCCGGCAGCGCGGCCCACTCGGTGATGGCGTTCATCTTGATGGTCTGCGCCTGTTCATCGGAGAGACGGCTCGCTTCGAACGACTGCCACGGGATGTCCTTGTCCATGTCCCATCGCACGGATTCGAGTTGTCTGAAGAGTTCCGGATAGAGCATCAATGCCTTTCTAATGCCGGCGATTTTAGTCGGCGGGATTGCCATGGCCTGCGGCCAGGCACCATGATCCGGGTACGTGCGCCGCATCCATGCGGATGCGGGACCTCATCGATCGGAAAGCTTCCATGCCAATTTCGCCCGCGTTTTCCAAGCGTTTCATCGCCTGCGCCGCTATGGTGGCAGGCGTTCTTGTTGCGATTCCAGCCTGGGCGCAAACCGACGATCCGGGCTGCCCACCGATCCTGAGGCATACCTTCGCACGGTTGCAAGACGAAAAACCCCAAGCCCTTTGTCAGTACAAGGGCAAAGTGCTGCTGGTGGTCAATACGGCGAGCTTTTGCGGGTTTACACCGCAGTACAAAGGGCTCGAGGCGCTCGACACCAAATACCGGCCGCGTGGGCTGGTGGTGCTGGGCTTCCCATCCAACGATTTTTCGCAGGAATCGGGCTCCAACAAGCAGATTGCCGATTTCTGCGAGAGCACCTTCGGCGTCAAGTTTCCGATGTTCGTCAAAACCTCGGTGCGCGGGCCGGATGCCAACCCGCTCTTCGCCGAATTGGCCAAGGCGTCGGGCACCACGCCGAAATGGAACTTCTACAAATATCTGGTGGGACGGGACGGCAAGGTCATCGACGCCTACTCGAGCATGACTTCCCCGGACGACAAGGCGCTGCTGCGCGAGATCGAAAAGCAGCTCGCTCAAAAATAATACCAAGAAGTTCACATGCAGACGATTCGGTACTAAACTCTACCGATGGGTCAAAATGTCCTTCGCAACAACGTCACAAATGGTTACCAGCTCGGCGGGAACCGGCTGGGGCGCCGTGGCCTCCTATCCGTCTCGGGCGCCAAGAGCAGCCCGAACGGTTTCATGTTGCGAGGTCTTCCGGGCGCACGTCGTCTGGTTGAAATCCTGAGGCGATTCTTCTCCTCCTCCCTCCCTCCCTCCTTCGTCTCGGGGCGCCTCGCAGCATTTTTATCTTCCGCCGGGGGGGCGTCTTGAGCCACGCCCGACCCTCCGTCGCGGTGATCGGCTCAGGAATCTCCGGGCTTGCCTCTGCATATGCTCTGCGCGACGTGGCGCAGGTGACGGTGTTCGAGGCCAACGACTATTTCGGCGGACACGCACACACGGTGGATCTGTCGCTTCCCACCACGCTGGCGGGCAACGACTGGCAGGACCATGGCGTCGACACGGGGTTTCTGGTCTACAACGACCGCACCTACCCGCAGCTGATCCAGCTCTTTGCCGAGCTCGGCGTCGAAACAGCCGAATCCGACATGTCGTTTTCGGTCCAGGCGCCGCGCAGCAACGGTGGCCGGCTCGAGTGGAGCGGCAACAACCTGGACACGGTCTTCGCGCAGCGCCGCAACCTGCTGAACCCACGATTCCTCGGCATGTTGCGCGACCTGCTGCGCTTCAACCGCTTGACCACCGGTATTGCGGCTGCGGGGACGGAAAGCCAGCTCGAACAACCCTTGGGCGCGTTTCTCGACGAGCATCGTTTCGGCGCAGCGTTTCGCGACTGGTACTTCCTGCCGATGATGGGCTGCATCTGGAGCTGCCCCACCGATCAGATGCTGGCGTTCCCGGTGGCAACCATGATTCGCTTCTGCCACAACCACGGCTTGCTGCAGATCGCCGATCGCCCGCAATGGCGCACAGTGCGCGGCGGCTCGCGCGAATACGTGCGCCGGATCGTCCAGACGCTGGACGACGCCCGGCTTTCCACGCCCGTGCGACGCATCGTTCGCACGACGAGCGGCGTGACGGTCACGACCGACGGCCGCAGCGAAAAATTCGACCATCTCGTACTCGCAACGCATTCGGACCAGGCGCTCGGGCTGCTGCAGGACGCTTCTCGCGCCGAGCGCGCCGCGCTGGGCGCGATCCGCTACCAAGCCAACCGGGCCGTGCTCCACACCGATGCCGAAGTGCTGCCGCAGAAGCGCTCCGCGTGGGCGGCCTGGAACTACGAGCGTGCCGCACCCGGCTCGACCACGGACTCGGGCGGCGGGACGGGCGTGTGCCTCCACTATCTGCTCAACAAGCTGCAGCCCCTGCCGTGGGAACACAGTGTGGTCGTGTCGTTGAATCCGGTTCGGCCGATCCGACGTAGTCAGGTCATGGCTGAATTCGACTACGCCCATCCGGTGTTCGACCTTGCCGCGATTCGCGCGCAGGGCGAGATCGCGGCGTTGCAAGGCGAACGCAACACCTGGTACGCAGGCGCCTGGCTCGGGTACGGCTTTCACGAAGACGGCCTCAAAGCCGGGCTCGCGGCCGCTCGCGACCTGATGGCTCGCTTTGCTCCGGACATGCGCGGTGCGCAGAGGCTGGCGGCATGACGGACGGGCTGGCCAGCAAGAAGCGCGCGGCCTTTCGCTGGCCGAGTGCGGCGAAATCGGCTCCAGGCGCGCCGCCCGCTGGCAAAGATGCCGTCACGCGGGCGGTACCGGCCATCGGGTTCGGCGAGGTGCGGCACACACGTCTGCGCCCGACCGCCAACGCCTTCGTCTACCCGACCTACTTTCTGATGCTGCCGATGCGCACGCTGCGCGACCACGGCACCGATGCGCTCGCTGTCAATCGGCGCGCGCTCATCGCCTTTCATGACCGTGATCACGGCGACGGGCGGAGTGCGGATCGCGGCGGGGCGCTCGCCTGGATCGACGAACTGCTGGCCGCGCAGAACATCCGCGACGCGGTCGGCGAAGTCTGGCTTCACTGCTACCCGCGCGTGCTGGGCTATGCCTTCAAGCCGGTGAGCTTCTGGTATTGCCACACGGCCGAAGGCGCGCTCCGGGCCATCGTGGTCGAGGTCAACAACACCTTCGGCGAGCGCCATTGCTACCTGCTCGATCGTCCGGTCTACGGCATGGAGTTGAAGGCGGCGAAGACGTTTCACGTCTCGCCCTTCTGCCACGTTGCCGGCTCTTACCGTTTTCGCTTCTTCGTCGACGAGGATCGAACGCGCACGCTGGTGCGCATCGACCACGACGACGAGGAAGGTCCTCTGCTGCAAACCAGCGTGCACGGCGCGCTTCGGACTTTCGATGCCGCCAGTGCGCGGCATGCGCTTCTGCGCTACCCCGCGATGACCTTCGGGGTCATCGCCCGCATCCACTGGCAGGCCATCCGGCTCTGGCTCAAGCGCGTGCCCTTCGTGTCCAAGCCAGCACCTCCTGCACGCTCCGTCACACGCGAACCCGGGCCGACTTCATGACGACTACGACCGCCTTCCGTTTCTCGCTTCCCGCCGATGCGCCGCCCGCCGCCCGCACGGTTCTCGGTCTGCTGCAACGTCTGGCCCACGGCTCGCTCACTGTGGGACTTCCGGACGGCTCGGTTCGGCACTTCGGCAGCGTGCCGGGCAGCGGTCCGACGGCATCGATGACGCTGCGCAACTGGGACGTTTGCAGCGCGGCGCTCAAGTCCGGCGACATCGGTTTCGCCGAGAGCTACATCGCCGGCGACTGGACCACACCAGATCTGCCGGAGCTGATCAAGGTGTTCATCGCGAACCGCCGCGCGATCGAAGACGTGGTGTATGGCAGTTGGTTCGGCCGGCTGCTCTATCGCGTGCGGCATCTGCTCCACCGCAACAGCAAGGCCGGCAGCTCGCGCAACATCCATGCGCACTACGACCTCGGAAACGCGTTCTACCAGCTGTGGCTGGACGGCACGATGAACTACTCGTCGGCCTGGTTCGAAGGCGACTTCACCAAGCCGATGGCCGAGGCACAGCGGGCCAAGGTTCGACGCGCCTTGACCGAGGCCGGCGTCGAGGCAGGCCATCGCGTGCTCGAGATCGGCTGCGGCTGGGGCGCTCTCGCCGAAGCAGCTGCGACCGAATTCGGCGCGTCGCTGACCGGCGTGACCTTGTCGACCGAGCAGCTCGATTTCGCGCGCCGTCGCACAGAGGGGCTCGACGTCGACCTGCGCCTGCAGGACTACCGCGACATTGCCGACGCGCCTTTCGATGCTGTGTGCTCCATCGAGATGGTCGAGGCCGTCGGACGGGAATACTGGCCGACCTACTTCGAGGCGGTGGCCAAATTGCTGAAGCCCGGCGGGCTCGCGTGCATCCAGAGCATCGTGATCGACGACGAGCTGTTCGATCGCTACATCGATTCGACAGATTTCATCCAGCAGTACATCTTTCCGGGCGGCTGCCTGCCGTGCCCTCGCGAGTTCCGTCGTGCGGCCGAAGCAGCCGGCCTCGAAGTGGTCCGGGAGTTCGCCTTCGGGGCGGACTACGCGGTGACGTTGGAGCGCTGGCGCGAACGCTTCCTGGCCGAGCGCAGCCGCATCCTGCAGCAGGGCTTCGACGAAAGGTTCATGCGAATCTGGGAGTTCTATCTGGCCTATTGCGAAGCCGCCTTCGCGCAAGCCAACATCGATGTGGTGCAGTACACGCTGCGCAAGACGAAATGACACGCTCTTTCGGCGCCTGCGGCGTGCTGGCGATGGCCATGCTGGCCTGCAACGTCGACGCGCAGGCCAACTTGCCCCCGCCGATCGAGATGAAGTCGGCCATCCCTGATGCGCAACGCGCCGGTGCGACGCGCTTCACGGTCTGGGGCTTCGACGTCTACGACGCCAGCCTGTGGGTCGGTCCGGGGTTTCGCGCAGACCGCTGGGACCGCGCCCCGTTCGCGCTGGAATTGCGCTATCTGCGCGCCTTCGACGGCCGCGACATCGCGCAACGCTCGCTCGACGAGATGACTCGCCTGAGCCCGGTGCCGGCACCACAGGCCCGCACCTGGCTGGACGACATGAAGGCCGCTTTCCCGGACGTGAAAAAGGGAGACCGCCTGGTCGGCATCTACGAGCCGGGCACCGGCGCGCGCTTCTTTCACAACGGCGTGGCGACCCGCACGGTGCGCGATGCCGACTTTGCCAAACGCTTCTTCGGCATCTGGCTCGAGCGCCAGACCTCGGAGCCGGCGATGCGCGAAGCGCTCCTGGCGCCGGTCGCACGCTGACCGATCATGTCCGGCAGCCCGACGTTTTCCCGCCTGGACGGGTTGCGCTATGGGCTGCTGGGACTGCCGCTGGCGTTCGTCGCTCTGCCGCTCTATGTCCTGCTGCCCAACCACTATGCGCGCGCCTATGGCGTGTCGCTCGCGGCGCTCGGCGGCATCCTGCTGGCGGCTCGGTTGGTGGACGCGGTCATCGATCCGCTCCTGGGGCGGTTGACCGATCGGCTCTTCGGGCAGTCGGTGGAGCGGGTTCTGGCCTTCGGCATGGCCGCCGCGGTCGTGCTTCTGATTGGCTTCTCGCTGCTTTTCTTTCCCCAATGGCTGGTGGATCCGTCGCACCACGTCGCATTGCTGGCGCTGGCCGCTGTTCTGTTGACCCTGACCTATGCGGGCTACAGCGCGCTGAGCATTGCGCACCAATCGTGGGGCGCGATGCTGGGCGGAGACGACAGCATGCGCAGCCGGGTGGTCGGATGGCGCGAAGGCTTCGGCCTCGTCGGCGTCGTGGTGGCCTCGGTGGTGCCGATCGCTGCGGGCCTGTCGGCGATGCTGGTGCTGTTCGCTGTCGGGCTTCTGGCTGGCCTCTGGTTCTGGACCCAGGCGCCGCGGCCCGTGCGAATGTCGGCGCCGCCGGTGCCGCCCCGGCTGCACCTGCCTTTTCGACGCGCGCCCTTTCGCAGGCTGCTCACGGTGTTCGTGCTGAACGGCATCGCCAGCGCGATCCCGGCCACGCTGGTGCTGTTCTTCGTGCAAGACCGCTTGCAGGCCCCGCGATCGATGGAGCCCGCGTTCCTGGGCCTGTACTTCGTCTTCGCCGCGGCGTCGATCCCGCTCTGGCTGCGAGCCGTGCGGCATTTCGGACTGGCGCGCACGTGGCTGGCGGGCATGGTGTTGTCGATCCTGGTGTTCGCGTGGGCTGCGGTGCTCCATGCAGGTGATGCAATGCCTTTCCTGGTGGTGTGCGCGCTGTCCGGGATCGCGCTCGGCACCGACCTCGTGTTGCCGGGCGCGCTGCTCGCAGGCGTGATCGCGGACGGCGGCGACCAGCGCAACGCGGGGGCGTACTTCGGCTGGTGGAACCTGGCGACCAAGCTCAACCTGGCGCTGGCCGCCGGGCTGGCCTTGCCGCTCCTGGGCGTCGCGGGCTATGCGCCCGGCTCACGCGATCCGCAAGCGCTGCTCGCGCTGACGGTCGCCTATTGCCTTCTGCCATGTGTCCTCAAGCTGCTGGCCGCCGGCGCCTTGTGGGCGCTGGTGATTCGGCCTGCTTCTCCAACGTTCTCGAAGGTTCTTTCATGACGTTACGTCACTGGCTGTGTGCCGGCATTCTTGGCACGGCAGCGCTGCTGGGCGGATGCGCCTCGCAGAAGATTACCGACTATGCGAGCGAGCAGCCTACGCTGTCGATGCGTGCCTACTTCAACGGCAAGGTCCAGGCGCACGGCATGTTCCAGGATCGCTTCGGCCGCGTGGTCAAACGTTTCACCGTGGTGATGGATTGTTCGTGGCAAGGCAACAACGGCGTGCTGGACGAACGCTTCACTTACAGCGACGGCAGCACACAACGCCGCGTCTGGAAGCTGAAGGCCCTGGCCGACGGCCGCTTCACCGGCACGGCCGACGACGTGGTCGGTACGGCCGAGGGCCAGGAGCAGGGCAACGCGTTCCACTGGCGCTACACGCTTCGACAACCGGTGGGCGACTCGGTCTATGAGGTGCAGATGGACGACTGGATGTATCTGGTCGACCGGCAGGTCATGCTCAATCGCGCGGAGATGAGCAAGTTCGGCATCACCGTGGGCGCCGTGACGCTGTCGTTCACCCGCAACCCATGAGCTGGCTCAAGCCCCTCAATCCCCAGCTCGAAGACTGGCGTGGCAAGACGGCCTGGGTCGTCGGCGCATCGAGCGGGATCGGGCGCGCCACTGCGCTGGCATTGATCGCGCGGGGTGCGCGGGTCGCGGTGTCGGCCCGCAGCCGAGAGGGGCTGGATTCGCTGGCCGCCGAGAGCGCGGTGGGTCTGAAGAATGCGGGGTCGGGCGATGGCGCCTGCGTGATCGTGCTGCCGTTCGACGTCACCGACCGCGATGCGGTGGCCGAGGCCCATGCGCGGTTGGAAGCCACGGCGCCGATCGATTTCGTGCTGTGCTGTGCCGGCACCTACAAGCCGCTCAGGGCGGTCGACTTCGATCTTCAAACGATGCTGGCGCACCAGCAGGTCAACTACGTGGGCGTACTGAACGTGCTGGACGCCGTGCTGCCGTCGATGATCGCGCGCGGCGCCGGGCACATTGCGCTCACGGCAAGCGTCGCGGGCTTTCGCGGCCTGCCGCAGAGCCTGGCCTACGGGCCAACCAAGGCGGCACTCACCAATCTGGCCGAGGTGTTGCATACCGACCTGGAACCGCGCGGCATCGGCGTGAGCGTCGTGCAGCCAGGCTTTGTCGAAACGCCGTTGACCGCGCAGAACGAGTTCAAGATGCCGGCATTGATCACACCCGCACAGGCCGCCGACAAGATGCTGCAGGGCTGGGCGCGAGGCGCGTTCGAGATCCACTTTCCGTTTCGCTTCACCTTCTGGATGAAGCTGCTGCGGATCGTGCCTTACCGGCTTTACTTTGCGGCGGTTCGCCGCGTGACCGGGCTCTGACGGTGTGCCGCGGTCAGATCAGGGCTTGGTGTCGGCGAAGCTCGGCCGGAGCATGAGCTTGTCGTAGAGGCGGGCCAGATTGGCGTGCTCTCCTCGCCAGTCGACTTCCGGGAAACGAAGCCCGATCCACCCGAGCGCACAGCCCACGGCGATGTCCGACAGGCTGAGATGGATGCCGCTGCAGAAAGGCTTGTCGCCGAGCCCCTTGGCCATGGCATCGATGCCGGCCTCGACCTTGCCGCGCTGGCGGTCGATCCAGGCCTGGCTGCGCTCGCCGTCGGCGCGGCCCGTCCAGGTGGCTTCGAGCCGCCAGAGAACGCCGGCGTCCATCACGCCGTCGGCCAATGCCTCCCAGGTCTTGACCTCGGCGCGCTCGCGGCTTTGCTGCGGAATGAGCTTGCCGACCGGTGACAGGGTGTCGAGGTATTCGACGATCACGCGGGAGTCGAACATGGCCTCGCTGCCGTCCATGATCAGGCAGGGGACTTTGCCGAGCGGGTTGGAAGCGGAAATCGTCGAACCGGCGGCCCAGACGTCCTCGATCACGAACTGGTAGTCGAGACGCTTTTCGGCCATGACCACGCGCACCTTGCGCACAAACGGACTGGCAGCGGATCCGATCAGTTTCATTCAGGCTCCCCCCGTCGGGGTTGTCGTTATATCGGCGTGATTCTAGGGGAACACACGTCGGCGATGCCCGGCTTGTCGCTCGACGACGACGGGCATCGCGCAAAGACGGGCGAACGGGGCGACCTAAAATTCGCCGATGAGCCCATCCACCGTTTCCGCCCTCTCTCCCCTGGACGGCCGCTATGCGGCCAAGCTGTCGGCGCTTCGGCCGCTGATGAGCGAGCAGGGTTACATGCACCGGCGGGTGCAGGTCGAAGTGGCCTGGTTCATCGGGCTGTCGGACTGCGGCTTCGCGGAATTCAAGCCGCTCACGGGCGGCGCACGCAAGTACCTGCTGGGCCTGGTGAGCAATTTCTCTGAAGCCGACGCGGTCGCGATCAAGCAGATCGAGAAGACCACCAACCACGACGTCAAGGCGGTCGAATACTGGATCAAGTCGAAGTTCGAGGCGCGGCCCGAACTGCTTGCCGCCTCGGAGTTCGTGCACTTCGCCTGCACCAGCGAAGACATCAACAACACGAGCCATGCGCTGCAGATCCAGGCCGCGCGCGAGAAGGTCATGCTGCCGGCCATCGACGGGCTGATTGCGACGCTGGCCGAGATGGCGACGCGATTCGCCGCCGTGCCGATGCTTTCCCGCACGCACGGCCAGACGGCAAGCCCCACCACGGTCGGCAAGGAACTGGCCAATGTGCGAGTTCGCCTGGCGAAGGCGCGCGAGCGCATCGCCGGCGTGGAACTGCTGGGCAAGATGAATGGTGCCGTCGGCAACTACAACGCGCACATGGCGGCCTGGCCGGATTTCGAGTGGGAAAGCTTCAGCCGCAAGGTGGTCGAATCGCCGGCGCCGATGGGTCTGGGCCTGCGCTTCCAGCCTTACAGCATCCAGATCGAGCCGCACGACTACATGGCCGAGTTGTTCGACGCCGTGGCGCGCACCAACACGATCCTGATCGACTTCGCTCGCGACATCTGGGGCTATGTCGGGCTCGGGTACTTCAAGCAGCGGCTGAAGGCCGGCGAGATCGGCTCGTCGACCATGCCGCACAAGGTCAACCCGATCGATTTCGAGAACGCAGAAGGCAACCTCGGGCTCGCCAACGCCCTGCTGCGGCATCTGAGCGAAAAGCTGCCGATCAGCCGCTGGCAGCGCGACCTCACCGACAGCACGGTGCTGCGCAACATCGGCGTGGCCTTCGGTTATGCGGTGCTGGCCTATGCCAGTCTCGCGACCGGACTGGGCAAGCTCGAACTCAACGAAGAGGCGCTGGCCGAAGACCTCGATGCGTCATGGGAAGTGCTGGCCGAGCCGATCCAGACCGTGATGCGCCGCTTCGGCGTGCAGGGCGCCTACGAAAAGCTCAAGGAAGTGACCCGCGGCAAGACCGTGACGGCCGCGGCGCTGCACGAGTTGATCCGTTCGCTGGAAATACCGCAGGCCGAGAAAGACCGCCTCCTCGCGATGACGCCGGCCAGCTACACCGGCATGGCAGCCCAACTCGCACGGCGAGCGGACTGAGCCCTCGGCATGGCCCTCAAATCCACCATCTTCAAGGCCAACCTCGCGGTAGCCGACATCGACCACGGCTACTACGCCGACCATGCTCTCACGCTGGCACGCCACCCGAGCGAAACCGACGAGCGCATGATGATCCGGCTGGCGGCCCTGGCGCTCAATGCGTACAAGCTGCAAAGCGTGTGCAACGGCGACGGGACGCTGGACTTCGGCGCCGGCCTGTCGAATCCGGACGACCCGGACGTGTCGCTGCGCGACTTCACCGGCCGCACGCGCGTGTGGATCGAGGTCGGCCAGCCCGAGGAAAAGCCGCTCGTGAAAGCTTGCGGCAAGGCCGACGAAGTGCTCTTGTACTGCTTCAGCCACTCGGCCGAAATCTGGTGGCGCGGCATCGAAGGAAAGCTGTCTCGCCCGCAGAACCTGAGCGTGTACCGCATCCCGGCGGCGGCATCGCAGGCGATGGCCGCGCTGGCGCAACGCACCATGCAGCTTCAGGCGACCATCCAGGAGCAAACGTTGACGCTCGGTGACGGCCGTCACAGCATCGACGTGGAACTGGTCCGCTGGAAGCAGGCCCCGGGCTGAAGGCAACGCGGCGTCAGGCGCCGCGCATCATCGCGCCGCAGTGCCAGCACTGCTCGAATCCACCTTCGACCAGTTCGCCGCAAGCGCAATGCCAACGGTATTGGGGACGGTGCTGCAGCTCGTGCAGCAGGCGTTCGGCGAGGTCGAACTGCGCGTCGTCTTCGATCCAGATTTCCGGCAGGCACTGATCGGGCGGCAACTGGCCGGCGGCGGCGCCGAGATATTCGCGCTGCACAGATGCCTCGACGCCGTCTTCCCGAAGCGCGTGCACCCAGAGGACGGCAATCGCCAGGTTGGGCGCGTGCGCGAGCCGTCGCATGAAGCTTCAGCGTGACGGGTCGGGCGCCGAACCCTCTTCGGGTTGCGCGTGCTCGGTTTCACGTGCCCGCTCGACATACTTGTTGAAGCGCCAGGCGGTGTCCTGCATCGTGATGCGGCGCCAGGTCGCGCGCTTCTCGCCAGGCGACATTGCCGGCCAGTGCTGGACCTCGTCGAAGCTGCGGCCGCACCCCTTGCATTCGTCGTCACCCTGGCTCGTCGAGCAGATGGCAATGCAGGGCGTGTCGGGCGTTTCGCGGTACCAGGCCATCCAGGCAGCCCAGGCTTCGGAGGGAAAGCCGACCTCGTCGACTTCGTCCTCGTGGTGGTAGACCATGAGCGCATACACCTCGGCCAACGCGCGCAATTCGGGCGCGAGCGTCACGCCGTCGGGCGAAGGCTTTTTCTGGCGCCAGAAATTGATGGCCGCCTCGATGTCGGTGATGTGGATGGCGGCCATGGCACGGGAAGTGAGCCGGCATCATAGTCCGTCGACCGCCAATCCCCGATGGGATTGAGGGTTATCGTCTGCTATCTTATAGATAGCAACAACATCAGGACTGGCGACCGCTCCAAGGCACAAATTCTTAGGGCGCTTTTCGTGCGCAGTTGTCATGTGCGGCGTCGAATGCTTTAATCGACGACCGAAGGGGAGTAGCTCCCACACCTCCTATAACAGGGGCACATCGACAGGTCGTCAATACGGAGCATTAGCTTCCGGCCTGTCGGGCAGTTCGCGCTGCCGAGCAAGACCTTCGATTTGAACCCGCTCGGGTTGGATCGAAGCCATTGCACCTCCTGGCCCCTCAAAGGCCTCTCGTCCAACGCTTCGCACCGCCTGCGCGGACCGATTTGCATGCACGAAGGAGCCTATGGAACAGTTCTTGACCCCCGAATTTTGGGTCGCGGTCGGCCAGATCATCATGATCGACATCCTGCTGGGCGGCGACAACGCGGTCGTCATCGCCCTGGCCTGCCGCAAGCTGCCGCCGGCACAGCGCACGCAGGGCATCCTGTGGGGCACGGCCGGGGCGATCGTGCTGCGCGTGATCCTGATCTTTTTCGCGCTGACCCTGCTCGCGATTCCGTTCCTGAAGCTCATCGGCGCACTGCTGCTGGTCTGGATCGGCATCAAGCTCCTGGCGCCTGAACACGACGATGCCCACGGCAACATCAGCGCGAGCGACAAGCTGTGGGCTGCCGTCAAGACGGTGATCGTGGCCGACCTCGTCATGAGCGTCGACAACGTGATCGCGATCGCCGGCGCGGCGCAGGGCGCGGGCGAGAACCACCAGATGGCGCTGGTCATCTTCGGTCTTGTCGTGAGCATCCCGATCATCGTGTGGGGCAGCCAGCTGGTGATCAAGTTGATGGACCGGTTCCCGATCATCATCACGGCGGGCGGCATGCTGCTCGGGTGGATCGCCGGCACCATGGCCGTGTCGGACCCGGCGCTCGCCGACCCGACGGCCTGGACCTGGGTTCCCAAGGTGGCGCAGAGCGACGTTGTGAAATACATTGCAGGCATCGTCGGCGCGTTGCTGGTCCTGGCCATCGGCAAGTGGGTGGCGGCGAGGCGCATGACGAAGGCCGCAACCGTCTGATTTCTCGACAAGGAGCAAGCATGAAGAAGATCATTCTCTACGTGGACGACGCGGCCTACGCGCGCGAGTTCCTGGCGAAATTCGCTCCCGAAGCTCCCGACGAGGGCGCCCGTCACTGGGTGCTTGTGGCCTGCGCGCCGCGCATGACGCGGCGCATCAGCAAATGGGTGAGCCACAGCGCCAGGGAGAACTGGCGTTCGAAGTGGCTGGCCCGGGTCGAGGAACAGCTGCTCCCCGTGCTCCAGCGCGGCGGCGACCAGGTCACGACGGTGCTTGCCAAGGGCAACCTCACCGAACTCACGCGGCAACTCAAGTTGACGCACGGTGCGGCAACGATCACCGACGCCCGCCGGCCGACCATCGGCGTCGACCTGGAAGCCGTGGCTCCGGACGTGCAGCCGCCCGGACGCTCGGGCTGGGCACTGCCTGGTGCGGCCCTGAGCATGGGTGCCTTGCTGATGCTTGCGAACGAACTCTCCGAGTAGCCCGAACCACTCGATGCGTTTGCTCGCCAAATGGCTGCTCAGCGCGCTCGCGCTGCTGACGGTGGCCTATGTCTACAGCGGCGTGACGGTGACGAGCTTCGGTTCGGCACTGATCGCCGCGGCCGTGATCGGCCTGCTCAACATGGTGCTTCGGCCGGTGCTGGTGGTCCTGACCTTGCCGGTCACCATCGTCACGCTCGGCCTTTTCCTGTTCGTGATCAACGCCTTGTTGTTCTGGGCAGCGTCGGGACTGCTCGGCGGCTTCCAGGTCAGCGGGTTCCTTGCCGCCCTGGTCGGCTCACTGCTCTATTCGCTGCTCGGTCTCATCATCGAAGCGGCTCTTGGCGGCTTGTTCACCAAGTCCCGGCCGCCCGCTACTTGAGAGGCGGCTCGGCCGCCTGCTCCTTCACCAGGACGTCGACCGCCCGCGCGCGGGTGTCGATGATCGATGCCTCGTAGTGATCGACGGGCACCGCGCCGGGACCGCCCTGAAGGCTCGTGCGCACCAGTTCCTGTGCGGCCCTCAGCCGGTCGCGCGCGCCCGGATAGTCGAGCGTCGCGACATTGGCTTCGGCATCGGAGCGGATGGCGCGCAAGGTGTCGCCTTGGGCGCCGTAGAGGCTCGAAAGGGTTCGCCACGCCGTGGCGTCGCGCGGATGCACGGCCACCCAATCGCGCAGCGGCGCGACCATCGGCGCCGGAGTGCGTGTTGCCACCGCAGCCTGCGCTGCAAGAATCATTTCGGGCCGGCCCTTGGCCTTGGCATCGAGCAGCGCAGCCGCCTTGTCGGGCGCACCGGCTGCCAGCTCGATCTCTGCGGACAGCAGGCGCGCAAGACGCGTGGCGGACGGATCGTCGGCCGTGCGTGCAACAAGACGCTGAGCGAGCGACCTCGCGGCGCGGAAGTCGCGCATCTCGTTCGCTGCCAGCGCTGCTGCGTAGAGCGTGCCCGCCTGCCGGGGCGCAGACGCACCTGCGAACTCGCCGCTCGAAGCCGCGTTGACCAGGAGCCGCAATTCATCGACGCCAGGGCGGGTCAGCACGCGTGCGCGCGATGCGATCAGGGCGTGGTCCATCTGCAGTGGCAGGGCGGCGCCGCCGCCCTTGCCCGCCCCGTCGGTGTTCCTGAACTGGAAGCGGCCCTGCATGTCGGAAATCCGCTCGCTGTTGAGGGGGTGGCTGCGCAGGTAGGGGTACGAGCCGTTGTCGTTGAGACGCGACGCGTACTGGAGCTTTTCGAACATGGCCGCGGCGCCCTGTGGCGCGAAGCCGGCCTGCGTCATGATGCCGAAGCCGACGCGGTCGGCCTCGCGCTCCATGTCGCGCGAGAAGCCGAGCTGGCTTTGCATGAACGCCGCCTGGCTTCCCATCAGCACGGCCTGCCCGGCATCGGGACTGCGGCTCCTGCTGGCTGCGATCATGCCCAACAGCATCCCGGCGATCATGAGCGGCAACTGCTGGCCCTGTTTGCTCATGATCCGGGCGATATGCCGCTGCGTCACGTGCGACAGCTCGTGGCCGAGCACGGTGGCGAGCTCGTCTCGGCTACCGACGATCGCCACCAGCCCCAGGTTCAGTCCGAGATAGCCGCCGGGGAGCGCGAAGGCGTTGATGTTCCGATCGCGGCCGAGCAGCACCGTCCACGCAAAGCGCTCGTCGAGTTCGGGCGTCAGTTCGCCGCGCGTTCGCGCGGCCGCGAGCAGGCGCTGCCAGATCTTGTCGACATACTCGGCGATGACCGGATCGTCGATGTAGTCGGGGTCGCGGTACAACTCGCGAGCGATCTGGTCGCCGAGGGCCCGCTCGGCGCTCGCGGTCATCTCGCCGTCGCCCATGCCCGGCAGCTGCGCTTGCGCGAAGGGCACGACGGCAAGCTGGCACGCAATCAGCAGGGCCGCGCACATCGCCTGGAGGCGCCTTCGCCAGGTGCGTTGGCCGGGGTGTTCGATGGGTGAAAGGTTCGAGCGAGTCATCGGTCGTCTGTGTCTCGGACTCGTATGATGCGACAAGCTCCGGAATGTTCAATCATGAGTTCTCTCACCCATTTTGACGCGCAGGGCCAGGCCCACATGGTCGACGTGGCCGGCAAGGCAGCGACGCACCGCGTCGCAGTAGCGACGGGCCGCATCGAGATGCAGGCTTCGACGCTGGCGCTGATCGAATCCGGGACGGCCAGAAAAGGCGATGTCCTGGGCATCGCGCGCATCGCCGGCATTCAAGCAGCCAAGAAGACCAGCGACCTGATCCCGCTGTGCCATCCCCTCGCCCTGACGCGCGTCGCCATTGCGTTTGCGATGGCCGAAGGCGGACCGCCGCAAGTGGCCTGCACCGCGACGGTCGAAACGGTCGGCGCGACCGGCGTCGAAATGGAAGCCCTGACCGCCGTGCAGGTCGCGCTGCTCACCATCTACGACATGTGCAAGGCGGTCGACCGCGGCATGCGCATCACCGACGTGCATGTGCTGGAGAAACACGGCGGGAAGTCGGGGAGCTGGGTGGCAGAGATCTGAGCTCGAATGCTCAAACCACGTCTGCCTCGCCGGGGGCGGCCTTCTTGCCGGTCACCATGGCGCGCACCAGGTTTTCGCGATGCTGCCAGCTGCTGAATGCAACGCCGGCCAGATGGAGTGCCACGAGTGCGACGAGCAGCCAGCCCAGGACGAAATGCGTCCAGTAGAGCCAGGCGTAGCCCCACAGCCAGTCGGAGATGTAGAGAAAGCCGCTCAGCGAGAGACATCCGACGCAGGCCAATAACGTGACCGCCATCCACCCGCCCAGCGGGTTGTGACCGAGGTAGCGCGGCGCGCGATGCGCAGCGACTGCCGATGCGTAACGCAGGGTCCAGGCGGGTCCGCGGACGAACTGCCGAAAGCGCGCGTATCGACTGCCCAGCACGCCCCATACCAGCCGCGCGGCCACTACGGCGGCCGCGGCGTAACCCAGCCATTCGTGAACGGAGTCGGTGCGCCCGCCAGTCACCCACGCAGGCACGACAGTCAGGACCAGCACCCAGTGCAGCAGGCGCACGGGCCGGTCCCAGACCTTCACGTCACTTGGGCTCAACGCGCTGGAAGGTCTTGGGGTCGAAGAAGGCTTCGACGCGCTTCCCGTCCGGGGTCTTGGCGTAGACCTCGTAGCAACTCGGCGTGGTTTCCATCCGGCGAATGGTCCAGCCTTCCTTGGTGAGCTTCTGCTCGAGCTCGGTGTGCGGCCGCCATTCGCTCTTGGGATGAGCCGGGCAGCGAACGTCGCCGTGGGCCCAGGCGGAGCCGGCGATGGACAGGATGGCAGCGGAGGTCAGGAGGCGAAGAGACAGATTCATGGGAGTCCTTTCTGGGTACGGAGATCGTCTGGATAAAGAAATGCTTCAGGGCTTTGCCCATCGGCGCAGGAGGTTGTGATACGTGCCGCTTAGACTCAACAGTTCGGCCTGGTGCTCGGGAACTGCCTGCGTGAGCTTCTGGATCGTCTGGTCGAGTTCGAAAAGCAGCGACCGCGCAGCGGCGTCGGCCACCAGGCTCTCGACCCAGAAGAACGAGGCGATGCGCGCGCCTCGCGTGACGGGCGTGACGCGATGCAAAGCGCCGGAAGGGTACAGCAGCAGATCGCCGGCGCCGAGCTTGAACGACTGCATGCCGAGGGGCGACTCGATCTGCAGTTCGCCGCCGTCGTATTCATCGGCCGCGCACAGAAAGAGCGTCGCCGACAGGTCGCTGCGCATCGTCGTGCCGGTGCCTGGAACCTGGAGCACGGCACTGTCGACGTGCGCGCCGTAGGTGCCGCCGCCCGTGTATCGGTTGAACTTCGGCGGATAGATCCGTCGGGGCAGCGCCGCCGAGATGAAGAGAGGATGTCCACCGAGCCGCCGCATGATCTGTGCCGCCAGACTGACCGCGGGCTCGGTGCTGTCGTCGAGTTGCAGGTTTTGCTTGACCCCGCGCGCCATCGCGCCCGCTGTCGCGCCGCCGTCGCGCCAGGGCGCCGCGTCGAGTTGCCGACGAATTTGACGGAGCTCTTCGACGTCCAGTAATTTCTCGATGACGTGCAGCATGGCGGACCTTTTACGTCATGCAAGCAGGCGTCAGGCAGTCCGCCCGCACTTCCTCGAGCGTGGCGCACCCGGCAAAGGCCATGCTGGCTTCGAGCTCTTCGCGCATCAGCTTGATCATGTGGGCGACGCCCAGTGCGCCGGCCACGCTCAACGCATACACCTGCAATCGACCCACCATCACAGCGTCGGCGCCCAACGCGATGGCCTTGAACGCGTCGGCGCCGCTGCGCACGCCGCCGTCGAACAGCAACGGAAAGCGAGACGGCACCGCGGCTCGGATCGCCGGAAGCATCTGCAGGCTCGACGGTGCGCCGTCGAGGGTACGCCCGCCGTGGTTGGACACGATGAGTCCGCAAGCGCCGGAGGTGGCCAAAACAGCCGCGTCACCAGCGTGGAGCACGCCCTTGATCCAGACGGGCAGCGTGGTTTGTGCCAGCAGCCACTCGAGGTCTTGCAACGTGGGCGCGCCGCGCATGAGGCCTTGGAAGATGCGGCTGTCGCCGGGCTGCAGTGCGGGCAGCTCCGGTGGCCGCGACGCGTCGCGCAGATTTGCCGCAACGCACTCGGGCGGCATCCGAAAGCCCGCACGCAACGCACGCAAACTCGGCGCCTGGAGCGTGGCATCGAGCGTGACGACGAGCGCCCCGAAGCCAGCCTGTTCCGCGCGGCGAACCAGACCGAGCGTGTCCGCACGCTGCGGCTGGAAGTACAGCTGGAACCACTTGTGCGGTCCGGCTGCGCGTGCGATGTCCTCCAGCGCCACGGACGACAGCGTGCTGGCGACCATGCAGCTCTGCGTCGCTTCGGCGGCCCGCGCGGTCTCGATCTCGGCGCGCGCGTGAACGAGGCGCTGATGCGCGACCGGCGCCAGAAGAATCGGATGGGCCAGGTTCTCGTTGGCCAACGAGAGCCGCGTGTGTCCTGCGGTCACGTCCCGCAGGACTCTCGGCAGCATCGACCATGCGGAGAACGCGCTCCGGTTGGCCGAAGCGGTCTGGTCATGCCCCGCGCCGCCCGCCACGTAGGCCAGGCGCGCCGGCTCGATGAAGTCGGTGGCCAGCGTCTCGTAGTCCTGCGCGGCGCGAACCTGCGGCGGAATCAGGTCGAGAGGCGCAGGCGATTGAAGCGGGGCGGATTCGGTTCGCATCGTGGAAAGCGGCTGGGCGGTGCGTCAGAACTCGTAGTCGAAGGTCACTCGCAGCGCCCTTCCGTCGCCCTTGTACAGGAAAGATCCCGACCGATAAGCGGCCAGATAGTAGTCCTTGTCGGCCACGTTCAGCACGTTGACGCGCATGTCGAGATGCTTGTTGAAACGATAGGCCGCGAACAAGTCATACACCGTATAGGAAGGCACCGGCTGCGTGCAACGCCCGTAGGTGTCGATGCCGGCCGCGGTGTCGGGCTGGCCCGCGCAACGCTGGCTTTCGTAGCGGGCGGCGGCGCCGAACGAGAACGCGCTCGTGGCCTGGTACTTGAACTGCGCGGAAGCCGAGCGGTCGGCAAAGTTGCTGAGCGGCTTGCCGAGGTTCGATGCTGTGGCGGACTCGAGCACCTTCGACTTCATGAAGGCCACGCCCACCTGGGTCGTCAGCTTGTCGGTGACATTGCCGACCAGGCCGAACTCCACGCCGCGGACCCGGTTCTTGCCGGTGTTGAAGGTGCCGACCGTGTCGTAGTCCGCGCCTTCGGTCACGTCTTTCTTGGTGGTCTGGAAAATGGCTGCCGTCGCCAGCAGCTTGTCGTCCAGCAGGTTCCACTTGGTACCCAGTTCGAAGTTGAACGAGCGCTCGGGCTTCGAATCCGCGACGGAACCGTTGTAGATCACCACGCCGCCGTACCCGCTGTTGGTGCCGACGTCGGACTCGCCGCCATTGATGTCCGCTGAGCTGCCCATGCTGGCGTAGACGATGCCCTTCGGGTTGAGCTTATAGGCCAGCCCGAAGTGGCCGTTCCAGATCGTGCCGCTGTAAGGGTAGTTAGCCACCACGCCGGTGTTGCTGCGGGTGTCGAGCTCGAAGTCGAAGCGGTCGGCGCGCACGCCGCCGAAGGCGGTGAGGCGGTCGGTCAGGTCGACCGTGTCCATTGCCGCCAACGAGAAGGTCTTCACTCGCCAGTCGGCGTTCCAGTATCCCGGGGTGATCTGCCGGTTGAGGAGGGTGTTCAGCCCATTGGCCGTGTTGCCTAACGCGTCGGTCGTGCAGTACGAATTGTTGACCCGTGTCGTCGCCGAGGTGCGGCAATTGAACGCGCCCGCGTTGTTGATGTTGTAGGTGCCCTTGACCACGTGGTGATCCGAGTACTCGGCGCTGAAGATGAACTCGTTCTTCTTGCCGAAGAGATCGGTGTCCCAGCGCAGGTTGGTCTGGTTGGCGAAGTAGTTGACGTCCTGCCAACCGTTGTGCGTGCTGAGCGAGCCGGTCTGGTAGGTGTTTGCGCCCAGGTAGCCGGTGGCGCTTCGGGCGCCGGTGACCACGTAGCCGTTGTCGGAGGTCCCGTAGCGGGTGAGGTTGGTCAGCTTGAGGTTGGGGGCCAGCGAGTATTTGATGCGCGCCGTGAAGGTGTCGACATCGGAGCGCTGGAAGTCTTGCGCCTGTGTGTAGACCGGCACGTAGCTTGCGGGCACGCGGTTGGGCACGGTACCGACGAGGTAGTAGCCCAGGTCGGGGCTGTCCTTGGCTCGCAGCCCGTAATAGTCGAGCGTGATGGACAGATCCCGGTTGACCTCGTAGAGGCCCGACAGCGCCAGACCCTTGCGCGTGCGAGAGGCCGGCGAGCGGCCGGGCACGTCTTCATCGCCGTAGAGGGCGTTCGCGCGCAAGGCGAAATGGTCGGTGAAGCCCTTGTTGGCGTCCAGCGTGTAGCGCTGGTACTTGTCGGTGCCGAATCCGGCCGACAGGCGGTAGAAGTCGTAGTCGAGCGTGGCTTGCTTGGTGATCGCGTTGATGGCGCCACCTGCGCTGCCGCGGCCCGCAAAGCTCGAGTTGGGCCCTTTCGTGATCTCGAGCTGCTCGATCGCGAAGCTCTCGCGTGTGGTCATGCCCGGGTCGCGCAGGCCGTCCACGAACACGTCGCTGCGCGCCTCCTGACCGCGAATGATGTAGCGATCGCCGAACTGGTTGCCGTTTTCGCCGGTGCCGAGCGTGATGCCCGGCTGGCCGTCGAGGATCTGCCTGAGATCGGTCTTGCCGGAATCGTCGATCGCGTCTTTGGTGATGACCGTGATGGTCTGCGGCGTTTCCGCCAGCGGGCGAGTGTGCCGCTCGTCGCCGGAGGTCTTGGCCTTGTACGGCGAGCCGACTTCCGCATTGGGATTGGGATCGATCTTTTCGCCTTCGACCGTGATGGCGGGCATGAGCGTGGCGGCCTCGTTTGCCGGCGAAGACTGCGCGGCGGCGCACAGCGGCATCAGCATGGCGGCTGAAATTCCCATCAGGGCGCTGTTGCGCACGATGGCGGGCGCGACGCCCGTTGTCTTGAGTTGCGGCGCGCGCGGTGCACCCAGCCTTCTCGACTTCTTTTGCATGTTCCTCCTCCAAGGATGTTGTTGGTTGCGTCAATCGACGCGCGAATGATACTGCGAATCATTCTTATTGGTCTTAATTTGTAGGTTGAAGCGGGCAGTTTTCCTATAGGGGTGATGCGCATGCACCTCTTTGCATCCGCCGTATCGCGCCCGTCTGGGTCAGATTACGACCATGAAAAAGTTGGCACTGCGCCATCGAGCCGCCGATGAGTGGGAGCGGAGGCCTGACCAACGGCCGCCAGATTTCGAGTGAAACCGCCACAATTTGTGACAGTTACATCCATCGCCAAAGGTCGCCAGTGTCCATCGCCTCCTCTTCGCGCCCCACCCGCCAGCACGGCTTCACCCTGATCGAAGTGATGATCACCGTCGCGATCGTCGGCATCCTCGCGGCGATCGCGATTCCCGCTTATCAGGACTACGTCCGGCGCGGGCAGGTGATCGACGCCACCAACGCGCTGTCCGCCATGCGAGCCAACATGGAGCGCTATTACCAGGACAACCGCACGTACGCCGATGTCAGCGCCTCGATCAAGTCGCCGTGTTCGGGAACTGCCGCGCAGCTCACCTTCGGCAGCTTCGTCGTGAGCTGCAACCCCGCGCCGACGGCCACGACGTTCACGCTCGTGGCGACGGGCAGCGGTCCGGTCAACGGTGCTCAGTACTCCATCGATCAATCCAACGTGCGTGCCACCGCTGGCGTGCCTACCGGATCCGGCTGGACCGGCACCTGCGCCACGTCGTGGATCCTGAAGAAGGGCCAGACGTGCTGATCCGCAGCGCGTCGCCGAGGCGTGCAGCCGCGGGCTTCACGTTGATCGAGATGCTCGTGACGATGGTCGTCATGGCCCTCCTCTTCGCCCTGGCCATGCCCTCGATGAGCGGCTGGATTCGCAACAGCCGGCTGCGCGCCGCCAGCGACTCACTGCAGAACGGGCTGCGCACTGCCCAAGCGGAAGCACTGCGCCGCAGTCGCCAGACCGTGTTTGCTCTCACCAACGACAAGCCGACGACCACCGGCTACTCCGCGGCCGCCAATGGCCGCAACTGGGCCGTGAGTACTGTGGTCAGCATGGCAACGGGCGAGACCAGCGCATTCATCGAAGCTGGCGTGGTGAGCGAACTTGACACGACGATCAGCATCACCGGCCCCGCCGCCATCTGCTTCAACTCGATCGGCCGGATGGTGGTCAACACCACGCCCGGCGTGACAGGCGCCTCCTGCGCGCTGCCGACGACGACGCCCCCGGTCCAGGTCTACGACATCACGTACACCAACCCGGTCGCCGGTGTGGATCGGCCGTTGCGCGTGACCGTCGCGCTCGGCGGACAGGTGCGCCTGTGCGATCCGGCCAAGACTCTGTCGGCGACCTACCCCGAGGGGTGCCCATGAAAAGCAGATCCAGTTCCCCCGCTCGACGGCGCGATCAGGCCGGCGTAGCACTGATCGAAGTGCTGGTCGCGATCCTGATTTTTTCGCTGGGCATTCTCGGCCTGATTGGACTGCAGGCCCGTGCGATCAGCTTTTCGACCGATGCCGAAGACCGCAGTCGCGCGGCGCTGCTGGCCAACGAGATCGCCACAACCATGTGGCTCAACGGCACACTGACCGTGCCCGCTTCCGATTTCAACGCTTGGCAGACGCGCGTTGGCACCCCGAGCCAGGGCGGCCTGCCGGGCGGAGCGGCGACGATCACGGTCACCGGCAATGCCGCCGATGTCTCCATCACCTGGCGCGAGCCTTCGCGCAGTGCATCGGAGTCCGACAGTCGCTTGATCACCCGGGTGGTGCTGCCATGAGTACTCGTCACCTTTCTCCGATTGCCAGGGCGAAGCAGCGCGGCGTGACGCTGGTCGAGTTGCTCGTCGCCGTGACGATCGGGCTGGTGGTCACGCTGGCTGTGACGAGCGCAGTCACTTTCGGCGAATCGACCAAACGCACGACCACCAGCGTCAGCGACATGGATCAATCGGGCAACTATGCCGCGTATATTTTGGACCGCGCCGTCCGCAGTGCCGGATCGGGTTTTGCGCAGGCCTGGAATCTGGGCGTGTTCGGGTGCAGGCTCAATGCGGTCCGCGGCGCAAACGTGATTCTTCCGCGGGGAGTCGCTTTTCCGGCCCCGTTCCAATTTTTCCTTGATGGCTCAGCGAGCAGCGCGACATTGACGGTGGCTCCGTTGCTCATCGGCAGCGGGCAAGGTGTCGACGGCGTGTCGGACGTGATCGCCGTGATGGGTGGCAATTCGGCGGCGGGCGATGTGCCACGCACCATTCGCTCCAGCGGTGCCAGCCCGAACATCCTGCGACTGGACAACACCATCAGTCTGAAGGCGGCCGACGTCGTCTTGATCAGCCGGCCAGGTACGACGGACTGCACCATCGAGCAAGTCAGCACGGGCTTCATGGATGTAGCCAACAACGAAACCCTGCCTCTCGGCGGCACCGCGCCAAGCGGAAAACCGGCGCCCTACTATTCGAACGTCAGCGCGCTCGCGGCAGGCGGAGACGCTTATGTCACGCCTTTGGGCAACGCACTTGCCACCGATGTGCAGTTTCAATTGATCGGAGTAGGCGCGGATCGCACCCTGCAGAGCTATGACCTGCTGCAGAGCAGTGGCAGTGCCGAAACGCAGGCAATGGTCGACGGCGTCGTTCGGATGAATGCCGTGTACGGACTGGTCAACACCACGAACGGCGCGTTCCAGGGGTGGTTTCCGGCAACCGGTGCGAATTCGATCACCAACATGATGGCCAATCCGCTCCTCGCGCGCAGCGTCGCGGCGGTGCGCATCGGGCTAATTCTTCGCAGCAGCAACTACGAGAAGACCAAGGACAACGGAGAGAACGTTGGTCCGGGTTCGATACAACTCTTCGGTGATCTGCCTGCAGCCGATCAGCCTCCGGTCCTGAACATCACCGGCGACGCGTTGCATTACCGCTATCGCGTCGTCGACTTCACCATTCCCATCCGCAACGTCCTTCTGCTGCCCACATCATGAAGAAGCCCATGCCTGCGACGATGCGCCCGCGCGAACGCGGCGTGGTGCTGATCTTCTGCCTGATCATCCTGGTGGTTCTACTGGCCGGTGGCGTCGCGGTGGTTCGATCGATGAACACCTCGCTCTTCGGCGCCGGCAACCTGGCGTTCAAGCGTGATCTGGTCAATCGCGGAGAGCAGGCCGCGGCACGCGCTCTGACCTTGTTCAAGACCGGCGGTGCGCTGGCAACAACGGGCGCGGACATCGCCAATGTGCAGGCGGCGAACTACGTTGCCTACGCACTCCCGACCAATGCGCGTGGCGTGCCGACCGTGATGCTCGACAACACGCAGTACGGCGTCTATACAACCAGCGCCAACGACATCGTGAACGACGGCGTGACGGTGCACTACCTGATCGAGCGCTTGTGCAACGCCGCAGGCACTCCTGCATCGCTCGGCGCCAAAGGCTGCGTCTACGCGCCTCAGACGACGGCGGTGACCGGCGGCAGTGCGCAGCGAGCCCGAGAAGACATACCTCCGGCATCGACGCTGATCTATCGCCTTACGGTGCGTGTCGATGGGCCGCGCGACACACAGGTCTTCCTGCAATCTTCTTTCACCAAGCCCGAGCTCTAGAGAGTCAAGCGAATCATGAAAAACAACTCGATGCTTCGCAGGAGTGCCGTGTGCGCACTTGGCCTCGCCGGTGCGCTCCTGGGTTGGTCCGGATCGTCCGGCGCCGCCAGTCTGGCCGACCAGCCGGTGTTCGTCACATCCAATGTCCCGGGCAACCTCGCCTTGGCGTTGTCGGTGGAATGGCCTACCGCGTCGCGAACCGCGCACACAGACATCTACAGCAGCGCTGCTACGTTTCTCGGCTATTTCGATCCGAACAAGTGCTACACGTATGTCAGCGACACGACGGCCAACCCGTTGATCCCGACGCCCAACGACGGCACCAAGGGTGATTCGAGCTACTTCAACCCGACCGCCGTCGCGACCGCACGCAAGTGCGATGGCACCAAGTGGAGCGGCAACTTTCTCAACTGGGCCGCCACCGCCACGATCGATCCGTTTCGCTGGGCCATGACTGGCGGCAAGCGCGTGGTCGACACGGCGACCACCACCATCCTCGAAAAAGGCTGGCATTCCGGCCAGGGCCTTTTTCCCGATCGCAACCTGACGGTCTCGGAGATCGCGGGCGCAACGCCGTATCCGAGCGCAACGGCGCTCACGGTGTCCGTGAATGGCCGAGGCTTCGCCATGCGGGTCACGCCAACCGGTGGCGGCATGAAGGGCGAGTACTTCAACACCAAAACCTTGAGCGGTGGCACGGTCTATACCAACAACAATGACCCCGCTTACGCCGACTGGGGCAGCGGGAGCCCCGCGGGCGCCGTGAATGCCGACGGCTTTTCGGCGCGCTATACCGGAAACTTCGTGGCGCCAGAAGCCGGCACTTACACGTTCCGCGTCACAGCAGACGACGGTGTCAGGCTGTACGTCAATTCGGTCTTGCTTGTCGACAGGTGGATAGACCAAGGCCCGACAACCTACGACGCGACATACACCCTCACCGCCGGCCAGAACTTCTCCGTGAAGATCGAGTACTACGAGAACGGCGGCGGCGCAGTGATGCAGTTCGCCTGGAAGCGCCCCAGTTCGACCTCGTTCACCACCTTCACCAGCGACGTCGCGAACACGGGCACCAAAGACTTCACGATGCGCAACAAGGTGTGCGATCCGAACGCGCCGGGCGGCGTCGAAGCGAACTGCAAGAAGTATGGAAGCAACTGGAAGCCTGAGGGGCTGATGCAGCAGTACGCGACGCGCATGCGCTACAGCGCGTTCGGCTACCTGAACGAATCAGGCAACCAAAGGGACGGCGGCGTGCTGCGTGCCCGGCAGAAGTTCGTCGGACCATCGCAACCCGTTCCTGGCCTCCCGGACATCGTCAACACTGCAACCGAGTGGGATGCATCGACGGGCGTTTATGTCCGGAATCCGAACGCAGCGGATGCCACCGCGAGTTCTGGAAGCGGCGTCACCATCAACGACAGCGGCGTGATCAACTACCTCAACAAGTTCGGGCAGCTCAGCCCAGGTGACTACAAGGGGAACGACCCTGTCGGCGAGCTGTACTACGCCGCGCTGCGCTATTACAGGAACCTCGGCAACGTCCCGGAATGGAGCAATCTTTCCAATTCCGCGAACACGCGACGAACCCAGCTCGATGGCTTTCCCGTGATTACCAACTGGGACGACCCCATCCAGTACTCGTGTCAGCGCAACTTCGTGCTTGGCATCGGGGACATCTACACCCACGCCGACAAGGACGTGCCGGGCAACACCAACACCGCCAACGAGCCGGGCATGCCGCCTCTTGTATCGGCCGACACCAGCGTCAATGCAGTCACTGCCACCAACAAGGTCGGCGTGTTGCAAGGCATGGGAGCCGACCTGGGCACACGCACGAACGTGTCCAACGGCTGCTGCAGCAACAACTCGGCCATGATGGCCGGCCTTGCCTACGACGCCAACGCCAAGGACATCCGGCCCGACGTAGCAGGCCAGACCCAGACCATCGGCAAGCAGACCGTTCAGACCTACTGGGTCGACGTGCTCGAACAAGCTTTCCAGGCCAACAACCAGTTCTATCTGGCCGCCAAATTCGGTGGGTTGAAGGTGCCGACCGGGTTCGACCCGTACGCGTTCACCGGAACCATCCCCGACACCTGGTGGACCACTAGCGGCGACACCTTGTACGACTCGCGCAATGGCGGCACGACGCAGCCGCGGCCCGACAACTACTTCACTGCGGGCCGCCCCGACACGATGGTCGACGGCCTAACCAAGGCCTTCGCGAGCATCGCCAACGCCATCAAGTCGTTCACGACATCGTTCTCGCTGTCGACCGTTCAGGTGTCTTCCGTAGGCGCTGCATCCTACGCATCGCAATACGATTCGACCGGGTGGACCGGCACGGTCACCGGTAACCAGATCACCTTCGCTTCGGATGGCACACCCACATCGACCAATGTCTGGAGCACGGCCACGACGCTCGAAACCCAGTTGGCCGGCGTGGGCTGGGACACCGCCCGACGCGTGATCACGTGGAACGGCACGGCGGGCATCCCCTTTCGCTACGCCAGCCTCACGAGCGCGCAGAAGCTCGCACTGGACACCCCATGGGACACGCCCAACCAGGACGACAGCGCGAAGTTCATCAACTACATCCGTGGCGACCGCACCAACGAGAAGTCGGCGACCAACAGTGCCGCGCTCTACCGGCAACGCCCGAACCTGCTCGGCGACATCGTCAATTCAAAGGTCAACCCCACCGGCCCGCCTTCGATGCGTTTTTCGGACGCGGTCAACCCTGGCTACAACGCGTTCAAGACGACCTGGGCCGCACGCCCCACCATGGTCTACGTCGGTGCGAACGACGGCATGTTGCATGCGTTCGATGGCGCGCTGACCGGCACCACGGCGGGCAAGGAACAGTTCGCCTATGTGCCCAGCGCCGTGATCACGGGGCCGAGCGGCACGCCGGCGGTCGATGGCCTGGCGCAACTCGGCAACCCCAACTATCTGCACCACTACTACGTGGATGGCTCGCCGCTGACTTTCGACATCGACTTCAACAATGCGGGCGGAGTCTTCACCAGCACGAGCGCCGCGACTTCCGACTGGCGCACGGTGGTGATCGGCGGTCTCGGAAAAGGCGGCAAGAGCTTCTACGCGATCGATGTGACCGATCCGGCCGGCATGAATTCCGAAGCTGCAGCGCAGGGCAAGGTGCTCTGGGAATTCACGGATTCGACGATGGGATTCAGCTACGGCGTTCCCAACGTGATCAAGACCGCCAAGTACGGCTGGGTGGTGGTGTTCACGTCCGGCTACAACAACTCCGACGGCTACGGCTACATCTACTTCGTCAATCCTCGCAACGGACAGCTGCTCGAAAAGGTGCGCACAAGCACCGCCTCGGCAGGCCTGGCCCAAGCCACGGCCTACATCAAGGACTTCACGGACGGCACTGCGGATGCCATCTACGTCGGCGACCTCAATGGCCAGCTCTGGCGCTTCGACGTCACCGCCGCGCGTGGCACCGCGACGCCTTACCCGTCACCGCTGCGCATGGCCACGCTCGCCGACGGGAACGGCAACGCACAGCCCATCACCGTACAGCCGCTGGTCGAAATCGATCCCAAGACCCGCAAGCGCTTCGTGATGTTCGGCACCGGCCAACTGCTCGACACGGTCGATATCAATCTGTCCTCCACGCAGGCCTTCTACGCCATCATCGACGGCACTTCGGCGACCTTCGGCACGGCAGCGTCGCTGCCTGCCGGCGTGAGCTACCCGATCGTTCGATCCAAGCTCACCGCTCTCACCGACACCGACCTGATCAGCGGCACGGCCATCAGTTACGCCAACACCGCCGGCTGGTACCTCGATCTGGGCGTCGCCAGCGGCACTGCATGGCGGCTGGTGTCGAACCCGACATCCATCAACGGCGTGGTCGGCTTCGCATCGCTGCTCACCACGGGCGACGCCTGCAGCCCTTCGGGACAGAGTCGCATCTATGCCATCGATTTCGGAACCGGACAATCGATCATCACGCCGGCTGGGACTGTCCCGTACGTCAGCAGCACATCGGCAGTGACGGATCTGAAGTTCGTCAGCGTCGACTCCCGAATCCGCCTGGTGGCGGGAGACGTGCAAGGTCGGCTGCGTGATGTGCCGGTGCCGCCTATGACGGGGCAGAGCGTGCGATTGCTCAATTGGAGAGAGATTCCGACGGTGGATTGACGACGGCTCGGACTGCAAGCGGGTCTGATTGACGCCGCCTTATCCGTACACACCCGCTGCCCAGCACTGCCGCCGGAATGGGTGCGTTGCGAGTGGACACCGCGACGATCGGAGTGCGCAAGCTGATAGATATCCTACGGTGCGCGATGCCTCCCGACCAGACCGTGACCTAAGCCGAGCGCCAGCAAGCTCGCGCAGGAAGCGTCCGGCGAACCCGTCTCGATGACCGCGATGGCGTCGGAGATGAAGTGTGCGCCAAGGATTTAAGTGGACACTGTTGGAACAGTCCAAGCGCGGCATTCGACGCCGTCATGACGACGAATTGAATGTGTAGGTGAAGGTTCCGCGAGTGCGGCGAGCCTGGTGCGTCGGTTGCGCAGGTCGCATTGGCTCAAGGCTTGAACGCCAACCTCGCTCACAAGTGGCGTCGTCAAGCTGGCCGTGTGCGGCGCACCCCCACCACGCATGCCTGTTCGCCAATCACCGAGCCAACCGCGTGAAGGTGCTCAAACACAATGGCATCGGCATATGTCAACCAGCCACGCGGAAGGCAGGTCAATATGCGCATTCGAATGTCGATTGCAATCCCCGAGGCAGCCCCCTCGAGATCGCGGCATCGATAGGCGAGAGTCGATCGCCGCGAGGTCTAGGGCTGCACGCCAGGCTTGGCCTCAAACGAACTCAGTAGATCGATGTTGCGTTTGACGACGTTGCCGAGTGCATTTCCCTTGGGTGTCGAGTACTCCAGATAAAGGTTATTGTCGGTCGACACCACAAGCGTTTTAGAGGGATCGAAGGTAGATATGAAGCGATCGACTCCTTTAGGAGACAGAACAAGCGTAGATTTCAAAGCCTCGGGTGACCGCTGGTCGTCGGACGAAGCGGCATAGCTTTGCATTGACGCTTCACCGGGAAGGTCCAGCGCCCGCCTGTCGTTTGACGCAACCAGCACGCCTTGTCCGCCGCGCACATAAAGCCATACGTACTGAAACTCCGAACGCAATGAACCCAGCACGTAGGCGATATCCACAGGCGTGATGTGATGTAGCTGAATCCATTGCTGCAATACGCCTGCTTCGTTTAGCCTTTTCTTGGCGAGCGCGTAGAACTCTTGGTTATAGAGGTTTGCCGCTCCGGCGAACCAGATGCTGGTGACTTCTATGCTGATCAGGTCGAAACGGCGAGTCTGCGTTAGCAGGAAGTTGCGGCCGTCGGTGTAGTGAACGTGCACGCCTGCGGCCGAAGTCACTCGATGGTTAATGTCTGCAAAATAAGTGTCGGCCAATGCGACGATGTCCTTAGAGAGTTCCGCGACATCGACCGATTTGAAGCCCGAATCGTGCAGGACCTTGGTCGTCATGCCAGTGCCATAACCGATCACAAGGGCGCTATCTCGCTTGGGAGTGTGCAAGAGGGGAAGCAGCGCGAATGATTCCTGCGCAACCATTTCTCCGCCCGGAGAGTTGTTGCCCTGGAATTTTCCGTTTGTTAGCAAAGTGAGAACGCCATTGTCATTCTTGGCGACGGAGGTGATCCCTCCATCCACGCTTTCAGCATGCGCGATGACATTGCCCCAGCTCTGCTCGGAGAAGTAGACATTTCCGCCGCTCGCCAACGCGTCATAGTCCCAGCGCGGCGGAAATGCCACGACAGCGGCCAAGCCGGCGGCAATCGGGGCAAGGCGTATGGCAATGAAGAGGCGCGAAGAACCGAGCAATCGTCGCTTCGAAATTTCTAGTGCAATCGCGGCGGCGCCAATCACAAGCGCAATCGTCGCCAGTACTAATGCAACGTCTCTGGATCCGTAGCCGGGGAGCAACCAGAAGCCGACCAGCAGAACGCCGAGGATGTTTCCTAGCGTATTGACCGCACTCGCAATACCGACTCCATTTGCCGACCCACGCGGGGAGATCCAACCCGCGGCGAGGCTCATCGCCGCCGGGTAGCTCACGCCGATGAAGAACGCAACCGGCAGCATCGCGGCCAAGCATACGATGGCCCGAACAGCCTCCCTGGCGCCAAATCCGAGTGCCACCGGATAGATGCCGAAGCTGGAGAAGTACGAGGGCAAGCCGTTCCACTGATGCGAAGTCACGGCGATGGCCAAAGCGATGCCGCATTGTGCCCAGCCCACGATGGCCAACGGAGGAGCGCGGTGAACTGCTCGCTCGCCCACATACGAACCTGCCGCCAGTCCGCCAAGAAAGGCCGCCAGCATCAATCCGAAGGCATATACGCTGTTGCCCGCCACCACCGCCAGCAAATGCATCGAATTGACTTCCGAACCCAGCGTCACGGCGCCGCCAAAAAGCAGCGTCAAAAGCGCCAGTTTTCCGGGGCCGGGATCGACCGACTCGCCAAACGACGCGCCCTGAAGATTTGCATTCGTCGGCTCGACGCCCGCGTCAAAAATCGCGGGAAGTCGCTTGATGCGGTCCATTACGTAAAGCGCGATCAGCAGGCTTACGACGGCGGCGAGGTAAGTGCTGCCGTCTCTCCCGACGGCGGGCAATAGCCAGTAGCCTGCGATCATGGAGCCCAACGCAGCACCCGCGACATTGGCTCCGTAGAGAGGTGCAATGCTGGCGTGGCTCGACACACCCAGTGAGCGCAGATACTTGAACATCAAGGGGAGAGTCGCTCCCATGAGAATAGTCGGAATGCCCAGGCTGACGCCACCGAGCCCGACACGCAACACGCTCAGCCACGGGGCATCCGGGATGGCATCCAATGCCAGCGCTACGTATGCGGCTTGCACAAGCGCAAACAGCTTGGGCGTTAGAGCAGCATAGGCACCAATAGCGGCTTCACAAGCGGCATAGCCTTTCAAGGGATTGTCGATCCGGTCAGCAAGCATGCCGCCGAGATAAGCACCGATCGCCATGCCTCCCATATAGGTTGCCAGAACCGTGTAAGACGCGAGCGCCGTGCTCCCGAAAGTGATGGCAAGGGCCTTGGCATACACGACCTCATAGACGAGCCCGGCCAATCCCGAGACGACGAAGACTGCGATGATCCAGGCCGGTACCCGAGGAGCCTGGGCGGTAGCAGTGAGTTCAGGCGCGACGCGCTCGTCTGTACCTGCTTGCGCGGCCTGCAAGGAATCTTTGAGCGTCTGGTAGAAGACCGCCGCTGCAAGCGCTGTGCCAAGCATCGACAACGAGAGAACAAACTCTGTGTGATTTCCCAGCCAGTGAGGCGCCCAGCGGATCAAGGCCAGCCAGATCAGGAACACGCCGCCAGCGCCCCAAATCGGGCCTGAACGCGACACGCGATCGCTCAGTTTCGACGGCCAGATGAGTGCCGTACCGAGGAAGGCTGCGTAAGGTAACGCGACCACCAGATCAATGACATAGTGTTCGCCTGTTGCCAAAGTGGCCCAAGCGGTGCCGATGACCAAAAAGGTACAACCCAGAATAGCGACTCTGGAACGCAATCCGACTGCCAACATCCATGCTAGAAGCGCTCCGGTCAGATGCATGGATGGCATGCCATTTCTGTAGGCGGGTGGGATCACCACAGGTGCGGAGATCACGTCGGCGGGAAGCGGCATCTTGAGCGGGAACTCGCCACTGAAGAAGGCGTAGGCGGGTCCGCTCAAAGGGAGAAATGCATAGAGAAAGAACGCCAGAATGAATGGCACGATCAAGACGCGCCATACATTGAGTTGAGCCACGGCATCTTTGCGAATCGCCACCCCGACAAGCGCGTAGAAAATCAGAATCAGACTTCCATAGATGGCCACCTGAAGGCTCTGTATAGATGGCCATGCTTCGAGATAAGCGATCGCGGCGCTGTTGGCCAACCCATGAAAGGCCGCGTCGATCCGGTACGCAAAATAGTCCCAAGTGATCGGGTAGATCAGCCTGTTGTTATGAAGCCCGGAATTAGTTGCGACAGTAAGTGCCCCTAGGAGTGCCGCGAGCCGAAAAAAGGTCTTGATCCAAGCAGGATGCGATCGATCGCGAGACCAGATGCTCACACATGCACCAACGAAAACGAGCAACCCAAGTGGCCCCAGAATCAAGCAGACAACAGAGGATGGCGAGTAGAGGCCTTCCCCCTTATTGAAAGTCATCTGGTACGCATAGCACACAAAGCCAAACGCCAACGCTATGACTTGCCAGGAATTCTTAATCGAAGTCCGGACAGCGCCGATCCAAAGAACACAGGCCGGGACGCCCGCGAACGCACCAGCAAAATACAGTACATCCACCACATTCCATGATGGGATCAGAGCCAACGAGGCAGGACGTCCAGCAAGTAATGTCTGAAGGATTTCTGCCGCGATCGCCATCAAAATCGTGATCATCGGCCAGTTACCGAGACGTGCTTTGGAGGCTAACGTGTTCTCTTCTTCCGGAAAATTGGTCATGGCTCTGGTGGCAATTCAATCGTGTCTAAAGCAAAAAAAAGGCGCTCCTGGCGCCTTTTTTTGAGGGCATCATGCCCGACAAAGCCGATTACGTACGGCAGTTCGCAGGGACATACTTGTCGGCGATCGTGCCCTTGACAGCCGCGGCGTTAGCGTTCGTGCTACCCGTCGACTTGCAAAGCCAGGTAATCGAACCCGAAGTGGGGACCGTCGAAGCCGTCGACGTACCCGACAGCGCAGTGCCGGAAGCCGTGGTGCCGTCGACAGGCGAGAGGACCAGCGTACCGCCGCTGTCGATCGTGCTTGCGTACGTGATGGTGATCGCACCGGTCGACGCTGCAATCGCCACGCTAGCGACGTTCTTGGTCGCGCCTGGCGCGGTCCAGCCAGATGCGAACGGCGCAGCGTTCGCGGCATTCTCGGCGACCGCCGTCTTCGCGGAGCCCGCCAGCGACAGCCCTTCCGTAACCTTGGCCCGGACCGTGTAGTCCTGATAAGCCGGCAGAGCCACAGCAGCCAAAATACCGATGATCGCCACAACGATCATCAACTCGATCAGGGTGAAACCCTTTTGCACGTTGCGTGCGATGGAACGACGGTTCATTCAAAAACTCCTGGTTGGTTGAGGGGCCCGAGGAAGGCCCCCGGTGCGGTGATCTATCCGCACCATCCATGCCATGGGTTTCTTGCGGCTCCTGGGCTCGAAACCCGCGGAGTTGTTCACGTTTGCCTTACAGCGCGTGACATTGCGCGTCATTTGAGCGCCGGGGGCTGCCAGGATTTGTCAGATTTCGACATCTGCCGTCACTGTGCAGGGAGGCGTCCTCGCGACCCTCGTCGGCCCGCCAGGGTCGGCGGGCGCTCGCGATATCTAGATGCTCAGAACCTCATCCGCCCGCAACCACCGGATATCGAGCCCCGCCACGCCGTTGGTGCGCGCGCCGTGCGCCAGCCCGTCGATCTGGCTCATGATCTCTTCGGTCTCGGCGGGCTTGGTGTGGGTGATGTAGATGGGGTAGCTCTTGCCGGGCGCGATGTGGGCGAGTTCGTCGGCCAGAGTGGCGGGGGAAAGGTGCAGGCTGCGGCGAGCCAGGGCCTGTTCGCGGTTGCTGAACGCAGTTTCGATGACCAGAACGGCAACATCGAGCTGGTTCACGCGTTGCCAGAAAACGGGGTTGCGTTCGGTGTCGCCGCTGAAGACCCAATGGGGCCCGCCGCTGGCGCTGCGCACCGCGTAGCCGCAGGCCGGGACGGTGTGGACGGCGGGCAGCACTTCGATGTGCTTGGGCGCGCGCGTGCCGAGCTCGAGGTGCTGGCCAACCGCGATATCGTGAAAGCTGACGAAGGGCGCTTCGAGGCTCGGGATGCTTGCGAAGTCGGGCCAGATCACGTTGTTGAAGACGTGGGCGCGCAATGCCTCGATGGTGGCGCGCAAGGCGTGCACGCGCAGGGGCTTGCTGCGGCGCGACGCGACCGCGTCGATCATGAGCGGGAGCGCGGCGATGTGGTCGAGATGCGAATGGGTCAAGACCACGTCGTCGACGGCCGACATTTCGTCGAGGCTGAGGTCGCCGACGCCGGTGCCGGAATCGACGAGCAGATCGCCATCGACCAGGAAAGAGGTCGTGCGGCAGTCCTTGGCGATCGCGCCCGAGCATCCCAACACACGCACCTGCATCACATCGCCGCCTTTGTTTGCCGCCACTATTTCGAATCGAACCGGGTTGCGCCATCCCAGTTCGGGTCCTTGGGCAGCGAAGAAAGAGAGGCTAAACGCTGGGCGTACGCCTGGTAAAGGTATTTTTTGGCATGGTCACGCAACAGGGGGACGAGGCGTGTTTCGGCGTGTTTCCAGTCCTGGTGGCGATAGGCGTCGAGCACCTGCCCCCATTGCTCGAGTTCCTGCTCGATTTCGCGAGTGGCTGCGGCCCTTGTTGCCACTGGAGAGAAGATGCGGATGGGTTCGCCCTTGCCCTTGACCCTCACGAGATCCAGCTCCTGCCATGCCCATTCGCCTGCGGCATCTCGGGTCGAAGCGCTGGCCACCACATCCACGCCGTAGTGCTCGCTGAGGCCCTCGAGTCGCGCGGCGACGTTGACCGCGTCGCCGACGACGGTGTAGCTGCGGCGGATGTCCGAGCCCATATCGCCGACACTCATGAGCCCGGTGTTCAGACCGATGCCAACGCTGATCGGCACGGCGCTGCCCGCCGCGGCGACGCTGTTGATCTCGCGCACTGCGTCGGCCATGGCGAGCGCTGCTTTGACGGCCTGTGCGGCGTGGCCCGGTGCGGCAACCGGAGCGCCCCAAAAAGCCATCACGCAGTCGCCCATGTATTTGTCGACCGTTCCGCGATGCTGGCGGATGATGTGCGTCAGGCGGCTGAACACCTGGTTGAGAAAGGCCTGCAATTCGTCCGGCGGCAGTTGTTCCGACAGTCGGGTAAAGCCACGCATGTCGCAGAACATCACTGTCATTTCGCGGCTCTCTGCCCGCATGCTGTAACGCCTCGGGTTCGCTCGCATCTGCGCCACCAGCTCGGGCGGCACGTAGGTTCCAAAGAGGTCTGCCAAGCTCCGGCCGGCGCGCGATTCAACCAGATACCCCCAACTCATGTTGATGGCGAATGCCAACGCGACCATCACCAGGGCCGAAGCAAGCGGCAGGACAAGCCCGTGTTGCCGATAGAGAAACAAGTTGAGCCCGACCAACAGCGCGGCGGCCGCAGCGGCAAGCGCTACCGCACGAACGACAGGAAGTACCGAGAAGCCCCAAGCCAGCAACAGTCCAGTTGCCAGCAGGACGGCTGCTTCGAATCCTGGCGCATAGGCAGGCACTGAAGGCAGCCGACCGTCCAGCACGCCCGAGATGACGTTCGCATGAACCTCGACGCCCGGAAAAGCGGCGCCGACCGGTGTGGAGCGCAAGTCCTGCAAGCCAGGCGCAGTGGCGCCGACCAGCACGATCTTGTCGCGAAGTTCACCTGGTGCGAGCCTGCCTTCGAACACGTCGGCTGCGGAGATGTAGCGAAACGATCCTCCGCTGACGCCACCCGGGCCGCGAAAGGGGACGAGCATGTTGGCTCGGCTGTCGACGGGCACGACACGCTGGCTTGTGCCCGCGCCCGCGCCGGTGCCCGTGCTGAAGCTGACGATCAACGACTCGAGTCGTGGTCCGCCCGCCGCGGCATCGCTATCGGCGGGCGAGAATGCCGCGGCGAGCGAATGCGGGGCAGCAGCTTTGGCTTCAACGCCTGCGTTGGCACTCGCATCGGCGCTGGCAACGCGAAGTACCGCCAGCGAAAGCGCTTCGTAGTAGCCGCGCCGCGCCGCGTTCCCGTCGTACTGTGCGAGAAGAGGCACCGAGCGCACGACGCCGTCCGCCTCGGCATCGAGCAGCACATTGAGAAATCCGGCTGCGGCAGCTTCGCGAGCGAGCGGCGCAATGTTGCCGCCAAAACTGTCCCAGCGCGTCGCGTGCTCGCTTCCGCCAGGAAAGGCACCCGGCAGGAGGACAGGCGCCGGCAGCTCTCCGCTGCTCCTGGCCGATGCGCCGCGAGAGAAGTAGTAGCCGAGCGCCACAGGTCGGCCGGCGATCGCCCGGGCGAACACTGCGTCATGGTCGAGATGGGCGCCGAGGCGTCCGAGCTGGTCGCGGAATGCCGCGTTGTCTCGCAGCGGCCCTTCTGCGAGTTGATGCAGCACCTGCAGGCCGGAACTGGTGTCCGGCTCGACAAAGAGCACGTCGAACCCAAGGGCCGCAACATGCTGCCGAAGCGTCAGTTCATCGACCAATCGAGCCAACTTGTCACGGCTCCAAGGCCACTGGCCCAATCGATGAAGGCTGGCGTCGTCGATGTCGACGATGACGATACGCGGGTCGAGGGTGCGCGGCATGGTGGCGCGCAACCGCAGGTCGTAGACGAATTTGTCGAGCCGCTCGACGAAAGGGAGATGCCACACGCCGACGGCATGCAGCAAGGCCAGCATCACCGGCAATAGCGTGACGCCGATGCGCGGCAGGTGCTTGCGCAATGCTTGCTTGGGGTCAGCTCAGGACGAACTGCATCCGCGCGCCGCCGAGTTCGAGCACATCGCCGTCTTGCAGCACGACGGCGTCCTTGCCGAGCGGTTCGCCATTGAGTTCGGTACCGCCGTCGATGGGGGCGACGACATATCCGTTGAGCCGCCGCGTGACCGCAGCAACCGCCACGCCGGGTTTGCCGATGGTTGTCACGACCTTGTGCAGCGACAACTCACGGCCCGCACCGGAGCCCGACAGAACGCGAATCAGCGCCACGCCAGGGGCGCTGCCCAGTGGAGACTGGACCGTAGGAGCGGAAGTGAGCGGAACTGCACCAGGCGGGTTCGGCGGCTGCACGGCGCGCGGCGCCTTGGCAAGCTCTTGCGGGTTGCTGCGCAGCAGGTAGCGGATCTTGTACTTGCCGACTTCGACCACGTCGTTGTGCTCGAGTGCTTGCTTCTTGACCGGCCGTCCGTTGACGTAGGTGCCGTTGGTACTGTTCAGGTCCTCGAGATAGACGTCTTCGCCGATGAGATGCAGCACGGCGTGCTCGCCGCTGATGGCCAGGTTGTCGATCACGATGTCGTTGTAAGGACGCCGGCCCAACGTGGTGCGGTCCTTGGAAAGCGTCACTTCCTTGATGACGACGCCGTCGATCGAAACGATCATTTTCGGCATCAACGACTCCTGAGTCTCGTTTTCTTAACCACAGCAGGCCCTCTTCTCGCGACAGTCATGTTCATGGACCAAACTTACCCGGGTCGCATGCCTTCTTCGATGGCGCCCGCCCGGGCCAAGACAACGGAAATGTTGTCCCGACCGCCATTGTCGTTGGCACATGCAACCAAAAGTGTTGCTTTTTCTGGCAGGCCGATATCTTGTAACAAAAGCGTGAAAATCTGCCCGTCAGGAACCATCTCGCTCAAACCATCGGAACATAACAGGAAAAGGTCGTCTGTCTCGACATCGTGTTCGTGCAGTTCGAGTTCGACCTGCCGCTCGATGCCCAGGGCGCGCGTCACCAGATTGCGGTGCGGCGACAGGACAGCCTGCTCGGGCGTGATGGCGCCGGAATCGAGTTGCTCCTGAAGAAGCGAATGGTCACGAGTCAGCAATTCGAGTCGACCCGCGCGAAGTCGGTAACAACGCGAATCGCCGATGTGGCCGACGATGGCGCGGCGCGGAGCGAACGCGGCAAGGACGATCGTGGTGCCCATGCCCTGCAGCTGCAGATTGGCGACTCCGGCGTCGAGGATGGCGGCATTGGCTTCATCGGTCCCGGCTTGCAGCGCGCGACGCACTGCGCGCGGATGGGCGCCCGGACCGGCGTGGGCCAGCCAGCGGCCGAAACTGGCCTGGAGCAACGCGATGGCCATGCCGCTGGCCACTTCTCCGCCGTTGTAGCCGCCCATTCCGTCGGCCAGCAGCACCAGGCCCAACGAGGGGTCGCAGGCGATCGTGTCTTCGTTGTTGGCGCGGACACGGCCCGGGTCCGTCAATGCGGCGAATTCCCAGCTTCGTCGACCGGAATCGGGTGCGGTTGCGCTGGAACTCGAAATCGCCATGAAATCAGGGGAGTGTCGACCGATCAAACTGCGGCATGGGGCCGCTTCTGGAGGGCTCGGCCGACAATCACCACGAAAGCCGCGCCTGCTGCCGCCGCAGCATAGTGCAGCCAGGGTCTGGCAGCCAGGACGTTGTGCACGGAAACATCGCTGATCATGGTTTCGCCACCGACCCAGCCGATCAGAGCAGCGCCGAGCATGATGATGATCGGGAACCGCTCCATGAGCTTGATCATGAGCGTGCTGCCGAAGATGACCAGCGGAATGCTGATGGCCAGCCCGAGGATGAGCAGCACCATGCTGCCCTGCGCAGCCGCGGCGACTGCAATCACGTTGTCCAGGCTCATGACCAGGTCGGCCAGCAGGATCGTGCGCACGGCCGCCATCATGCTTCCGTATTCCTTTTCCTTGCCGTCATCTTCTTCCTCATCACCCAGGAGCTGGACGCCGATCCACAAAAGCAGCGCGCCACCGACGATCTGTAGATAGGGCAGCGCGAGCAGCTTGGCGGCCACCACGGTCAACACGATCCGAAGCACCACCGCGGCGCCCGAGCCGAAGAGAACGGCCTTTCTCTGCTGCGCCGGTGGCAGCGAGCGGGCTGCCATGGCAATGACGACTGCGTTGTCGCCGGAAAGAATGATGTTGATCCAAACGATCTTCAGGAGGCCGATCCAGAAATCGGCTGTCTGCAAATATTCCATGTCTCTGCTCGCACTTTGTGTATTGAAAAGCGCCCGCAGGAAGACCTGCGAGCGCTCTTTTATTCTGTGACCGAGTCAGGCCCGAAGCCTGATGTTCAGATGAGCGCTTTGAGCCGCTTGGCAAGCTCCGAGAAATTGCGCGTCACGGTGAAGCCGCTTTCTTCCATGATGGCCAGCTTGGCATCGGCCGTGTCGGCGCCGCCAGAGATCAGCGCGCCAGCATGGCCCATGCGCTTTCCGGGAGGGGCGGTCACCCCGGCGATGAAGCCCACCACCGGCTTCTTCATGTGCTCTTTGCACCAGCGTGCGGCGTCGGCCTCATCGGGACCGCCGATCTCGCCGATCATGATCACCGCGTCGGTGTCGGGATCGTCATTGAAGGCCTTCATCACGTCGATGTGCTTGAGCCCGTTGATCGGGTCGCCGCCGATGCCAACCGCGCTCGACTGGCCGAGCCCGATTTCGGTGAGTTGCGCCACCGCCTCGTACGTGAGCGTGCCGGACCGGCTGACCACGCCGATTCGGCCCTTGCGGTGGATGTGGCCTGGCATGATGCCGATCTTGATTTCGTCGGGCGTGATCAGTCCGGGGCAGTTCGGGCCGAGCAGCAGCGTTTCCTTGCCGCCTGCCGCAACCTTGGCCTTCATCCTGTTGCGCACTTCGAGCATGTCGCGCACCGGAATGCCTTCGGTGATGCAGATCGCCATGTCGAGGTCGGCTTCCACGGCCTCCCAGATCGCCGCTGCCGCGCCGGGTGGCGGGACATAGATCACCGACACGGTGGCGCCGGTTTGCTTGGCGGCTTCCTTGACCGAGCCGAAGATCGGAATGTTGAAGATCGATTCGCCGGCCTTCTTCGGGTTCACGCCGGCGACGAAACAGTTCTTGCCGTTGGCGTATTCCTGGCACTTCTCGGTGTGAAATTGGCCGGTCTTGCCGGTGATCCCTTGGGTGATGACTTTGGTGTCTTTGTTGATGTAGATCGACATGACGTTTCCTTAGGCTTTCTTGACCGCAGCGACGACCTGCTGGGCAGCATCCGCCATGGTGTCGGCGCTGATGATCGGCAGGCCGGAGTCGGCCAGCAGCTTCTTGCCTTCGACCTCGTTGGTGCCCTTCATGCGCACCACCAGCGGCACCTGCAGGTTCACTGCCTTGCACGCCGCGATCACGCCGGTCGCGATGGTGTCGCACTTCATGATGCCGCCGAAGATGTTGACCAGGATCGCCTTGACGTTCTTGTTCTTCAGCATGATCTTGAAGGCCTCGGTGACCTTCTCCGGGGTGGCGCCGCCGCCCACGTCGAGAAAGTTGGCCGGCTCGCCGCCGAAGAGCTTGATGGTGTCCATGGTCGCCATCGCGAGGCCCGCGCCGTTCACCAGACAACCAATATTTCCATCGAGGCTGATGTAGGCGAGGTCGAACTTGCTGGCTTCGACCTCGGCCGCATCTTCTTCGTCGAGATCGCGCAGCGCCACGATGTCGGGATGGCGGAACAGCGCGTTGCTGTCGAAGTTGAACTTGGCGTCGAGCGCGACGATGTTGCCCTTGCTGTCGCGGTTGAGCGGGTTGATCTCGACCAGCGAAGCGTCGGTTTCCATGTAGCAGGTGTAGAGCTTCTTGAAGACGTCGACGGCCTGCGCGGTCGAGTCGGCCGGGATGCCGATGCCGCCGGCAATCTCCTTGGCCTGCGCATCCGTGAGGCCTTCCTTGGGATCGGCGTAGACGGTGATGATCTTCTCGGGCGAGGAATGCGCCACTTCCTCGATGTCCATGCCGCCTTCGCTGGACGCGATGAAGGCCACCTTCTGGGTGGCGCGATCGGTCACGGCGGAAACGTAGTATTCCTTCTGGATGTCGGCGCCGTCCTCGATGTAGAGGCGACGGACCTTTTGGCCGAGAGGGCCCGTCTGGTGCGTCTTGAGTTGCATGCCGAGGATTTCACCGGCGAGCTTCTTGACGTCTTCGATGCTCTTGGCGACCTTAACGCCGCCGCCCTTGCCGCGGCCTCCGGCATGGATCTGGGCCTTGACCACCCACACCGGGCCGCCGAGTTTCTGGGCGGCTTCGACCGCCTCCTGCACCGTGTAAGCCGGAATGCCGCGAGGCACAGGCACACCGAACTTGGCAAGAATTTCCTTGCCCTGGTACTCGTGAATCTTCATGAGGGTGTCTCTCGAAACGAGGTTGAGAACGGGGAATCTGGCTGTTGCTCGCGGGCCACGGCAGCCGTGGGGCCTCGTTGGCGGCGAGCAATCGGAGCACTGTATCATGGTGCGCCGCACCAACGAGCGATGGGCGCTGTGGTCATTACCTAGCTGCTGATCCGCATTCCGTCGCTCCGCTTTCACGCCAACTTCGAGGCTTGCACCATGCCCAAGGTCTTCATCGACGGCGAAGCCGGCACCACCGGCCTGCAAATTCGCGACCGCCTCCAGGCGATGCCTGAGGTCGAACTCGTCAGCATCGCCCCCGCACTCCGAAAAGACCTCGACGCCAAGAGCGCGCTGATGGCCGACGTTGATCTGGTGGTGCTTTGTCTGCATGACGACGCGGCGATCGAATCGGTCGCCCTGATCGATCGTCTGCCGGGCAAGAAGCCACGGATCATCGACGCGTCGACCGCCCATCGGACCCACGCCGACTGGACGTTCGGCTTTCCCGAATTGATGCCGGGCCAGGCAAAAGCGGTGGCTGCCGCGCAGCGCGTGGCCAACCCGGGCTGCTATGCGACCGGAGCGATCGCCATCGTTCGTCCCTTGCTGGACGCCGGTTTGATTCCGCGCGACTTTCCGCTGTCCCTGCCATCGGTCAGCGGTTATTCGGGCGGGGGCCGCACGATGATTGAGGCGTATGAAAAGGGAGAGGCGCCGCTGTTCGAGACCTACGCGCTGGGCCTCAAGCACAAGCACATTCCCGAAATCATGAAGCACACGGGGCTCACGCGCCGGCCAGTCTTCATTCCGTCGGTCGGCAATTTCAAGCAAGGCATGCTGGTGCAGTTGCCGCTGCATCTGGACGACCTGCCAGGCAAGCCGCACGCCGCCGACCTGCACGAAGCCTTGGCAACGCACTATGCGAAGAGCAACACGCCAGAGCAGTTCATCAAGGTGCTGCCGCCCACCGACAGCGGAAAGATCGACCCGCTCGGGCTCAACGACACGAACAATCTCGAGATTCGCGTTTTTCCGAACGAAGACCATCGCCACGCGGTCGTCATCGCGCGGCTCGACAACCTCGGCAAGGGCGCCAGCGGCGCCGCGGTGCAGAACCTCAAGCTGATGCTCGATCTCTGAGCCATTGCGGACTCGGCCCGATGCGGACCGCCGCTCAAGCGGGCGATGCCGGACGGTTCGCGAGAAGCTGCGCAAGGGCCTCGAGGTCCCGCGCGACCCAGGCTGCGTCGCGCTCGAAGGCTGCATCGTCCATGGTCGGCTGACGCAGCAGCGTGAACTGGAACTCGCAAATGCCCGGCCGCACATCGATCACCCGGAACGGCAGGTAGATTTCGGCCATGCCGTCCGGCGTGACCCAATGGTCGAGAACGCCAAAGTCGTTGGCTGGCGAGAAGCGGATGCGGGCAGCGCCCTGCGGCGTCTGAAGATTCCAATGGTTGCCCGCATGCGTGAGCTTGCCTTTTGCCAGCCCGCTGGCCCAGTCGGGCATGCGCAGCGGGTCGGCGGCCAACGCATAGGCGACACGCCAGTCGCATTCGGCACGCTGGGTAATGACACGCGATTCAGTCACGAGAGTTCTCCTTCAACACCTTGGCGGCCACCGCGCCCGAAAAGCCGCGAGCCAAAAGAAATCGGGTTTGCCTTGCGCGCTCCTTGGCGTCTTCGGGCCGCACGTCGAAGCGCCGTTGCCAAAGCGCCCGGGCCCGTTCGAGTTCGCTGTCCTGCAAACTCGCGACCGCCTCGGCGACGGCCTCGGGCGCAATCCCCTTTTGCTGCAGTTCCTGGCGCACGCGCAATGCGCCCAGGCGCGGCGCGCGCTGATGCAGCACCGAAGCGACCACCCGCGATTCGCTGATGAAGTCCTTCGCCGCCAGGTCGTCCAGCGCCTGCTTCAGCTCGCCCGGCGTTTCTTCGTACCGGGCCAGCTTGCGCTCGAGTTCGGCGCGAGAGTGTTCGCGCTGGCTCAGCAGGCGAAGCGCTCGGCCCTTGAGGGACGGTGCGGCGAAAGCCATTCGAACCAGGCTGCGGCCGTGCCGGCGCCTACTTTTCCGACGGAACCGCCGTCGCCTCGGCCAGCAGCGGAATGCCCAGCGATTCGCGCACCTTGTTCTCGATTTCGTACGAGAGCGACGGGTTCTCGCGCAGGAATTCCCGAGCGTTGTCCCGGCCCTGGCCAATCTTCTCTCCGTTGTAGGCGTACCAGGCGCCCGACTTGTCGACGATCTTGGCCGTCACGCCCATGTCGATGATTTCGCCCTCGCGGCTGATGCCTTCGCCGAAGAGGATGTCGAACTCGGCCGTCTTGAAAGGCGGCGAGACCTTGTTCTTGACGACTTTGACCTTGGTTTCGTTGCCGATCGCCTCGTCGCCCTTCTTGATGGTGCCGATGCGGCGGATGTCCAAGCGCACCGACGCGTAGAACTTGAGGGCATTGCCGCCGGTGGTGGTTTCGGGCGAACCGAACATCACGCCGATCTTCATGCGGATCTGATTGATGAAGATGACCATGCAGTTGGTCTTCTTGATGGTGGCGGTGAGCTTGCGCAGCGCCTGGCTCATGAGGCGCGCCTGCAGGCCGGGCAGCGAGTCGCCCATTTCGCCTTCGATTTCGGCCTTGGGCGTGAGTGCCGCCACCGAGTCGACCACGATGAGATCCACCGCCCCCGACCGCACCAGGGAATCGACGATTTCGAGCGCCTGCTCTCCGGTGTCGGGCTGGCTGATGAGCAGGTCGGAGAGATTCACGCCGAGCTTCTGGGCGTACTGCACGTCGAGTGCATGCTCGGCGTCGACGAAAGCGCAGGTGCCGGCCTGGCGTTGCATCTCGGCGATGACCTGCAGCGTGAGGGTGGTCTTGCCCGACGATTCCGGGCCGTAGATCTCGATGACCCGGCCGCGCGGCAGGCCCCCCACGCCCAGTGCGATGTCCAGACCGAGCGATCCGGTGGAAACCACCTGGATGTCCTCGAGCGCCTCGCCTTCGCCGAGCCGCATGATCGTGCCCTTGCCGAACTGCTTCTCGATCTGGGCCAATGCGGCCTGCAGGGCCTTGGCCTTTTCGGTGTTGGCGCCCGCGATGCTTGTGCCCTTGACGACTGCGTCCATGTGAATCTCCTTGATGTCGGTGGTTGATCGAGCCATTTGCCAGCGCTGGTCTTAATCACAGGCTGGATGCCTGAACAGCAGTGTAGCCTCCGATAAGTTGGATTTATCCAATTTTTTGGTCAGTTTGCCTTACCATTTGGAGATGCCCCACAACGTGCATTTACCCTCGTCCGACGCGTGGCGCCAGACCCATCTCGGTCGCCTGCTCGGTGACGCCATGAGACGTTTCGATGAGCGGGTGCTCACCCTCATGAGTCACGACGCCGACGTTCCGCTGGCGCTGTCGAACCTGGCCGCGCGTGCGCAGGTCAGTGCTGCGCACATCCACATCACTCGGCACCTGGAACGGGGCGGCTCCAGACTCACCGATCTCGCGGAGCGGGCCGGCATGACCAAACAGGCGATGGGGGCCTTGGTGAATCAGTGCGAGGCGTGGGGCCTGATCACCCGAGGTCCCGACCCGCTCGACGCGCGCGCGCGTCGCGTCGTCTTCACGGCCGACGGGCTGGCCTGGCTCGACGCGTTTCGCGGGGCCGTGGCGCAGGCCGAATCCGAATTCAGGGCCAGCGTCGGCGATGACGTCGCGACCGTGGTGACCATCGGCCTCGAAGCGTATGCCACAGGATGAATTTCGTGGCAGCGCACCTAGAATCCGTGCAGGCGACAAGCGAGTCAACATGCCTCTCGCACAAGAAGGCGGCGCATGAGAATACTGATTGCGGAAGACGACCAGGTGCTGGCGGACGCCCTGCTTCGAAGCCTTCGAACCTCCGGCGCCGCCGTCGACCACGTGGCCACCGGCTCGCAGGCCGATGCCGCGCTGATGACCAACAGCGAATTCGACCTGCTGATCCTCGACCTGGGCCTTCCCAATCTGCACGGCCTCGAGATTCTCCGGCGCCTGCGGGCTCGCGGCTCGCAGCTGCCGGTGCTCGTGCTGACCGCCGCCGACAGCGTCGACGAACGCGTCAAGGGTCTGGATTACGGCGCCGACGACTACATGGCCAAGCCCTTCTCGCTGCAGGAACTCGAAGCGCGGGTTCGGGCGCTCACGCGCCGCGGCATGGGCGGCACGAGCCACGCGATCAAGCACGGTCCGCTCGTCTATGACCAGGCCGGGCGCGTCGCCACCTTCGACGGAAAGATGCTCGAACTCTCAGCGCGCGAGTTGGGCCTGCTCGAGGTGCTGCTGCAGCGCGCGGGGCGGCTCGTGAGCAAGGATCAACTGGTCGAACGCCTGTGCGAATGGGGCGAGGAGGTGAGCCTGAACGCCATCGAGGTCTACATCCATCGCCTGCGCAAGAAGATCGAGAAAGGACCGGTCCGCATCGCCACCGTGCGCGGTCTGGGCTACTGCCTCGAAAAGATCCCTTGAAACTCTTTCAGCGCGCGCAGCGCTCTCTCTTCGGCGAGATCCTGGACTGGATGCTGACGCCGTTGCTGCTGCTGGTGCCGGTCAGCATCGGCGTCACCTGGCTGGTGGCGCAGGGCATCGCCAACGCGCCCTTCGATCGCGCGCTCGAGAACAACGCGCGGACGCTCGGCGGACTCATCGAGTCGCAAAACGGCAGCGCACAGTACGTGCTGCCGCAAGCCATGCGCGAGATCCTGCGCGCCGACGATGCGGATCGCGTTTACTTCCAGCTGCTCGACCTGAGCGGCAATCTTTTGAGCGGCGAGCGCGAGCTACCGCACCCGGGCGTCGAAGAGCCGACTCTCCCGGGCGCGGTGACCCTGCGCGACGGCGAGGTGCGCGGCATGTCGGTGCGCATCGCCTCGCTCTGGATCGCCCCGAACGCGCCCGGTGCTCAGCCGGTCTTGCTGCAGGTCGCCGAAACGCGCGAAAAGCAATCCGTGCTCGCCACCGAGATCATCAAGGGCGTGCTGCTGCCGCAGTTCGCGATCCTGCCGCTGGCCGTGCTGTTGATCTGGCTGGCGCTCGTTCGCGGCATCAAGCCGCTGTCGATCGTCGAGGCCCGCATCCGCGAGCGCAGGCCTGGCGATCTGAGTCCGCTGGACGAATCCGCCGTCCCGCTCGAAGTGGTGCCGCTGGTGCTTTCGGTCAACGACCTGCTGAACAAGCTCAACGACTCGATCGGAACGCAGAAGCGATTTCTCGCGGATGCCGCACACCAACTCAAGACGCCGCTTGCCGGCCTACGCATGCAGGCCGATCTGGCGCAACGCGAAGGCGCCAACGCCGACGAGCTCAAGCAATCGCTCAAGCAGATCGGCCGCGCCAGCGTTCGGGCGACGCACACGGTCAACCAGCTTCTCTCGCTCGCGCGCGCCGAAAGCAGCGGCGCGAGCATCGCCAGACAGCCTTGCGACTTGGCGCGCCTCACCATCGAAGTGGTGCGCGAAGCCGTGCCGCGCGCAATCGAGAAGCGCATCGACCTCGGCTACGACGGCGCCGGGCCCGGAAGCCCGGGTGTGTCGCTCGAAGGCAATCCGACGCTCTTGAAGGAGCTGGTGCGCAACCT
>JAHJOG010000124.1 GCA_018820395.1 Gammaproteobacteria bacterium | reverse complement strand
ATGACGATGATCAGCGGCCAGATCCACAGCCCGCCGGCGCGGTGCAGGTCGAAGTTGAGCTTGTAGCCGCCGGCGCGCCAACGCACTTCCCACGACGTCTTCCATCGCCGCCACCAGGCCGCAGGCGGACGGTGGTCCGCACGGCGGGTGGCGCGCAGGCGCCGCGGCATCGTCAGGTAGAGCGCGACGACGCTGTCGAGCAGCCAGACGAGCGCCACGCCCCCCATGATCCAGTAGCCGACGCGGTCGGTGCCCCACATCGCGGGCACGTGCAGCGTGTAGTGCAGCTTGCGCAAAAACGGCATCAGGTTCTCGCGCGACAGCGAAACGGCCGTTGAATCGCGGCGCCCCCGGATCTCGGCCGTGACCGGGTCGACGAACACCTGGTTGTAGCCGAGGTGGTAGGGCCGGCCGGTGACAGGATCGGTGCGCGGCTGGACGAAATAGCTCGACGCGTGGCCTTCCTCGAAGCCGAGCGGCAGGTAGGCCACGCGCGCACGCGCATCGCTCGCCTCGACAGCAGCCGCCAGCGCGAACGGGTCGCGGAACGGCCCGCGCGACTCGGTGTCGTAGAGCGTGCGATTGAGCCAGCCGTCGATCTCGTGGTCCCACGAGATCACCGCGCCCGTCAGCCCCGAGACGATGAGAAACGCCGCGACCGCGAGCCCTGCCCAGCGGTGGACCGCGGTCCACAGCGCCCGCATCAGAAGTCGATGGTGCCGCTCAGCGCCAAGGTTCGCGGCTGGCCCAGCACGAGGTAGTTCGACCCCTGCGTGCCGCCGACGGAAGCCCAGTAAGACTTGTTGAGCACGTTGTCGATGCGCGCGCGCAGCGTGAGCAGGCGCCCGTTTCCGATGTCGATCAGGTAGCGCGCGCCAATGTCGAAGCGCGTCCAGCCAGCGACCTGCTGGGTGTTGGCCGCGTCCGCATACTGACTCGACGTGTAGATGCCGCGCGCGTTGAGCGCCAGTCCGCGCACACCCGGCACGTCCCACTCTGCGCCGAGGTTGAACTGCCTTCTCGGCACGCCGATCACGTCGTTGCCGTCGGTGGCGCCGCCCTGGGTGCGGCGCTGCTCGGCGTCGAGCAGCGTCAGGCCGCCCAGAAGCCGCAGCCCCTGGGTCGGCTCACCGAAGACCGACAGTTCGAGGCCCCGGTTGCGCTGCTCTCCATTGGGCCCGTAGGTCTGGTTGACGATGTAGTAGTTGGGCTGGGTCGTGGAGAACACGGCGGCGCTGGCACCAATGCCGCCACCGTCGTACTTGATGCCCACTTCCTTCTGCTTCGACTGGTAGGGCTCGAACACCTGGCCCGCATTGCTCACCGGAACGCCCCCGGAAGTCACGGTCGGCGCGACGCTGCCCTGGACCAGCGCCTCGATGTAGCTGCCGTACACCGAAACGTTCGGCGACGCCTTGAACACGATGCCCGCCACGGGCGTGGTCCGGCTCTTGTCATAGTCACTGGTCTGGGTGCCCGTGGTGTAGGCGAAGCTGGTCTGCTCGATCGTCTGGCGGCGGGCGCCGAGCGTGAGCAGCACGCGGTCGTCGAGGAAGGACATCGTGTCGGCCAGCGCGACGCTCGACGTCCGGATCTTGTCGGTCAGGCCGGGATCGTTCAGGTCGTTGCCGACGAAGCCTCCGGGGCCGTTCGCGATCGGGTACGCCGACGCATAGGGCGCGTAGATGTTGTTGAGCACGCTGCCCGACGAGATGGCGTACGCGTTGTACCGGTCGTTGCTGAAGGTGGCCGCGGACGCCACCACCGTGTGGCCGATCGGGCCGGTGGCGAACTTGCCGCGGATGCCGATTTCGCCGGTGCTGACCTCGTCTTCGCGCGTGTTGGTGAAGCGCGTGTTTCGCGTGTCGCCGAAAGCGCTGGTGAGGGTCGGATTGGACAGCACGTTGGCTTCGCTGCTGCGGCGCACGCCGCCCGCGGCCCACGCCGTGATGTTGTCGGTGATGTCGACTTCGCCGCGCACGGTGGCGAACTTGTCGCGCTCCTTCGAATAGGTCCAGGGCTGCGCGAAGTTCGTGCGTGCGTCGGGCGCGCGCGGGATCGGCAGGGTCGACGACGGCGTGACGCTCGGCCGCCCTTCGCGCAGCTCATGGTCCTGGTAGCCCGCGTCGGCCGACAGGCGCACGTTGCGACTGCGCCAGTCCAAGCCGAGCGAGAAGGCGCTGAGTTCGCGCTTCTCGTTGTCGATGCCGGTTCCGCCGTCGCGGCGCACGGCGTTGAACCGGATGCCGGTGCTCTGGTCGGGGCCGAAGCGGCGCGCGATGTCCGTGCTCACCAGGCCTTCGCCGCCCGTCTGCGCGCCGAGCGTGACGCGCGTCAGGGGCTCGTTCGGCGCCCGCTTGGGCAGCAGGTTGATGGCGCCGCCGATGCCGCTGCCGAAGGGCGCTGCGCCGTTCAGGAAAGTGTTGGCGCCGCGGAACACTTCGACCCGCTCGAAGAACTCGGAGGCGATGTACTGGCGCGGCAGCATGCCGTAGAGGCCGTTGTAGGCCACGTCGTCCGAATACACCGGAAACCCGCGGATCACGTAGAGCTCCTGGAAGTTGCCAAAGCCGCGCGCCTGGCGCACCGACGGATCGTTGAGCAAGACGTCGGCCACGCTCTGTGCCTGCTGGTCCTGGATCAGTTCGTTGGTGTAGCTGGTGCTCGAAAACGGCGTGCTCATGACGTCCTGGTTTCCGAGGATGCCGACCCGGCCGCCGCGCGCGACCTGCCCGCCCGCGAAGGGCTTCGTCAGGCCTTCGGCGGACGCGTCGGCGCTAGCCTCGACGGTCAAGGTGTTCAGCGTGCCGGCAGGCTGCTGCTGCGTCGGACCCGCAGGAGCCGCCTGGGAAGGCTGGGCGGTCTGGGCCGCGGCCCAGAAGGCCGGCAGACACAGCAGCGTAGCCGCCACCGACGAGCGGAGGGAGAAATGGGGAAGAGTCATGGCGTGTTCGGTCGGAGTGATGTCGTCGGTCGGAGAGAGAGAGTCAATGGCGTGGGGGATTCGATCTGGCCGTGACCGGTTTGCGCCGCCAGCCGTACCAGGCGCAGACGAGCACGGGGATCCCCAGCGTCACCCACGCCACGGCATCGCCCACGCCGCCGTCGCTGAAGAGGGCCGAGACGAGGCCGATGGCGGTCAGGCAACCCAATGCGATGGGCCAGCCCCAGAGGTCCTTGAAATGGCTGCGCGGGCGAGTCATGCGCCCTCCTTGGCGACGGTCGATGCGCGGCCGAGCGAAGGTGCGGGGCCCCGTCGCGAGGCAGCGGCTGCCGCGGGCACCGGCCTTCCACGCTTGAGCCACAGATAGAGCCCGCTGCCCAGCACGATGATGGTGGCGATATCGAGCAAGGCCCAGAGGATCTGCATGGGCATGCCGCCGTAATCGCCGAAATGCAGCGGCTGCGAGACCAGCAGCGCCGTCAAGTACCAAGGCAGCTTCGGGCTTGCGGTGACTTCACCGGTCCGCGCGTCCACCAGCACCGGCTGGAAGAGGCGCGAAGTGAGTGGCTGATCGCCCCGCAGGAACACGGTGTTGTGGTGTGGACTGGAGAACGCCGTGCCTGGAAAGGCGATGAACGACACCTTCATGCCCGGCGCGCGGTCGAGCGCGGCCTGCAGGGTGCGCTGCAGCGGCGCACGTTCGGCAGCCGGCACCAGCGGCTTGCCCTGGTAAGGCGCCAGCAGGGCGCTGAGCTGGTCGTGCTGCCAGTACTTGATGATCAGGTCGGCCCAGGTGTTGATCATGCCGGTGGCGCCCACGGTGAAGGCCCACACGAGCGTCACGATGCCCAGCAGGTTGTGCAAGTCCAGCCACTTGAGCCGCGCGCGACCTTCGCGGCGCACCGTGCCGAACTCGAGCTTGCGCATGAAGGGCGCGTACAGCACGACGCCCGAGACGATGGCGACCAGCAGCAGCAGGCCCATGAACCCGAGGAAGAGCTTGCCCGGCAGGCCGGCGAAGAGGTCGACGTGCAGCTTGAGCATCACGTACATGAAGCCTTCGTCGAACTTCGGCTGCGCCAGCACCTGGGCCGTTCGCGCATCGACGACGACCGACTTGAAATCGTCGGTGGGAGCCGGCGTCGGCGTGAGCGTGACGAACCACAGGCCGTCGTCGTCTTCGCCGTGCGAGACGAACTGCACCACCCGTTCGGGATGCAGCGCATGGGCGGTCTGGACCACGGTGTCCAGGCTCGCGCGCGGTGTGCCGGGCGGCATCTTCGGTGACTCGACTTCGGTGCCCAGCAGGTGTCCGATCTCGTGATGGAAGATCAACGGCAGACCGGTCACGCACAGCAGCAGCATGAACACGGTGCAGACCAGACTGCTCCACTTGTGGACCCAGGCCCAGCGTTTGATGTGGCTGCTTTTCATGGGCGTCAGAAGCGGTAGGTGGCGCTGGCCACCACGTTGCGCCGCGCGCCGTACCAGCAGTCACCGCGCGACAGGCAGGTCGAGACGTACACCTTGTCCGTCAGGTTGCCGACGTTGATGGCGTAGCGCCACCGGCCGGTGTCGTAGGCGAACAGGGCATCGAGCAAGGTCACCGATGGCGTGGTCGGGGCTGCGCCGTCGTTGAAAGACCCCAGCCACCGCACGCCGAGACCGACCGAGAAACCATTGTTGCCGGCGATCGCGAAGCGGTACTTGCCCCAGACCGACGCCTGGTGCTTCGGCACCGCTTCGAGAGCGCTGTCGATGTCGGTGTAGTTGTAGTTGGCGATCAGGTCCAGGTCGCGCGCGAGCCTGGCCTTGAGTTCCAGTTCGAGACCGGTGGTCTTCGTCCGGCCGGTCTGCAGGCTGTTGTTCGGATCGTTCGGGTCGCTGACCAGCCGGTTCGTTTCCCGCAGGTCATAGACGGCGGCGCCGAAGTTCACGTCGCCATTGGCCGGCAGGTACTTGATGCCGGCTTCCCACTGCTTGCCGCGCGTGGGCGTGAAGCGCTGGTTGGCTCGGTTGAGCCCGGCCACGGGCGTGAAGGATTCGCCATAGCTCAGGTAGGGCGACCAGCCGTTGTCGGCCGCGTAGAGCAGCGCGAGACGCTTGGATGTCGCGCTGCTCTCCTGGTCGTCCTGCCCTTCGACGCTGTTGGTCACGCGGTCGTGCCGCACGCCGGCGACCACGATCCAGTGGTCGCCGAACTTCAGCTGGTCTTGCAGATAGATGCCGGTCTGGCGCAGCCTGGACTGCGGGTCGGCACTCAGTTCCGGTTGGTCGAAAGGCAAGCCGTAGACCGGCGCATAGGCGTCGATCAGTGGCTGGGTGCCACCCAGGTACTGCGGAAAATCGAATCCCGACAGGCGATTCAACTTGTAGCGCGCATAGTCGAAGCCGACGAGCACCTGGTGCCGAACGGCACCGGTCTCGAAGCGCCCTTCCACATGCTGGTCGGCCGTCGACATGTCGACCTTGGTGATCGACGAGTCTGCGAACCGCCCGAAGAGTCGCTTGTTGACCGGGTCACCCGCCCAGCCGCCGGGCAGCGTGAACGAGTCGCCGTAGAAGCCGGTGTAGTCGACGTTGTTGCGCGTGAAGCGGACGTTCTGCCGCACGCTCCAACGGTCGTTGAAGCGGTGCTCGAACAGCCAGCCCAGCGTCGACCGCTCGGTGTTGTAGCGGTCGTAGCCGGGTTCGCCGATGAAGCGCGACGTCGGGATGCGGCCGTTCGGGTTGGGCAGCAGCACGCCTTCCCACGGGAAGAACTGCGAGGTGGAACCGGTCTTGTCCTTCTGCCAGAGGGCCTGCAGCGTGAGCGAGGTGTCTGCGCTGGGACGCCAGGTGAGCGAAGGCGCGAGCAGGCTCCGGTCGTCCCGCACGTAGTCGACCTGGGTGTCCGCATCGCGGCCCACTGCGATCAGGCGGTACGACCACTTGCCGTCCTCTGTCAGGGGGCCGGTCAGGTCGGCCTGCAGTTGCTTGCGCCCGAAGCTGCCGAACTGCACGCCGATTTCGCGCTGCGTCTGCGCCAGGGGACGTTTGCTCACCATGTTGACCACGCCGGCCGTGCTGCCCTGTCCGAACAGCATCGCCGACGGCCCGCGCAGCACTTCGATGCGCTCGAGCGTGTAAAGGTCGGTGCGCGCGTTGCTCGTGTAGTAGTCGAAGTTCTTGCGCAAGCCGTCGAGGTACTCGTCGGGAATGCCGCCGCGCACACGCGCTGAGTCGGTGCGCGAGTCGAGGCCGTAGGCGTCGGAACGCACGCCGGCCGCATAGTTGAGCGCGTCCTGCAGATTGGCAGCGCCCTGATCGACGATCTGGTCCCGCGTGATGACCGTGACCGCCTGGGGCGTCTCGGCGAGCGGGGTGTCGGTCTTGGTGGCAGTCGCGGCGTTCTTGGCGCGGTAGCCGATCACCGGCGAGGTGGCGGTTTCCGGTGCAGCGTTGGCGTCGACGCGGATTTCGGGCAAAGCCGGGGTGTCGGCGGCCTGGGCCCATGCCCATTGGGGCAGCGGAATCACCAGACATCCCAGAACGGTGGAGGCCGTGCGGCAGCTCTTCAGACCGAATTTCATGCGCAGTCAGATTTTTATACAAATGATAACGATTCGCATTCTATTCATGAAGATGCTGATGAGGCAATCTGAAATGCATGGCGCGCCGCTGCGCGGCTACCATGGCCGCCTCAGCAAGATGAGAGACGCGCCTGCAGAGGCGGTTGCCGCATGTCCAAAGCTCGCGCCGGTTTTTCAGCATGGTTGCTCTTCGTCGTGGTCGGCTGGGCGTGCCTCTCTGCCGGTTGCGCCGGGTTGCCCGCCCAGCGCAGTACCGATCCTCCGCAGCTGGCGATTCCGTTGCCAGAGGGCAGCGAGCTCGGGCGCATCGCCGCACCGTTCGCATCGCCCAAAAGCGGCCTCTCAGCCATCCGGCCCCTGCCCCAGGCGAGCTTCGCGCTCGATGCTCGGATCGAACTGCTGCGCCGGGCGCAGTCGTCACTCGATGTGCAGTCCTATCAGCTCGGCAATGACAAAACCGGCCGGCTGATCCTGCGCGAACTGCGGGACGCGGCGCGGCGCGGCGTTCGCGTGCGGCTCTTGCTCGACGATTTCTACACGACCGGGCTCGACCCGCTCCTGCTGGCGCTGGCGAGCGAGGCGAACGCCCAAGTCCGCCTCTTCAATCCGTTCGCCAATGGGCGGGAGCATTCGGCGACGCGCTGGCTGGATTTCTTCACCGACTTTCGCCGGCTCAATCACCGGATGCACAACAAGCTCTTCATCGCCGACGGCGCCATCGCCATCGCGGGCGGTCGCAATCTCGCGGATGAATACTTCCTGCGAAGCGATGTCGCCAACTTCATCGACTTCGAGCTGTTGATGGCGGGCCCGGTGGTCCCGGAGTCCGCGCGCATCTTCGACAGCTACTGGAACAGCGATGTGGTCTACCCGATCGAGAGCGTGGCCCGCTCGTCCGAGTCCGTGCAGGCGCTCTCCAGCGAGTTCGATGCCGCCACCTCGCCCGCGCAAGCGCCGCGGCCCGAGCCACCTCCCGCGCGCGACATCTTCGGCGACCCGCCGCTGGGCGTGCAGCTCGACAGTGGCCGTCTGCCCTGGATGCGCGCCGCAGCCAACGCGCTGGCGGACAGCCCGAACAAGGCACTAGGCGCGCACCGTGCCACGACCCCTACCCTGGCCATGCAGGCCTATGCGCAAATGGCGCAAGCGAAGTCACAGGTGCTGGTGGTTTCGCCTTATTTCATCCCCGGCGAGGAAGGCATGGCGCGCATCCGGATGGGGCGCAAACAGGGCGTGCGCATCACGGTCGTCACCAATTCGCTAGCCGACAGCGACGAACCGCTGGTCAACATCAACTACAACCGGTACCGGGTGGAAATGCTGCGCCTCGGCGTCGAACTGCAGGAAGTGAGCACCCGGCGACTCAAGCGCAACGTGCAGCTGAACCGGCTTCTCAAGCAGGCGCGCGGGCGCTTGCATGCCAAGCTGGCGCTGATCGACCGCGAATGGGTGCTGCTCGGCTCGATGAACCTCGACCCGCGTTCGGAGCGCCTGAACACCGAGTTCGGCGTGCGCGTTCACAGTGCCGAGCTGGCCCACGCCATCCTCTATGCCTATCTGCTGGACGACCTGGAGGGCGTGTACCGGGTGGAACTCAGGCCCGACAACCAGACGGTGCAATGGGTCGGCCAGGGAGACGACGCCAAGGACGAGGTGCTCGACGACGAACCCGACTCGAGCATGCTCACCCGACTGCAACTGCTGCTGTTCTCGTGGTTCGTGCCTTCCGACCAGCTCTGACGCTGCGCGGCGTCAAAGAATCGGTCGATTCGGGCCCGTCGGCCTTGAAACGTCACGAATCGCCCTTATCATTGGCACTCGCCTAATCGGAGTGCTAACAACGCTTCT
>JAHJOG010000123.1 GCA_018820395.1 Gammaproteobacteria bacterium | reverse complement strand
CTGCCGGGCCGTCGGGGTTGCCCCCGGTAGGGGGTTGGCGGCCACACGAAGTGGGCAAGCCTGGGGGCGAGCCAAAAAAGATGAAGCACGCCGATACGCCGGATTCTGTGCGTCCCGGTTTCCCGCGACGTGACCGCCATCAATCTGGGCCGTCTGTCGCCAGACGGCTCGGTGCTACCTACCCGCCCACTCGCCCTGCGGAACCACAGGTCGGCGCGTCGCGGCGAACCGCTCCGCCCCGGATGGGCCTACTTGGTATTGCTGCGCGCAGAGATTGCCCGTTTCACCCGGCGCGGGGTTGCCCCGTTGCCGACTCGTCTCTGTTGCTCTGATCCTCACCTCACGGTGGAGAGCCGTTAGCTCCTGCGCTGTCCTTTGCAGTCCGGACGTTCCTCCAGTGCGCTCTTTCGAGACTTGCACCAGCGGCGGCCTGGCGTGCTTCACGCCGCGATTATCGCCACAATGTCGGTCCGTCATTCGTCCCGTGTCCGATCCCCGAGGAGCCCTCATGAAAGCCGACAACATCCTGCACACCATCGGCCACACGCCGCACGTCCGCATCCAGCGCCTCTTCGGCGCCGCCACGCAGGCGATCTGGATCAAGTCGGAGCGCGCCAATCCGGGCGGCTCCATCAAGGACCGCATCGCGCTGGCGATGGTCGAAGACGCAGAGAAGTCGGGTGCGCTCAAGCCCGGCGGCACCATCGTCGAGCCGACCTCGGGCAACACCGGCATCGGCCTCGCGATGGTCGCCGCCGTCAAGGGCTACAAGCTCATCCTGGTGATGCCCGACAGCATGTCGGTCGAGCGGCGGCGGCTGATGCTGGCCTATGGCGCGCGCTTCGACCTCACGCCGCGCGAAAAAGGCATGAAGGGCTCCATCGCGCGCGCCGAAGAAATCGTGGCCGCCACGCCCGGCGCCTGGATGCCGCAGCAGTTCAACAACCCGGCCAACATCGAAGTGCATGCCCGCACCACGGCCGAGGAAATCGCCGCCGACTTTCCCGATGGCATCGACGTGCTGATCACCGGCGTCGGCACCGGCGGCCACATCACGGGCTGCGCCAGGGTGCTCAAGAAGAAGTGGCCCCAACTCAAGGTCTTCGCCGTCGAGCCCGTGGCTTCGCCCGTGATCTCGGGCGGCCAGCCTTCACCGCATCCGATCCAGGGCATCGGCGCGGGCTTCATCCCCAACAACCTCGACACCGCGCTGCTCGACGGCGTGATCCAGGTCGACGCCGAACCGGCCCGCGAAATGGCGCGTCGCTCGGCGGCCGAAGAAGGCATGCTGGTCGGCATCTCCTCGGGCGCAACGCTCGCCGCCATCGCGCAGAAGCTGCCCGAACTGGCCGCCGATGCCGTCGTGCTCGGCTTCAACTACGACACCGGCGAGCGCTACCTGTCGGTCGACGGCTTCCTGCCTGCGGCCTGAAGACGGCGGGGTCAGTCCTTCAGCCAGATCCGCTTGAGGCGGTGGCCGCCCGGGCTGCGATACCGATCGAAATCCCTCCGGTCGACCGTCAGTACGCTGTGCACCCCGATGCGATCGGCCGCGAACACCAGCGCGACGTCGGCCAGATCGGCGCCGCCGTCGGCGTAGCGTTCGGTGAAGTCCGCCATCTCGGACAAATCGGCCGGGTCGCTCGACAGGATCGTGAGGCGGCCCGCCGAGGCCCAACGCAGCAGATGCAGCCAGCCGATGTCGTCGAGCAAATGTCCGGCCTCGGTCAGGACTTCCCACACCGTGTAGATGCGCTTGCCGGCGAGCCGAGCCAGCATGTCGACAGCGCCTCGATGATGCGGGTCGCCATCGTTGAAGAGGGCGACGAGGAATCCGGTGTCAGCGAGGGTATCCGTGCTTTTCACGCAGACGCTCCAGAATGGCCCGCCGCGCGGGGTTTTTCACCTGCTCGGGGCGGCGCAGGCCTCCCCCTCGGCCGATGTGAAGCGCGTCGATCTCGGCCGCCGCAGCATCGGGCGACACCACCTTGCTAGCGTAAGCCGCAATGCTCCTGCGGATGAATTCGGATTTGCTGATGTGCAGCGCGGCCGCAGCGCGCTCCAATTGGCGCTCGTCTTCTACGGGCAGTCGGATGGAGAGGGTCATGATCGCACTCGTGTAGTACAAGAGTGTATTACAATCCGCAGGCGGTCCACACCACTGCCCGATCGCCACGGGCCTGACGTCATGATCCGAATCTCCGAAATCAAGCTGCCGCTCGACCATGACGACGCGGCCCTGCCGCAGGCCGTGGCCACGGCGCTCGGCGTCGACGTCGAGGCGCTCGCCGGCGTCACCGTCTTCAAGCGCAGCTTCGACGCGCGCAAGCCGCAACTGCTGCGCGTCTACATCGTCGATGCGACGCTGACCGACCCGGCGCTCGAAGCGCGCCTCGTCGAGCGCTTTGCGGACAACGCGCGCATCGGCCCCACGCCGGACATGCGCTGGCGCGCGCCCTTCCACGCGCCGGCCGATGAGGCCGCCGATGCGGCACCACGCCCCGTGGTCGTCGGCTTCGGTCCCTGCGGCATCTTCTGCGCGCTGGTGCTCGCGCAGATGGGCTTTCGGCCGATCGTGCTCGAACGCGGCAAGACCGTGCGCCAGCGCACGCAGGACACCTGGGGCCTGTGGCGCAAGAGCGTGCTCGACCCCGAATCGAACGTTCAGTTCGGCGAAGGCGGCGCCGGCACGTTCTCCGACGGCAAGCTCTACAGCCAGATCAAGGACCCGCGCTTTCTGGGCCGCAAGGTGATGGAGGAATTCGTCCGCGCCGGTGCGCCACCCGAGATCCTGCACGTCGCGCATCCGCACATCGGCACCTTCAAGCTGGTCAAGGTGGTCGAGCACATGCGCGAGCAGATCATCGCGCTGGGCGGCGAGATCCGCTTCGAACAGCGCGTGACCGACGTGCTGATCGAAGACGGCGCGCTGCGCGGGCTCAGCGTGCTCGACCAGCGCACCGGCCACACCGTCGAACTGCGCGCCGACCACGTCGTGATGGCGCTCGGCCACAGTTCGCGCGACAGCTTCGAGATGCTGCATGCGCGCGGCGTGCACATCGAAGCCAAGCCCTTCTCGATCGGATTTCGCGTGGAGCACCCGCAAGGCCTGATCGACCGCGCCCGCTGGGGCCGGCATGCAGGCCATCCGCTTCTGGGCGCGGCCGACTACAAGCTGGTCCACCATGCAAGCAACGGCCGCTCGGTCTACAGCTTCTGCATGTGCCCGGGCGGCACGGTCGTGGCCGCCACCAGCGAGCCCGGCCGCGTCGTGACCAACGGCATGAGCCAGTATTCGCGCAACGAACGCAACGCCAACGCGGGCATCGTCGTCGGCATCGATCCCAAGGACTATCCGGGTTGGCACGACGGCCGCCTGGCCTCGCCGCTGGCCGGCATCGAACTGCAGCGCGAACTCGAATCGCGCGCCTTTGTCCTGGGCGGTGGCGACTACCGCGCGCCTGTACAACTGGTCGGCGACTTCGTGGCCGGAACGCCGTCCAAGGTGCTCGGCGACGTCGAGCCGTCGTACAAGCCTGGCGTGACGCCAGGCGACCTGCATGCCGCCCTGCCCGACTACGCCATTGCCGCGATGCGCGAAGCCTTCACCGCCTTCGGCCGCAAGATCCAGGGCTTCGACCGGCACGACGCGGTGCTGACCGGCGTCGAGACGCGCACCTCGTCGCCTATCCGCATCACGCGCGGTGACGACTTTCAGAGCCTCAACGTGCGCGGCCTCTACCCGGCCGGCGAAGGCGCCAGCTACGCGGGCGGCATCTTGTCTGCAGGCGTCGACGGGATCCGGGTGGCGGAGGCGGTGGCGCGGGCGATGGTGTCGGGCGCGAACGCCTGATCAGGACGCTGCCGGACACGCGGCGCAGTCAAACCTTCGCGAACATTCGAACGTTCGGAAGCCCGTCGAAATGGGAATCGCAGGTCAGCAGAGAAGCGCCTGCACTCGACGCGGTGGCATAAACGATGGCATCTGCAGTCGCCAGTTTGTGCTGGCGATGCATTTCGGCAGCCAAGAGGGCGATCGACGTGTCCATTGGCACCACGCGGCACTTCTGGGTGAAGGCGATGACCTGGTCGGCCTGATCTTCATCCGCTTCGCGCATCAGCCATTTGTACAACTCGAGCTGAACGATCGTTGGAACGATGCAATCGACCTTTCCGGGAAACCCGGCGCCAAGCCTCTTTCCGATCTGACTGCCCACCAACCACTCGATCCACGCCGACGTGTCTACCACGCAAAGACCCGAGGCCATCAATAGCGGTCCTTCCGATCGCGAAAGCCGTCCTTGCGTGCACCTTTGGCGATGCCGGCCAAGTCCGCAAATTCTGGAACGGGCATGACCAAGACGCCTTTGCCTTTCGGTATGAAGACGAATTCCTGCCCAGCCTCCCAATGCTGCGCCTCCCTCACCGCCTTGGGCACCGAAATCTGAAACTTAGAAGACAAGGTCGCGGTAGCCTGCATGTCATACCTCCAGCTGATCGATCGACATTAGGTAAGACTAGCACGACTGACGCAATCACCTCAGCAGTCGCAGTCGCTCATGGCGACCGCGCCCCGACCCTTGCGTTCCGCCCCCTATCAGCCCTGCGCGTTCTGCAGCGCAGCGATCCGCTCTTCGATCGGCGGGTGCGTGGCGAAGAGCTTGCCGACCGCGCCGGTGATGCCCATGGCTTCCACCGTCTTCGGGAGTTCACCGGCGGGCAGGCCGCCGAGGCGCGCGAGCGCGTTCATCATGGGCTGCTTGCGGCCCATGAGGTGGGCGGCGCCGGCGTCGGCGCGGAACTCGCGTTGGCGCGAGAACCAGGCCACCACGATGGCGGCGGCGAAGCCCAGCACGATGTCGAGCACCACGGTGGTGACCCAGTAGCCGATGCCGGGCCCGGAATTGTTGTCGCTGCCGCGGCGCAGGAAGCTGTCGACCGCGTAGCCGATGACGCGCGACAGGAACACGACGAAGGTGTTCATCACACCCTGGATCAGGGTCATGGTCACCATGTCGCCGTTGGCGATGTGCGCCACCTCGTGGCCGATCACCGCCTCGACCTCTTCGCGCGTCATGCCCTGCAGCAGACCGGTGGACACCGCCACCAGCGACGAATTCTTGAAGGCGCCGGTCGCGAAGGCATTGGGTGCGCCTTCGAAGATGCCGACCTCGGGCATGCCGATGCCGGCCTTGTCGGCAAAGCGGCGGACCGTCTGCACGATCCACGCCTCGTCCGGCGACTGCGGGTCGTTGATGACGCGCACGCCCGACGACCACTTGGCCATCGGCTTGCTGATGAGCAGTGAGATGAACGCGCCGCCGAAACCGATCACCAGCGCGAAGCCGAGCAGCATGGTGAGGTTCAGGCCGTTCGCCGTGAGGTAGCGATTCACGCCGAGCAGGCTGGCGACCACGCCGAGCACGGCGACCACCAGCACGTTGGTCAGGACGAACAGGACGATTCGTTTCAAGTTGATTTCTCCGTGGAGCAGGAAATGACCCGCCGTGGCGGGAAAGTGAGGGCCGTCGCTTCGTTTTCAAGCGAAGCCGGAATGCGAAAGCAGGGCGTTGTTCTGGATTCTTGGCGCCTTCGCACGGCACTCGGGTGAGCGATCATAGGAGCAAATCCGGGGTCGAAAGTTCAGTCGCGCTGGCCATGCCGGACCCCATTCATTCGGGGTAAAGCTGGCTCGCCAGGTGGGTGCGCGCCTTCTGCAATGCAGGCAGGAAGGCATCGCGAAATTCCATCAGCGTCATTCGCTCGGCGCGCACCGAGATGCTCATGCCCGCCACCACCGTTCCGGCCCGGTCGCAGACCGGCACCGCCATCGAGCGCACGCCGAGTTCGAGTTCGCCGTCGCTGCTCGCGTGGCCTTCCTCGCGGCAGCGCTCGACGATCGCAAGCACCTCCTCCGGCTCGCAGACCGTGCGTGCAGTCAGGCGGCGCATCGGCATGGCCTGCACCCGCGCCCGCGCTTCGTCCGGCGGCAGGCTGGCCAGCAGGATCCGCCCGAGCGCAGAGCAATACGCCGGCAAGCGAGCCCCGATGCCCAGCCCCGTGCTGAGGCTGCGGCGCGCGGTCGACCGGGCAATGATGATGGCGTCGTCGCCGAGCAGCTTGCCCAGCGACGCCGACTGGCGCGTGCGCTCGGACAACGCGTCGAGCATCGGCTGCGCCAGCGACGGCGTGGGCCGCGACGCGAGATACGCGTGAGCCACCAGCAAGGTCTTCGGCAGCATCCAGAAGCGCTTGCCGTCGCTGTCCAGGTAGCCCAGCGACTGCAGGGTGAGCAGCGAGCGCCGCGCGGACGCCGGCGAACCGTGGGTGAGCCGGGCGACTTCCGACACCGTGAGTCGGCTGTGCTGCCGGCCGAAGCAGGTCAGGACGTCGAGCCCCTTCTGCAGCGAAGCGACGAAGTCGCGTTGGGGAAGACCCGCATCCAGAGCGGGATCCGAAGAGGCGCCAACCGGCTTTTTGCGCATAGCGCAAATCTAGCTTGTTTGCGCTGGATCAAGCAAACACACTGAGAGCCATCCCCACCGATTGACCGGAGACAGAAAACATGATCTCGAAACTCGCCCAGCGCCTAGGCATCGCCTGCCTCGCCGGCGCCTGCCTGATCGGCACGGTAGCCGCCCAGACCCCCAAGTCGCTCAAGCTGGTCGTGCCCTTCCCGGCCGGCGGCACCGCCGACGTGCTGCCGCGCGTGATCGCCGAGAAGATCTCGTCGCACTATCCCGACGGCGTGATCGTCGACAACCGCACCGGCGCCGGCGGCAACATCGGCGCCGACGTGGTCTTCCGGTCGGAGCCGGACGGCAGCACGATGCTCGCCTCCCCGCCAGGCCCCATCGCGATCAACCAGAACCTCTACAAGAAGATGGCCTTCGACCCGGCGCGCTGGGTGCCCGTCACGGTGCTCGCCACGGTGCCGAACGTGCTGGTGATCAACCCCAAGCTGCCGGTGCGCAACGTGACCGAGTTCATCGCCTACCTCAAGGCGCATCCCGGGCAGGTGAGCTACGCCTCGCAGGGCAACGGCTCGACTTCGCACCTGACGGCCAGCCTCTTCATGCAGCTCACCGGCACCGAGATGATCCACATCCCCTACAAGGGCACCGCGCCGGCGCTGGTCGATCTGATCGGCGGCCAGGTCGACGTGTTCTTCGACAACCTGAGCTCGTCGATGCCATACCACCGCCAGGGCAGGCTGCGCATCCTCGCCGTGGCCGACGAACAGCGTTCCAAGGCCATGCCCGATCTGCCGACCTTCGCCGAGCAGGGCCTGCCCAAGATGAACGCGGTGACGTGGTTCGCCGTGGTCGCGCCCCCCGGCACGCCCCCGGCCGTCGCGAATGCCACGCAGAAGACCATCGCCGACGCCCTGGCGCTGCCGGACGTCAAGCAGCGCTTCACCGACCAGGGCGCCGAAGCGCGCGGCTGGGACAGCGCCCGCACCGGCAGCTTCATCAAGAGCGAGTCCGAGAAGTGGGACAAGGTCATCAAGAGCGCCAACGTCACCGTCGAGTGAGAGTAGCCATGCAGCAAAGCACCAGCGAACATCCCATCCAGTGGGCCGGCCCCGGCCTCACGCGCATTCCTTTCGCGGTCTACACCGACCGGGCGCTGGCTGCCGAAGAGCAGTCGCGCATCTTCCGCGGCGAGGTGTGGAACTACCTCTGCCTGGAAGCCGAACTGCCGGAGGCCGGCAGCTACCGCACCACCTTCGCGGGCGAGACGCCAGTGGTCGTCGTGCGCGATGCCGACGACGAGATCTACGCCTTCGAGAACCGCTGCGCGCACCGCGGCGCACTCATCGCGCTGGAAAAATCCGGCCGCGCCGAGAATTTCCAGTGCGTCTACCACGCGTGGAGCTACAACCGCCAGGGCGACCTGACCGGCATCGCCTTCGAAAAAGGCGTCAAGGGCCAGGGCGGCATGCCCGCCGGCTTCTGCAAGGAAGACCACGGCCCACGCAAGCTGCGCGTGGCCACCTTCTGCGGACTGGTCTTCGGCAGCTTCAGCGAAGACGTTCCGGGCATCGAGGAATACCTGGGCGAAGAAATCTGCGAGCGCATCGAGCGCGTGCTGCACAAGCCGGTCGAAGTCATCGGCCGCTTCACCCAGGCGCTGCCCAACAACTGGAAGCTCTACTTCGAGAACGTGAAGGACAGCTACCACGCGAGCCTGCTGCACCTGTTCTTCACCACCTTCGAGCTCAACCGCCTCTCGCAGAAGGGCGGCGTGATCGTCGACGACACCGGCGGCCACCACGTGAGCTATTCGATGATCGACCTCGCCGCGGAAAAGGACGCTTCGTACAAGGAGCAGGGCCTGCGCTCGGACACCGACCGCTACCGCCTCAAGGACCCGAGCCTTCTGGCCGGCTTCAAGGAATACGACGACGGCGTCACGCTGCAGATCCTGTCGGTGTTTCCCGGCTTCGTGTTGCAGCAGATCCAGAACTGCCTGGCCGTACGGCAGATCCTGCCCAAGGGCGTGGAGCGCACCGAGCTCAACTGGACCTACATCGGCTATGTCGACGACACGCCCGAGCAGCGCAAGACGCGGCTGAAGCAATCCAACCTGGTGGGGCCGGCCGGCTTCATCTCGATGGAAGACGGCGCGGTCGGCGGCTTCGTACAGCGCGGCATCGCCGGGGCCGGCGACCACGACGCGATCGTCGAGATGGGCGGCGACAGCGCCGAGTCGAGCGAAGGCCGGGCCACCGAAGCCTCGGTGCGCGGCTTCTGGAAGGCGTACCGCCAGCACATGGCCGTCTGACACGCGAGCGACCCGACCCGACCCACGACCCGAGACAAGACCATGATCGATCTGCTGGCGCTGTGCGCCTTCAACGCGGCCTATGCCGAAGCCATCGACAGCGACGAACTCGAGCGCTGGCCCGATTTCTTCGTCGAGGACTGCCACTACCGAATCACCCACGCCGAGAACGAGCGCGACGGGCTGCCCGCGGGCATCGTCTACGCCGACTCCAAGGCGATGCTGCAGGACCGCATCGCCGCGCTGCGCGAAGCCAACATCTACGAGCGCCAGCGTTACCGGCATCTGCTGGGCATTCCGCTCCTGCAACAAGCCGAAGGCGAACACGCCAAGGCGCGCACGCCCTTCCTGGTGGTTCGCATCATGGCCACCGGCGAGACCGAGGTCTTCGCCACCGGCGTCTACGTCGACCGCTTCGTGCGACAGGACGGCCAGCTGCTGCTCGCGTCCCGCGTCGCGGTGTGCGACAGCACGGTGACCGACACGCTGATGGCCCTGCCGCTGTGACGGCGGCGTTGCTCCAGGCGCCGTCGCGCGCTCGCCGGCTCGCGCTCGCCGTCGGCGACCCGAACGGCATCGGGCCGGAGATCGCGCTCAAGGCGCTGGCCGCGCTCGCACCCACCGAGCGCGAACGCATCCATCTCTTCGGCCCGCGCCGCGTGCTCGCGCGCGATGCCGCACGGCTCGGTCTGGCAGCGGTGCTCGATGCGGCGCGGCTGAGCGACGTGGGCG